>JBFZCW010000067.1:0-7732 GCA_041307765.1 Chromatiaceae bacterium
GCTGCACGTCCTCCATCATAGGGCTTCGTGCGCGTCTCACCCGGGCGGCCACTGCATGGGGCGCCCCCCGAGCAGATGCAGATGCAGATGAAAAACCGTCTGCCCCCCGACGGCGTTGCAGTTGACGACCACTCGATAGCCGGCCTCGGCGATCCCGACCTGCCTGGCCACCTTGGCGGCAGCCAGGAACAGCTTGCCCACCAGCTCGGCATCCGCCTCCTTCACGTCGTTTAGGGTGCGGATCGGCCTGCGCGGGATGATCAGGATGTGGGTCGGGGCCTGGGGACTGAGGTCCCGGAAGGCCACCAGGTCGTCGTCCTCGTAGACAATATCCGCCGTGATTTCGCCCGCAGCGATCCTGCCGAAGATGGTATCGGACATGATGATCTCCCCCGTGTTGGGTTAAATGGTGTGACGCCCGGCAAAGGCGTGGGCCAGGGTACCACCGTCGACGTGCTCCAGCTCCCCGCCCAGGGGTACGCCGTGAGCAATGCGGGTGACCCGCACCTGGTGGCGGGCAGCCTGTTCGGCGATATAGTTGGAGGTCGCGATTCCCTCCACCGTGGCGCTGACGGCCAGGATGAGCTCGGCCAGCGAACCCTCCTTGAGGCGCGCCTCCAGGACGTCCAGGCCCAGCTGCGCCGGGCCCAGGCCGTCCAGCGGCGAGAGCCGCCCGCCGAGGACGAAGTAGAGCCCGCGGAACCCGGTGGCCTGCTCGATGGCGACGATCTCCGAGGGGTTCTCCACCACACACAAGAGGCTCGGATCGCGATTGGGATTGGCACAAAGGGCGCACAGCTCACGCTCGCTCAGGGTCCGGCAGCGCGCGCAGCGGCTAATGCGCTCCATGGCCTCGCCCAGCACCTGGGCCAGGCGCCGACCACCCTCGCGGTCATGGTCGAGAAGGTGGAAGGCCATGCGCTGGGCCGACTTCGGGCCCACCCCCGGGAGGCAGCGCAGGGCGTCGATGAGCTGGTTGAGCAGCGACCGCTCGGCCATGGGCGGCGGCTCAGAAAGGCATCTTGAAACCGGGGGGCAAGGGCAGCCCAGCCGTGAGTCCGGCCATGCTGGACTGGGTCCGCTCCGCCACCCGCTGCACGGCGGCGTTGACGGCGGCAGCCACCAGGTCCTCCAGCATCTCGCGGTCGTCTGCCATCAGCGACGGATCGATAGCGATCCGCTTGACCTCGTGACGGCCGTTCATGGTGACCTTGACCATGCCCCCGCCGGACTCGCCGGTGACCTCCTCCTGGGCGAGCCGCTCCTGGGCACGCTGAAGCTCCTCCTGCATCTTCTGGGCCTGCTTGAGGATGTTGCCGAGTCCGCCTTTCACTTACGCCACCTCTGTTTGAGTTTATACGGATAGGCTGCCGAGGCGCCCCGGCTCAGCGGGCAGGCTCGTTTGTTCGGCTCAGTCCCAGGGCCGGATGCTGTCGGGTACCCACTCGGCATCGAACCGCTCCTGCAGCCGCAGGGCTACGGGGTCCCCGTGTATTTGGGTCTCTGCCTCGGCCTGGCGCTCGGCCTCCTGGCGCACCCGGCGCCGAGCGGGGGTGTCCTGCTCCGGCTTGCGTACGCTGATCTCCAAGGCCACTTGGGCACCCAGGGCGTCCGCCAGGGCGCCACGCAGACGCTCCACAGCCGACGGGATCTGCATATGCTCACCGGCTGGGTCCAGGTTCAGACGCAGCCGGATCCCGTCCCAGGAGGCAAACGCGCAGTTGGTCGCCAGCTCCGCGGCCGCGGCGCGCAGGCCCAGGCTGGCCACCAGCCGATGCCAGTCCTCGGGACCCTGCAGGCGGACCTGAAGGGAAAAAGGGCGCCCCGGGGCAGTTGCTGCCGGCGCATTCGCAGCCAAGCCATCTGCGGACTCAGGTTCTGCAACCTGCGACCCTTCCCCAGGCAGTCCCCGGTCCTCGGGTTGCCCCGGGTTGACACCAGATGCCCTGGTGGTCGCAGCGCCAGGTGCGGACGACGCCCGTCCGGAGTCGAAGCCTGCGAACTCGTCTGCCGTTGGTGCCGGGGCCTGCGCCGGGGGCGCTCCGTAGACAACGCGGTCGCCACCCAAAGCCGCTGAGCCCAGGGGATCGGGCTGAGCCGCGGCCAAGGTCGAGGCCATACCCGCGGCCAAACTCGCGGATTGGCGCCCTGCCCTGTCATCCGATTGGGCCGTGGGTCGGGTCTCCGGCCCAGCCTCGGGCCTGAAGGCCAGGGCCCGCAACAGGACCATCTCCAGGCCGGTGCGCGGGTCCGGGGCCAGGGGGAGATCCTGTTGGCCAAGCAGGGCCACCTGATAGAAAAGCTGCACGTCCTCCGGGGCCAGGCGCCCCGCCAGGTCGGCGATGCGCCCGTGGTCCGGGTCGTCCGCCGCCAGGGTCGCCGGGACCTGCTGGTAGAGGGCGACGCGATACAGCAGGGCGAGCAGCTCGCGCAGGACCTCGCCCAGGTCTGGGGTCAGGTCGTGGATACGTGCCACCTCGACCAGGACCCGCGCCCCATCGCCCGCCGCCAGCGCGTCGGCCAGGTCCAGGGTCAGCCCTCGCCCGACGGTACCGAGCATAGCCCCGACCTCCTCCGCCTGCACCTTGCCGCCGCCGAAGGCGATGGCCTGGTCGAGTAGGCTCAGACCGTCGCGCATGCTCCCGTCCGCCGCCCGTGCCAGCAGAGTCAGGGCTTGGGTCTCGAAGGGGATACCCTCCACATCGAGGATATGTGCAAGCTGTCCCTGGATCTCCTCCGGGGACAGGCGCTTGAGGGTGAACTGCAGACAGCGCGACAGGACCGTGACCGGGACCTTCTGCGGGTCCGTGGTGGCCAGCAGGAACTTGACGTGGGGCGGCGGCTCTTCCAGGGTCTTGAGCAGGGCATTGAAGCTCCCGGTGGAGAGCATGTGCACCTCGTCGATGAGGTACACCTTGTAGCGCCCGCTGATGGGGGCGAAGGGGACGTTGTCCATCAGCTCGCGGGTCTGATCGACCTTGGAGCGCGAGGCGGCGTCCACCTCCAACAGATCCACGAAACGCCCCTCGTCCACGGAGCGACAGGCGGCGCAGAGCCCGCAGGGCGTCGAGCTGACCCCCAGCTCGCAGTTCAGGGCCTTGGACAGGATGCGCGCCAGGGTCGTTTTGCCGACCCCCCGGGTCCCGGTGAACAGGTAGGCGTGGTGGAGCTGGCCGCGGTCCAGGGCGTTGCTCAGGGCCCGCACCACATGCGCCTGGCCCACCATGTCCGCGAAGGACCTGGGGCGCCATTTGCGGGCCAGTACCTGATAGGACATGGGGGGGTCGGATCGCCGGTGTGGATTTGCCAGCGCCGGAGTTTACCCGAAGGGGCTGGTGCCTGACACGCTAATCGCGGACGGCCATCAATGGCTAGGAATGAGGAGGCGGCCACGCCAGCCACACCCCGGCACACACATCCACCGCTGCGGCTGCTCCCTTCCGGGCCTGACCGGGTTCACGGCTTCGCGTTGCGGGGGGACCGGCGCGGACCACCATAGAGACGGTCACGGGGTAACCCGCGACCGGTCCGGAAGGTATCAAAGGCACCTGGTAAATACAAGCCAAGGTCCGGGGCCGCGGGTGGTCGACTTTGAGAAGCCACTCGGTCGGCGTCAGCTGCTAGCCCCGGCGCGACGCAGCATCTTCCATGGGCGTCTCTGGAAGACCCCAGTCGCGGCGGGGACGCCGCTCCGACGGCGTGAAGGGCTCTATCGATCGCCTGCTCCGCATGCAGGCGTGACGCCCGGGGACTCGGGCGTCACGAGGCGACTTGCACCCCCCCCTTCTGCGGCCCAAGATGCTCAGCCAGCCAATCGCGCACCTGATGAGTCGATCTGGCCCCGCTGAAACGCCCGCGCTCTTGCCCGTCCTGGAACAGGATCACCGTCGGAAAGCCGCGCAGGCGGTAGTGCCCAGCGAGCTTCATGTTCTCGCCCTCGTCCACCTCGATCTTGGCGAGATGCACGGCCCCCCCAAGCTCCTCAATGACTCTCTCCAGATGCGGTGCCAGGGCGTGGCAGGGAGCACACCACTCCGCCCAGAAGTCCACCATGACGGGGCGTTCCCGGGATACCGCAATGACATCCTCCTGGAAATGGTCGAGGTCAACGGCGAAGACGCGGGGATTCGGGCGGTGGCTGTGGGGCATGGACTGGCGAATATGAAGGAGTTGAAAGGATGCTTATATTAGCAAGCCCAAACAGTCAGGCGCGACAGGCATCGCTCCGTTCTACCGACCATGCCAACTGAGCCGGCGACGCGAATGCCACCAGGGCGATGCTGGCCACTGAAACCTCGGAGGAGGCACCACGGGCTGGAGCCCGCGGCGGCGGTGCGCTATGGTACGGCACCTTCCGCTAAGGCCCCGGCGGGATTGCCCGCCCCGCTCCCAGACCGAGGAACCCAACCAGATGTCTACCGCCGAGTCCGGCCGCGCCGCCTATCCCCTGACCCGCATGCGCCGCATGCGCCGCGACGAGTTCTCGCGCCGCCTGATGCGGGAGACGCGGCTCAGCGCGGACGACCTGATCTACCCGATCTTCGTCCTGGAGGGTGAGGGCCGGCGGGAGGAGGTCGCATCCATGCCCGGGGTCTGGCGGCTGAGCATCGACCTGCTTCTAGAAGAGGCTCGCGAGGCCTGGGGACTCGGCATCCCGGCGCTCGCCCTGTTTCCGGTCACCCCGCCGGAGGCCAAGTCCGAGGACGCCCGCGAGGCCTACAACCCCGATGGCCTCGCCCAGCGCGCCGTGCGCTCCCTGAAGGAAGCAGTGCCGGGGCTAGGAGTCATCACCGACGTAGCCCTGGACCCCTTCACGACCCACGGCCAGGACGGCCTCACCGACGCCTCCGGCTATGTCCTAAACGACGAAACCGTCGCGGTGCTGGTCCGCCAGGCCCTCTCGCACGCCTCTGCCGGCGCCGACGTGGTCGCCCCGTCGGACATGATGGACGGCCGCATCGGCGACATCCGCTCCGCCCTGGAGGCCGCCGGGCACATCCACACCCGCATCCTGGCCTACTCCGCCAAGTATGCCTCCAGCTTCTACGGCCCCTTCCGCGACGCCGTGGGTTCCGCGGCCAGCCTAGGCGGGGGCAACAAGTACAGCTACCAGATGGATCCGGCCAACAGCGACGAGGCCCTGCACGAGGTGGCGCTGGACCTCGCCGAGGGGGCGGACATGGTCATGATCAAGCCCGGGATGCCGTATCTGGACATCGTCCGGCGGATCAAGGACCGCTTCGGGGCGCCAACTTTCGTCTATCAGGTCAGCGGTGAATACGCCATGCTTAAGGCCGCGAGCCAGAACGGCTGGCTCAGCGAGCGCGCCGTGGTCATCGAGGCCCTGCTCGGGATCAAGCGCGCCGGGGCCGACGGCATCCTGACCTATTACGCCAAAGACGCCGCACGGTGGCTCACAGAATAGCGGGACACCCCACGGCCCGCGCCCAAACCCATTCTGCACCTGGCTCGAAACCCGAATGGACCGCTACGCCGTCATCGGCAACCCCATCGCCCACAGCAAGTCGCCCCGCATCCACGCCGAGTTTGCCCGCCAAACCGGCCAGGATCTGGACTACGGGCGCATCCTGTGCGAACCAGAAAGCTTCACCGAGACGGTGCGGGCCTTCTTCGCCGAGGGCGGACGGGGGCTCAACGTCACGGTCCCATTCAAGGAGGCGGCCTCGCGTCTGGCCGATGAGCGCAGCCCCCGGGCTGAGGTCGCAGGCGCCGTGAATACGCTGATCGCGCTGCCGGACGGGCGGCTTCGCGGAGACAACACCGATGGGGCCGGGCTGGTGCGCGACCTGGTCGACAACCACGGGTTCGCCTTCGCCGGGCGTCGTGTCCTGCTGTTGGGGGCCGGCGGGGCCGCCCGCGGGGTGCTGCGCCCCTTGCTGGAGACCGGGCTCGGTGGGCTGATCATCGCCAACCGCACCGCGGACAAAGCCGGCGAACTGGCCGCCCTGGTAGCAGCCCTGGGGCCTGTGACGGGCTGCGGGCTGGACGGGTTGGCCGGGGCCCGCTTCGACCTCATCATCAACGCCACGTCCGCTGGGCTCGGCGGTGAGGTGCCGCCCATCCCCGACGACTGCCTGGCCCCGGGCGGCTGGGCCTACGACATGGTCTATGGCGACGTGCCGACCGCCTTCTGCCGCTGGGGCCAGGGGCACGGGGCAGCCAAGGCCCTGGATGGCCTGGGAATGCTGGTGGAACAGGCGGCGGAGTCCTTCCGGCTCTGGCGCGGCGTTGGCCCCCAGACCGCGCCGGTTATCGAGCTGCTGCGCCGCGGGTTAGCTTGAGCACAGGCCACGCTCGAATTCGATTTGGCTGCATCTGGCTTCAGTTGCAGGTGAGTCCATATTCCAAGATGAGGCGACAGACATGAAGACAGCCGTCCTGGGACTCGGCCTCATGGGCGCCGAGATCGCCCTGCGCCTGCGGCGCGAGGGGTTCGGGGTCATCGGCTGGAACCGCAGCCCAAGCAAGGCCAGGGCACTGGCGGACCAGGGCCTGCCCATCGCCCCGAGCCGAGCCGCGGCCGTCGCCGCGGCAGAGGTGGTGATTCTGGTCCTAAGCGACGCCGCCGCCTGCGCCGAGACCTTGCTGCACGGCGACCAGGCCCCGGACCTTGCCGGGCGGGTCTGCATCCAGATGGGGACCATCGCCCCCGAGGAGAGCCGCAACCTCGCCGAGCGCGTCGAGAAGGCCGGCGGAGCCTACCTGGAGGCGCCAGTCCTTGGCAGCCTGCCGGAGGCCCGCGAGGGGCGGCTCATCGTCATGGCCGGCGGCGACGCCGGGCTGTTCAAGCGCTGCTTGCCCTTTCTGCGGGCGCTGGGTAAGGACCCACAGCGCATCGGGGCGGTCGGTCAGGGGGCGGCCCTGAAGCTCGCCATGAACCAGCTCATCGCCGGGCTCACGGCCACCTTCGCCCTGAGCCTGGGGCTGGTGCAGGCCGAGGGGATCGATGTCGAACAGTTCATGACCCTGCTGCGGGGCTCCGCCCTCTACGCCCCCACCTTCGACAAGAAGCTCGCCAAGTACCTGAAGCACGACTACGCCGGGGCCAACTTCCCCCTCAAGCACCTACTCAAGGACGTGCGCCTGTTCCGCGAGGTCAGCGGCCCGCTCGGGATGGACACCGCCCTCATCACCACCATAGAAGCAGCCTGCATCCGCGCCCTGGGCAAGGGCTACGGCGACCAGGACTACTCCGCCCTCTACGAGGCCATGGTCCCCTGACATGGAGTTGCCTTTCACCCACAGGCCGGGGCGGCGCGAGCGGCACCTGCGCCGCCGCCACGAGAACCCGCTGTTCGCCTGGCCGCCGGTCGCCGTCGAGCCCCTCGACCTGCTGGAGGCCCAGAGGGCCGATCACGACGAGATGGAGTCCTTCCGGGACTCCTTCCGCGATCTGGTACAGCGCACCATGGACCTGCCGCCCAACGCCGGGAGCGACCAGGTCCTGGCCCTCAAGGAGGACCTGGAGCGTCACTACGAGCAGGCCTGCGGCCTGCCCGAGGACCACACCCAGGAGCGCGGCGCGCTGCGCCGCTTGGTCGACCTGATCGCGCTGGCCGTGCGCCGTGCCGCAGGGAACGATCCATTGGCCCAGGCCGAGCTGGACGATGAGGAGCAGGCCCGCGCCATCCACCTCCGGCTCATGGAGCAGCCCCTCGTGGCCGACTTGCTCCACCCGCAAAGCCCCATCGCCCCGGAAGACCTGCTCCCT
>JBFZCW010000068.1:0-10533 GCA_041307765.1 Chromatiaceae bacterium
GGATCGTCTGCTTCATGGACGCAAGCCAGGAAATCGACAAAGCAAGATAAATGCCATGCCGCCATTCTAGCCTAATCCGACCCCCTCACGGCAAGCGTCGCGGTCCCTAGATCTCGACCGCATCATCGAGGTGAGGGGTATGGCCGGGACCGGTTTCAGGATTCTTCCGACCATGGCCGCCCCAGATCCTGTCGGCTGGGCGAAGGTCCTGCCGATCCGGTCAGGTATGTCGCCTCATAGGGTGAAGTGCTCGCCCAGATAGACCGCGCGCACCTCGGCGTTGTCGAGGAGCTGCGACGGCGTGCCTTCCGCGATGACCCTGCCGTCGCTGATGATGTAGGCACGGTCGCAGATATCGAGGGTCTCCCGCACGTTGTGGTCGGTAATCAGGATACCGATGTGGCGTTCGCGCAGGTGGGCGACGATGCTCTTGATGTCGCCCACCGCGATAGGATCGACCCCCGCGAAGGGCTCATCGAGCAGCATGACCTTCGGGTCCACCGCCAAGGCCCGCGCGATCTCCAGACGGCGCCTCTCTCCGCCCGACAGGCTCAGGGCCAGAGAGTCCGCGATGTGGGCAATGCCCAGTTCCTCCAGGAGTTGCAGGCACCGCTGCTCCTGGCCCTCCCGATCGAGGTCGCGGCGGGTCTCGAGGACGGCCAGCAGGTTGTCCCGGGCGCTGAGCTTGCGGAACACCGATGGCTCCTGCGCGAGGTAGCCCAGACCCTGGCGGGCCCGCGCATGCATGGGCAGAAACGTGATGTCCCGCCCGTCCAGGCTGATGGCGCCGGAGTCGGCGGCAATGAGCCCGACGATGAGATAGAAGCAGGTCGTCTTGCCGGCACCGTTGGGACCGAGCAGCCCGACCACCTCGTCGGCATCGACACTCAGGCCAACACCGTGCAGTACCTGACGCCGGCCGTAACGCTTGGTCAGGTGCCGCGCCTGGAGCGTGCTCACGGCTTAGCCTTCGCCTTGTTGGGGGTGCGGCCAGGCGGCGACCCCGGCGCCTTCTTCGTCCCGCCGCTAGGCTTGGCCTCGGCGTCCTTCTCGGGCGTAAAGGTGATCCTCACCCGCCCAGATCCTTGGGCGCTGGTCCCCGCCTTGACTTGAGAACGGGCACGGTCGTACACGATGCGGTCGCTGGCGAAACGGTCCGTCGCCTGGGTCAGCTCAGCCTGGTCGATCAGGGTCAGCTCGTCCTTGTCCGCATCGTACTCGATGCGCTGCGCATGGGCCTTGACCTCCCCCTTCTCGCCCTCGACGTCTTGCCGATAGCGCACCGGGTTCCCCACAGCAACGATAAAGCGCGGGCGCCGGTCATCCTTGTGCTTCACCGTAACCTGGTCGGCCAGGATGCGCATGGTCCCCTGATCGATCTGAACGTTGCCGATGTACACGCTGGTATCTTGGATGTCGTCGAGTTCGACGCTGTCGGCCTCGATATAGACAGGTTGTTCCTGGTCGCCCTCCAGGGCGGCAACGGGTGCCCAAGGCCAGGCCAGGAAGAGGCTCAACGCGGCGGAAAACGCCAGCAACCCAAAGGGTGCGAGAGGCCCCGCCGGGGGCGATGACGGTTCTGGGGAATTCATGGTGATCCTGATTCAGGTCCTCGCTTCGAGGCCGCTTCGTCGCAACGGGCGGGATTATTGCACGGCAAAACGCCCACGGGCGCGCCCCAGGAAACGGGCCCGCATTGCGGTCTCGCCGAACCAGACCTGCATCCCTGTCGATGTCAGCCAATCCTTGTCGCTGGTGATCTCCACCGGCATCCCCGTCTCCGCATAGCTCTGGCGCGGGAGCACCGTGAGCTCGCTGGTCCTCAGGTGGATGGGTCTGGCCTCCCCCCTGCCGTCCCGGTCGGCGAAGACCTGGCCATGCAGCAGGAGCCGCTCGCGGTCGCCCGAGATCCAGCCGGTCTCGGAACGGATATCCCAGGGGGGCCCATCGGGGCGATTCAGGATCAAGACCGGGAGATCAAGCTCGCTGCTGTCGTCGTCCGGGTAGTGCCGCATCTCCTGAGCAGTCAGGCTGCGCGCCGGCCGCCCGTTCGGATCCATCGTGGTCGCGGTGAACTGTTCGACCGTATAGTCCGGCAGCCGCGCACGGGCAGGCTTTGGCAGAGCCTCAGGCGCCTGGCCGGATTGCTGCCACCAGGCCGCCCCGCCGACCAGGGTCAGGACCAACGCAAGCACGCGCTGTCGGACAGTGAACGCCATGCGCGGCCGGACTCGCCCTATTGCCCTTAGAGGTAGGCCTGGAGCATGGAGTCGAGGGTCCCCTGAGCCCGCATGATCAGCTCGCAGACCTCGCGTCCCGCCCCCCGACCCCCGAGGGCACCCGTCTGCCAGTGGCAATGTTCCGCGACCAGGGGATGGGCATCGGCCACCGCGATGGCCAGTCCGACCTGCCGCATGACCGGCAGGTCCACCACGTCGTCACCGACGTAGGCCACGGCGGCGTCCTCAAGGCCAAGGGTCTCCTTGATGTCCCGATAGGCGGGGAGCTTGTCGCGGTAGCCCTGGTAGACGTGGGCGATGCCCAGGCTCTCCATGCGAATGCGCACGACCTCCGAGCGCCGGCCGGTGATGATGGCTAGGGTCACGCCGCTCTGGCGCAGCATGGTCATGCCGTGCCCGTCGCGCGAATGAAAGGCCTTGTACTCCTGACCGTCGTCGCCGAGGAACAGACCACCGTCTGTCAGGACACCGTCAACGTCGAAGATCACCAGGCGGACCCGTTTGGCACGCTCGATGACGTCTATCAGGCTCTGGTCCGGCATGGACGGTGTTCTCCGGCTGGTTTGGTAAGGTGCGGGGGCCTCGTTCGTTCGGCCCGGGCAATCACAATTGAGAGCAGCGCTTCCTCAAACCACCCCGGCGCGCAGCAGGTCGTGCATATTGATCGCCCCCACCAAGCGACCATCCGCGTCGACCGCCAATAAGGCGTTGATCTTGCGCCTCTCCATGATCTGCAGGGCAGTAGCAGCCAGGATATTCGGCGGACAGGTCACCGGGTGCGGCGTCATGACCAGCTCCACCGGCGTGACATGGATGTCCACGTTGCGGTCTAACGTGCGGCGCAGGTCGCCGTCGGTATAGATCCCGGCGACACGCCCCTCGGGATCGACCACGGCGCTCATGCCCAGACCCTTGCGCGACATCTCCATCAGCACGTCGCGCAGTAGTGTCCCCTGCGGGACCTGCGGAATCGCGGCGCCGGCGTGCATGATATCGCCCAGGTGCAGAAGCAGCCGCCGTCCCAAGGTCCCAGCGGGGTGGGAGCGGGCAAAGTCTTCGGCCGTAAAGCCGCGGGTCTCGAGCAGCGCCACCGCCAGGGCATCGCCCATCGCCAGGGCGGCGGTGGTGCTGGCCGTGGGGGCCAGGCCGAGCGGGCAGGCCTCTTGCGCGACACTCACATCGATGTGGACCTCGGCGGACTTCGCCAGGGTCGACGCAGGCCGGCCGGTCAGGGCGATGAGCGGGACGCCCAGACGCTTGATCAGCGGCAGGATGGTGAGGAGTTCCCCAGTCTCGCCAGAGTTGGATAGGGCCAGCACGACGTCCTTGGGCGTGATCATCCCGAGATCGCCGTGGCTCGCCTCACCGGGGTGGACAAAGAAGGCCGGCGTACCAGTACTGGCCAGGGTGGCGGCGATCTTGCTGCCGACATGCCCGGATTTCCCCATCCCTAAAACCACGATGCGTCCCTGGCAGGCCAGCATGTAGCGGCAGGCGCGCACGAAGGCCTCGTCGACCCGAGCAATGAGGGCCGACACGGCCGCGGCCTCGGTGCGGATGACGGCCTGGCCGAGCTGCTTGAGCTTGTCCTCGTCCTCTTGCGTCCAGGGTCGGTGAGCTGGGAGGCGCTCAGTCGCCCATCGGTCGTCAGGTATCATCTATGCTCGCTCTGCCCGCTTCGGTGGCGCCAAAGACCCAGGCCGCCGTGCTGTCCTTGGGACGGGCCAGCATCGCGTCGGCCGCCAGAAGCAACGGACCGCTCTTAGCGGGTATTACCGTAGAGGGCCAGACGCTGTGACGCCTGGCCCAGACAAGGAGCTCGCGGCCGCCGCGGGTCGGCGAGCGGCATTCTTTCAGAGGCATGACGGCGGCGCAACCGGACTGCGGGGCCGCCACGCCGCTTCGGCCTCGGCGACCTTGCCCCGTTCGCCAAAGCCCGAAGGGCGGTATCCGCGGCGTACATGAGGGTTCAGGATGGGGATTGAGGTCATCGCGCGCGGCTGGGAGCGGTCCGACTGGTGGGGGGAATTCTACCCGGAGGACCTGCCCGAGGATTGGCGCCTGAGTTATTTCGCCAACGCCTTCCAGTCCGTCCTGGTCCCTGCGGCCAGTTGGCGTGAGGCCCCGCGGGGACGCCTGGCCCAGTGGGCCGAAGATGTCCCGGACCGGTTCCGTTTCTATCTGGAGCTTGACGCATCCGACGGCCCCGGGGGATGGGGGAGTGCTCAAGGGCAGACAACCCTGGGGATGGGACAGGCAGGGCCGCATCCGGCACAGCGGTCGAGGATACCGAAACCGACCGAGACCCCGGACCTCGCCCTGGCAGCCGCTGCCCTGGGCGACCGATTTGCCGGCTGCGTGGCCGGCCTGCTTCTGCCGGCCTCACCCGCCGGGTCGCGCCCCGGCTCGGGAACCGAACCGATGCGGGCGCTAGTGGCAAGAGACGCCCAGGGCCAAGCGCTGCTGGCGCGTGAAATCCCCCTGGCGATCGTGACAGATCCGCGCGCAGCATTGTCGTGGCTCGCGGCGCTGGCGGCCCAGGCCGGATCGCTGCCGGCCCTGGCTATCCTGGACAGCGGTTCGCCATGGGACTTGACCCGCTGGTGCCAACTGGTGCTCCTTGGCGGCTTTGCTTGACTGACCGGACCCAGCGCAAGATAATTGATGGTTTTTGGGCAGATCACGCTGCTACGGAGGCCAGCCATGGGGCGACGTCGACCCCAAACCACCCGGCCGGCGCGTAACCGCAATCAGGATGCGGCGGCCAGGGACGGTGGACATGGCGCGGACGCAAGACGAGTTGGCGGCTCGAGCTCCAGCGTGGTCATCGGCGAGCGAGCATCGGCGCGTACCCGCATGACCGGCACCGCTGGCGGCACACCGCTGGTACGCATTCGCGGACTGCGCTTCGCCCGCGGCGACCGCGTGATCTTCGACGGCGTGGACATGGAAATCCCGCGCGGCCAGATCACGGCGATCATGGGGCCAAGTGGAACCGGCAAGACGACCCTGCTCAAGCTGATCAGCGGGCAGCTCCGGCCAGATGCCGGAACCGTCGAGGTCGACGGGCAAGATGTTCATCGCCTGAGCCACGGCGACCTCTACCGAATGCGCACCCGCATGGGGATGCTGTTCCAGAGTGGCGCCCTACTGACCGATTTGAGCGTCTTCGAGAACGTCGCCTACCCCCTGCGAGAGCACACCCGGCTGTCCGAGTCGATGGTCCGCAAGCTGGTCCTCATGAAACTGGAGGCGGTCGGGCTGCGCGGGGCGCGCGACCTGATGCCGAGCGAGTTGTCCGGCGGCATGGCGCGGCGTGTCGCCCTCGCCAGGGCGGTGGCCCTGGACCCGATGATGATCATGTACGACGAGCCCTTCACCGGGCAGGATCCGATCTCCATGGGGGTGCTTGTCACCTTGATCCGCCAGCTCAACGACGCCAGCCGGCTGACCAGTATCGTCGTCTCCCACGATGTGGGCGAGACGGCGAGCATTGCCGATCGGATCTACCTCATCGCCGACGGCAAGGTCATGGCGCAGGGGACTGCGCAGGAGATCGATGCCTGCGGGTCCGACTGGGTGCAGCAGTTCATGCGCGGGGAACCGGACGGGCCGGTCCATTTCCACTACCCGGCACCGGAGCTGGAACGGGACTTCCTGGGGTAGACCCAAGATGCTCGAGCTGTTGCGGCAATTGGGACGGAGCGGTCTCCAGTCCCTGGCGAATCTGGGCCGCGGGCACATTCTACTGGCGGCCATCCTGCTCGGGCTGCCGTCTCTGGTGGCCAGGCCGCAGCTGCTGCTCGCCCAGATTTTCAACGTCGGCGTCCTGTCCGTGCTCATCATCGCGGTGTCTGGACTCTTCGTCGGAATGGTGCTGGGTCTCCAGGGTTACTATGTCCTGTCCCAGTTCGGAGCGGCACAGAGCCTCGGCGTCATGGTCGCTGCATCCCTGGTGCGCGAGCTGGGCCCCGTGGTCACAGCCCTGCTGGTGGCCGGCCGGGCCGGATCTGCCCTGACCGCTGAGGTCGGCCTGATGAAGGCCACGGAGCAGCTCTCAGGCCTCGAAATGATGGCGGTGGATCCGGTCAAACGCATCCTCACACCGCGCTTCTTCGGAGGCTTGGTCTCCATGCCCCTTCTGGCGGCCATGTTCAGCGCGGTCGGTGTGCTGGGGGGCTGGTTCGTCGGTGTCGGCCTCCTGGGGGTAGACGAGGGCGCCTACTGGGGCCAGCTCCAGGCCAAGATCGACTTCGAGGAAGACGTGGTCAACGGTGTGATCAAGAGCGTCGTCTTCGGCTTTGTGGTTGCCTGGATCGCCCTCTTCCAGGGCTACGAGGCCACCCCCACCTCGGACGGTGTGAGCCGTGCCACCACCCGCACCGTGGTGCACTCGGCGCTCGCCGTGCTGGGCCTGGACTTCGTCTTGACGGCACTCATGTTTGGGGACTGAAGCCATGGCGCGTACGCGTACGATCGAGATCCTGGTGGGGGCCTTCATGGCGGCGGGCATCATTGCCCTGTTTTTTCTCGCCATGCGGGTTAGCAATCTGAGCGCGTCTCCGGGAGGTGACGGCTATCTGCTCAAGGCACGATTCGACAACGTGGGCAGCCTCAAGGTACGGGCGCCTGTGACCATGGCCGGGGTACGCGTCGGGCGCGTGGAGTCCATCGCCTTCGACAAGGTGACCTATGAGGCCCTGGTCACCCTGCGCATCGAGCGCGAGTACGACAACCTGCCGACGGATACCTTCGCCAATGTCTTTACCTCAGGTCTCCTTGGCGAACAGTACATCGGCCTGGACCCGGGCGGCAGCACGGACTACCTGCACGACGGCGACACCGTCGGCCACACCCAATCGGCCCTGGTGCTCGAGCAGATGATCGGGCAGTTTCTCTTCAATAAAGCTGGAGAGTCCACCCCATGAACACACGCCTGACTGCCTTGATTGCCGGTGTCTCACTTTGGTTGATGGCCGGAACCGCCTTCTCCGCGTCACCAGACATGGCCTCCGCCCTGGTCAAGGACGCCAGCCAGAGGATGCTGGTAACGTTGGAAAAGCGCCGAGCCGAGGTCGACCGCGACTCGACGCTGATTTACAAGATGGTCCAGGAGATCCTGGTCCCTCACTTTGACTTCGAACGTATCACTCAGGCCGCCGTCGGGCGCCACTGGTCCCAGGCCACCCCCGCGCAGCAGAAAGAGCTGACGACAGGGTTCCGCGAGCTCCTGATCCGCACCTACGCCAAGGCCCTGCTGCGCTACTCGGGCCAGGAGATCCGCTATCTGCCGGTGCGCCCTGGGGCCGATGAAGGCTCCGTGACTGTCTCCAGCGAGATCGTCCAGCGGGGAGCGCCGCCGCTGCCCGTGGACTACAAGCTCTATCTCAAGGGCGGCACCTGGAAGGTCTACGACGTGGTCATCGACAACGTGAGCCTCGTGACCAACTACCGCGGGAGCTTTGCCGCCCAGATCCGCCAGGGCGGGATCGACGGCCTGGTGCACCGCCTCGGCGAGATGAACGCCAAGGGCTCCGGGTGATCGCCGTAGCCCTTACAGCCACCGGACCGGGCCAGTACCGCGTGACCGGCGACCTCGACTTCGCCAGCGTGGGGGCCCTGGTCGTCGAGGGAGAGCGCGTATTTGCGGCCTCCCCAACGGCACGCATCGATCTCCAGGGTGTCGGCCAAGCCAACAGCGCCGGACTTGCGTTGCTCTTGGAATGGCTCGAACAGGCCAAGCGGCGAGACCAGCGCATCGAGTTGGTCAACCTACCCGAATCCCTGGCGCGCATCGCCACTGTCACCAACCTGGCCGGCCTGCTGCCCCTGGGCACGGACGCCGCCAAGCAACTGCCTTAACGGACTCGTCAATGGATGCAAGCAGTGCTGCGGCCCTCGGCCGCGAACCCTTCGATCTGGTCTTCCAACCGCAACACGAACCTCACATGGACAAACTCCTGATTACCGGCGGCCAGCGCCTCGCGGGAGAGGTGCACATCTCCGGGGCGAAGAACGCCGCCCTGCCCATCCTGGCGGCCACCCTGCTCACCGCCGAGCCGGTCGTCCTGTCCAACGTCCCGCACTTGCGCGACATCACCACCACCATGGCGCTGCTGGATCGCATGGGGGTACGCCTGACCAGGGACGAGGAAGGCCGCATACGGGTGGATGCGGGCACCCTCACCAGTCATGCCGCGCCCTATGAGCTGGTCAAGACCATGCGCGCCTCGATCCTGGTCCTGGGGCCATTGGTGGCACGCTTCGGCGAGGCCGACGTCTCCCTGCCCGGCGGTTGCGCCATCGGCGCCCGCCCGGTCAATCTGCACATCGAGGGCCTGCGGGCCATGGGCGCGGAGATCGCCGTCGAGAACGGCTACATCCGCGCCCGGGCAGGCCGGCTTTGCGGGGCGCGCCTGTTCATGGACATGGTCTCGGTCACCGGGACGGAAAACCTCATGATGGCGGCCGCCCTGGCGGAGGGCGAAACCCTAATCGAGAACGCCGCCCGCGAGCCCGAGGTGCTGGACCTCGCCAACTTCCTCAAGACCCTGGGCGCCCGCATCGAGGGCGCTGGTACCGACACCATTCGAGTCCTGGGGGTGGAGCACCTCGGCGGGGCGGAATACCGGGTCATGCCCGACCGCATCGAGACGGGGACCTATCTGGTGGCCGCGGCCATCACCGGCGGGCGGGTACGGGTACTCGACACCTGCCCGGAGTATCTCGACAGCGTGCTGAAGAAGCTGCACGAGGCCGGGGCCCAGATCGAGGTCGGGGCAGACTGGATCGAGCTCGACATGGGTGGGCGTCGGCCGCAGGCGGTCGACGTGCATACGGCCCCCCACCCCGCCTTCCCCACGGACATGCAGGCCCAGTTCTGCGCCCTCAACGCCGTGTCCAGCGGGGTCGGAGCCGTCACCGAGACGATCTTCGAGAACCGTTTCATGCACGTCCTGGAGCTCCAGCGCATGGGTGCGGATATCCGTCTGGAGGGCAATGTGGCCGTCTGCCACGGGGTGGACCGCCTGACGGCCGCCCCGGTCATGGCCACCGATCTGCGGGCCTCCGCCGGCTTGGTCCTGGCCGGACTCGTGGCCGAGGGCGACACCCTGGTGGACCGCATCTACCACATCGACCGAGGGTACGAGCGCATCGAGGGCAAGCTCGCCGCCCTGGGCGCCAACATCCGCCGGGTCAAGGCCTAGGGACAAACCGTTGGACCTCGGTGCCCCGCTGACCATTGCCCTGTCCAAGGGGCGGATCTTCGAGCAGACCCTGCCGCTCCTGGCACACGCCGGGATCGTCCCCGGCGAGGATCCCGAAACCAGCCGCAAGCTGATCCTTGCCACCAGCAACCCCCGGGTCCGCTTGGTCATCATCCGCGCCAGCGATGTCCCGACCTATGTGCAATACGGTGCGGCGGACTTGGGCGTGGCCGGTAAGGACGTCCTCTTGGAGCATGGCGCCGAGGGGCTCTACGAGCCACTGGACCTCAAGATTGCCCGCTGCCGCATGATGGTCGCGGGCCCGGACCAGACCCAACCCGTCCAGGGCCGTCTGCGCATTGCCACCAAGTACGTCCGCTGCGCCGAGCGCCACTTCGCCGCCCAGGGCCGGCAGGTCGAGATCATCAAGCTCTACGGCTCCATGGAGCTCGCGCCCCTGGTGGGTCTGGCCGACCGCATCGTAGATTTGGTGGAAAGCGGCGGGACCCTCAAGGCCAACGGCCTGATCCCCCTGGAGCATATCGCCGACATCAGCTCGCGGCTGGTGGTGAACAAGGCGGCCTGGAAGATGAAGCACGCCGCCGTCACTAGCCTGCTCGGTATCCTGAGGGAGGCAGTCGCGCGGCAGGCGGGCTGAGCTTCTGCGCCTAGGACGGGACGCTGCGTTCGGAGCTGCCGGATGGTCATTCGACAGGATTAACAGGATTTCTCAGGATTAATCTTCTTCATTTATTCTCGGCCGTCCCGGACCTCACCTAGCGATCCGAGAGCGACTACGACGCACCCAACAAGGTGAACACCATGGCCGAGATTGCCCGACTCTCCACGACTGACGCTGACTTCGGTGCCCGACTGGACGCCCTGCTCGCCTGGGAGTCCGTCTCCGACGATCAGGTCCACCAGACCGTCGTCGAGGTCATCAAGGCCGTGCGCGCCAGGGGCGACGTGGCCCTGCTCGACTACACGGCCCGTTTCGACGGCTGGCTGCCTGGCTGCCCGGCGGACTTGGAGATCCCACGCGCCGATATGGTCCGGGCCCTAGACGCCATTCCTGCCGACCAACG
>JBFZCW010000069.1:0-12645 GCA_041307765.1 Chromatiaceae bacterium
ATGCTCGACTACCTGGCCTTGCGCCTGGTGCTGGAGCGTATCTACGCCCAGCGCCTGTGCCGCAGCCACTGGCAGATCGAGGCCAGCCTGGACATGCTGCGCTGGTATTTCCGGCGCAACCCGGAGGAGTTCCTGGTCCGCCGAGCCCTCTACAGCGATGGGCTGCCCGAATACCTGGCGGCCCGTGCCGCCCGCGCCGCCGCCCACTCCGACCTGGACCGTGGCGATCCCGGCTGGGGGCAGCTCGCGGCCCTCTTGTGGACCTGGCGAAGAGCCCAGGACGGATCCTCGGCCGCGGTAGCGGACACGCCCCTACCTCCTGCGTCCCCGCAGTCGCAAAGCCCCGGCATGTCCGCCGACGAGGGCCAAGGCTACTCCGTCCTGCGCAGCGCCTGGCCCCTGTTCCAGGCCGCCCAGCACCTTGGGCTGTGCGGGGCGGAGGTCCGCGCCCTGGGGCCCGAGGGGGCCGTGGCCATCCTCGCCACGCTCGACCGCCTCGACCGGGATACCGCCGGCTATCTCTGGCTCCAGGCCTACGAGCGCAACTACCGCGAACAGATCCTCACCGCCCTGGCCCACAACCACGGGCGCGGGCGATGGTCCCGCCGCGGCGGCGCCGACGGAGTCCCCGCGGCCCAGGTTATGTTCTGCATGGACGACCGCGAGGAGGGGACCCGCCGCCACCTGGAGGAACTCGACCCGGGTGTGGAGACCCTGGGCGCTGCAGCCCACTTCAGCGTCCCCCACAACTGGCGCGGCCTGGACGACACGGGCGTCACTGCCCTGGCCCCTGTGATCCCGGCCCCGGTCATCCCCTCGCAGGAGGTGCGGGAGGTCCCGCGCCCGGAGTGCGAGGCCCTCGGGCGCGTCCACACCCGCCGCCACGGCTGGCTGAGGTCTGTCACCGGGTTCCTGCTGCAGCGCGGCCGTCTGGGGATGCTGAGCCCCGCCTTCGTGTCGGTCCTGGCGGGGCCCTTCACCGGGCTCGCCCTGGCGGGCAAGCTGGCGTCCCCGGCGGGTTTCGCCAGGCTGACCCGCTCCCTGCGCGCCGCGGTGGAACCACTAGTGGCGACGCGCATCGCCTTCACTGCCCCCAACGACAGCCCACCCGCCAGCCCCCAGGCCCCACGCCTGGGCTACACGGACCAGGAGCAGGCCGAGCGGGTGGAAGCCCTGCTGGTCAGCACCGGACTCACCAAGGGGTTCGCCCCCCTGGTTGTCATCCTCGGCCACGGCTCCCGCAACCAGAACAACCCTCACGCCTCGGCTTACAACTGCGGGGCCTGCTCCGGGCGCTTCAGCGGGCCCAATGCCCGCCTGGTATGCGCCATGGCCAATCGCCCTGAGGTGCGCGCCCTGCTCGCCGGGCGCGGGATCGAGATCCCCGACGGAGCCTGGTTCGTGGGCGGCGAGCATGACACCTGCAACGACCAGGTCGACTGGTACGACACCCAGGACGTCCCGCCTCCTTTAGGCGCGACCCTGGAGCGGGTACGCGAGGTGCTGGACCGGGCCTGCCGGCTCCACGCCCAGGAGCGCTGCCGCCGGTTTGCCTCAGCCCCGCCGGGTTTGGACCCGGAGGCGGCCCACCGCCACGTGGCGGCCCGCGCCCAGGACATCTCCCAGGTGCGCCCGGAGCTGGGGCACGCCACCAACGCCTGCGCCTTCTTCGGTCGGCGTTCCCTGAGCCGCGGGGCCTTCTTCGACCGTCGCGCCTTTCTGATTTCCTACGATCCCACCCAGGACCCGGACGGCGCGGTCCTGGAGCGGCACCTGGTCATCAACGGGGCCGTGGGCGCCGGGATCAGCCTCGAGTACTACTTCTCCGCCTCCAACGACGAGGGCTACGGATGCGGGACCAAGGTTACCCACAACGTCACCGGCCTGCTGGGGGTCATGGAGGGGACCACGTCGGACCTGCGCACCGGGCTGCCGCGGCAAATGGTGGAGATCCACGAGGCCATGCGACTCCTGGTGGTGGTGGAGCAGACCACGGACATACTCACCGCCATCTACCAACGCCAGCCGGCGGTGGCCGAGCTGGTAGGCGGGGCCTGGGTGCAGCTCGCCTCGCTGGACCCCCAGACCGGGGTCGTTGCCCGGTTCATCCCTGGGACCGGCTGGGTCCCATGGCGGCCCCCGGCCGCGCCGCCGCCCCGGGTGGGGCGCTCACCTGAGTGCTACCTGGGCTACAACGGGCCGCGGCCACCCGCCCTGATCGCGGCACCAGACCATGGCTGATGGCCCTTTGGGCTCGTGCAGGGGCTCTGTTGGCTGCAATCAATTGGGACAGGATTAATGCCTGACATCTTGATGGAAACCCTCGGGGCATTGGTCCCCCTGCCGCCGCTGATCGCCGCCCTATGGATCGGCGCCGCGCTGACGCTGGACCCAAGCCCCAGCGACGCCAGCGAGCGCCCCGCCGCCCGCATCGCCCAGGGCGCGGCCGCCCTGTCGCTGCTCGCCGGGCTCACCCTGGCCCTGTCGGCCCTGTTGCAGGGGGCCCCGGGACAGGTCCACCTGGGAACCTGGCTCGCCAGCGGCAAGGTCCAGGTCGCCCTGAGCCTCAGCCTCGATCCCCTGGGTCTGGCCATGGCGGTCCTGGTGGCCTTCGTCTGCCTCCTGACCCTGCGATTCTCGGTGCACTACCTCCACCGGGAGCCGGGCTTCCGGCGTTTCTTCATGACCCTTGCCCTCTTCACCGGGGCCATGCTGTTGATCGTCACCGCCGGCAATGCCGTGCTGGCCTTCGTCGGCTGGGAGCTGGCGGGGGTCAGCTCCTATCTGCTCATCGGGTATGCCAACGACCGCACCACGGCGACGGTAAACGCCACCCGGGCCTTCGTCACCAACCGCATCGGGGACGCCGGCTTCCTGCTCGCCATCTTCCTGTGCCTGGCCTGGCTCGGCAGCACCGAGTGGCCGGCCCTGGCCGCGGGTGCCGCCGGGCTCAACGGACTGCCGGCGGGGCTCCTGCTGCTGGGCTTCCTGCTCGCGGCCTTGGCCAAGTCCGGCGTGATCCCCTTCTCCGCTTGGGTCTCCCGCGCCCTGGAGGGGCCCACCCCGTCGAGCGCCGTCTTTTATGGCTCGCTGATGGTCCACGCCGGGGTCTTCCTGCTGATCCGCATCGCCCCCCTGTTCGAGCAGGCGCCGGCCCTGCGCCCCCTGGTCGCCGTGCTCGGGATCGCCACGGCGGCCTACGGTTGGCTCGTGGGCCTGACCAAGGCCGACGTGAAGGGGGCCTTGATGGCCTCCACGACCACCCAGGTCGGGCTGATGTTCCTTTGGTGCGCCCTGGGCTGGTTCGACCTGGCCACCGCCCACCTGATGCTCCACGCGCTATGGCGGGCCTACCAGTTCCTCCATGCCCCCGCCCTGATGCACTGGATGCCTGGGCCCACTCGCACCCTGGGGGGCTGGCTGGCCCGGCGGCGGCGCCTCTACAACGCGGCAGTCCAGGGGTTCTGGCTGGACCCGGCAAGCGATGCCCTGCTGATGCGCCCCACCCAGGCCCTCGCCCGCGACGTCCAGGCCTTCGACGACCAGGTGGTGAACCGCCTGGTGGGGCTGCCCTCCCAGGCCGGGGCACTGGCCTCCATGGCGGACTGGGAGGCCCGGCGTCAGGGGCGTGTGGAGGGGCATGGCACCGAGTCCGAGCTGGCGGGGGGCCGCGGCCTGCTCGGGGGCTTCATGGAGTGGGTCGCCCGCATCCTGCACTGGTTCGAGGAGCACCTGGTCCTGCGCGGCGGCGGAGAGGGGCTGTATCGGCTGATCCACCTCCTCGGAGGCTATCTGCTCCAGGTTGACGAACTGCTCACCCGGCCGCGCTACCTGTTGCTGCTCATCATGGCCACCCTCGTGGTCATCCTCTAGGGGGGTCCGCAGCCATGGAATCCACCGAGACCCTGGTCACGACCGTCCACAGCTTCCCCGTGCTGGCTTTGCTGCAGCTGCTGCCCTTGGGCGCGGCCCTGGCCCTGATCCGGGTGCGCCGGGAGGGCCCCGCCATCGCCCTGGGTCTCGCCGCGGCGGCGGCAGAGCTGGCCCTGGCAGCCTACCTGTATGTCGGTCTGGACCACGGGAGCGCGGCCCTCCAATTCGCCGAGCGCTGGTCCCTGTCGCCGGCCCTGAACTACCATGCCGGCGTGGACGGGGTGGCAGTGATCTTCATCCTACTCACGGCCCTTCTGTCCCTTCTGGTCGTGATCTACGCGCCGGTGCGCCGCCTTCGGCCTGTCCCCCACTTCCTGGCGGTGGCCCTGGCCTGCGAGGCGACCCTGATGTCGCTCTTCACGACCCTGGACCTGCTGTGGTTCGTGGTCGTCTCCGCGATCGAGCTGGGGCTGGTGGGCTACCTGATGGGGCGGTGGGCGACCTCGCCGGCGGAGGACCTGGCCAGGCAACGCTACTACGAATTCATGGGCACCGGACTGGGGCTGCTCCTGGCGGGGACCCTGCTCCTGGGATGGAATTACGCCGCCGCCAACGCCGGGCAGTGGAGCTTCGACCTCACGGAGCTGGCCGCGGTCCCGATGACGCCGACCCTGTCCTCCCTGACCTTCTTCCTGCTGTTCTACGGCCTTGCCATCCGCACACCCCTCTTCCCGCTGCACGGCTGGCTCCCCCTGGTGGCAGAACACGGCAACGTGGCGGTGGCCCCGGTCTTCCTGCTCGGGCTCAAGGTCGGCATCTACGGTCTGGTGCGCTTCGTCTTCCCTCTGTTGCCTGAGGCGGTCGACCGCTGGAGCCCCTATGTCGTCGCCTTTGCAGCCGCCGGGATCTTCTACGCCGCCCTGCTCGCCCTGATGCAGACGAACCTGCGCCGCCTCCTGGCCTATGCGGTGGTGAGTCACACCAGCGTCCTGGTCATCGGCCTGTTCAGCCTGGGAACGGCCGCCTTCCAGGGTGCGGTCATGCTCTCGGCCAACTTCGGGCTCGCCATCGCCGGGCTCCTGTTCATGACAGGCTGTGTCTACTTGCGCACGCGCACCACGGACCTGGACAAGCTCGGCGGGCTCTTCGACCGCCTGCCCATGATCGGGATCGCGTTCTTTGTCGCGGGACTGTCCATCGTCGGTATGCCCGGGACTCCAGGCTTCGACGCCGTCCACCTCATGCTCGAGGCGGCCATCGCCCGCTTCGGGGCCCTGGTGACCATCGCCGCGGCCCTGGGCAACGTGGCGGCCGCGGCCTTTCTGCTATGGGCCTTCCAGCGCGCCTTCCTTGCGCCGGCGAGCGCGGAGGCCACGGCCAAGATCCCCCCGGCGACATGGCCGGAGCGGGTCATCGCCGGGGTGGTCATCCTGGTCCTGCTGGGGGCAGGCTTCTACTCCGAGCCCTGGCTCGAGGTGACGGATGCGCCGCTGACGGCGTTGGCGGCGCGCTTCGGGCTGGGACATTGAGGAGACACCGATGACAGACCCGACCCTTGGCCTGCCGCTGCTGAGCCTGCTGCTGTTGACCCTGCCGGCAGGGGCCGCCCTGATCTGGCTGGTCCCGGACCCGGGGCGGGCACGCTGGATCGCGCTGGCCGCCGCCTTGGTGGACCTCGGCATCGCCGTGGTCGCGCTGGCGAGTTTCAATCCGGCCAACGGCGACTTCCAACTGATCGAGCGCCACCCCTGGATCCCCAGCCTCAACATCGACTACGCGCTGGGAGTGGACGGGCTCACGGTCGCCTTCCTTCCGCTGACGGTCCTCCTGGTCATCGGCGTCATCCTGGCCTCCTGGACCAGCGTCCGCACCATGCCCCGGCTCTACTACACCCTGCTCCTGCTCCTGGAGAGCACCACCATCGGGGTCTTCTGCGCCTTGGATACTGTGCTCTTCTTCCTGTTCTGGGAGCTGACTCTGATCCCGATCTTCTTCCTGGTGAGCCTCTGGGGCGTCGGCCCCAACCGGCGCTTTGCGGCGGTCAAGTACACCCTGTTCATGCTGGTGGGCGGGGTACCGCTGCTCTTCGCCTTCATCCTCCTCGCCTTCAACCATGCCGAGGTGGTAGGGGTGTCGGTACCCGCCGGGCTATCCTTCGACTACCAGACCCTGCGCACCACTCCCCTTCCGGACGGGCTGGAGCTGACCGTCTTCCTGCTCCTGCTGGCGGGCTTCGCGGTCAAGACGCCGGTCTTCCCGCTGCACACCTGGCTGCCGGTGCTGGCCTCGGACGGGCCTGTGAGCGTCGCCGCGCTGATGACGGGGCTCAAGCTCGGGGCCTACGGGCTGATCCGTTTCGTCGTGCCCCTGGCCCCGGACGCGGCGGCAGACATGCACTGGCTTCTAGCGGGCCTGGGGGTGCTCGGTATCCTCTACGGCGCACTGGGGGCCCTGGCCCAGACCAACCTGCGGCGTATGCTGGCCTTCTCCAGCATCAGCCACGTCGGGCTGGTGGTGCTGGGCATCGCCTCCCTGAGCATCCAGGGGCTGCAGGGTGCTGTCTTCCAGTTGCTCAACTTCACCCTGGTGGCGGGGGGTCTGTTCCTGCTGGCGGGCTTCCTGCACCACCGCACCGGGACGACCGAGGTCACCAGCCTCGGGGGAGTGGCCCAGACCATGCCGCTGCTGGCGGGGGGCTTCCTGATCCTGGGTCTGGCCTCCCTGGGCGTACCGGGAACCAGCGGCTTTCCGGCGGAGCTGCTGCTGATCCTGAGCGCCCTGGCCAGCCACACCGGCGCCGGGCTCGCCGCCCTGTTCGGGGCGGTGCTCGGGGCCGGATACTTCCTGAGCCTCTACCGCCGCGTCTTCCTAGGTCCCGTCACCGCACCTGCGGTCGCCGAAGCCCTGGACCTGCGCAGGCGCGAGCTCGCGGTGGCCGGGGCCGCCTGCCTGCTGGTCCTGACCCTGGGACTCTACCCCCAAGGGGTGCTGGACCTGACCCGCACTGCGGCGGAACGCTGGGTGGCCCACCTGCCCGCCGCCGCACCCGCAGTGGCAGTCGCCCCCGGTCGCTGATGCCGGGAAAGCCGCCGGCCCCGGACCAACGCCACAGCGGGTAGGCATCAGGACCGGCCTGCACCCTTCTTGCCCGCCGCACAACCGCCCTGCGGCTGCCCGGCACCGAGCGTGGGCGAGCTGACCGGATGGAAGGCCCGCCCGCGTCCCTCGAAAAACCGTACGAAGAACTCGAACAGGATCAGGCGAGTGGTCTGGATCATGACCACGACGCTCTCCACCACGACCACGGCGAGGTTGCCGAGGATCACCACGACGATGCTGGCGATCGGGTTCTCCACGACCTCGGCGACGCCGATCACGGCGCTCTCCAGGGCGGAATGTGCAAGGGCGAAGGCCCCCACCCGGGCGAAGGACAGGGTGTTGAGAAACAGCGTGAAGGTGCTCTCCACCAGTGTCCCAAGCCCGGCGGCCAGTGAGGTCAGGGAACGCTCCCGCCAGAGCCCGTTGGCCGCGCAGAGGCCGACGCCGGCCACCGCGAGCCAGCCCAGGTCTGGTTGCCACAGGGCAAGCGGCAGACCCCAGTAGACCAGGAGCTGGGCGGCATCCGCCACCCGCTGGCCTGTACCCTCGCCGCGCCAGCAGCTCTGCACCGCATGGAGGACGACGCCAACGGTCATGACCAAGGCGCCTCCCACCACGGGGGTCGCCAGCAGGGTCATGGGGTCCTCCAGGGGCCCGATCCACAACGCCGGAATCAGGCCCTGATAGCCGAACAGGTCCCCGTAGGCAAACCCGAATCCAGCCGCTGAAATGCCGCACGCAACCAGCAAGGGCCACAGGGGTGTGCGCCGCCGCAGCCAGAGCCCGGCGGCCACGATCAAGGCCCCGTGGCCGACATCGCCGCACATGTAGCCGAACATGAGCGACACCAGGACAGCGACCCAGGGAGTCGGGTCAGCCTCGGCGGCGCCCGGGACGCCAAAGGCGTGGGTGAAGACCTCGAACGGGCGCAGCCATGCCGGGTTGTCGGTGACCGAGGGGGAGGCCGCATCCAGCGGCGGCTCGACGAAGGCGACCGACGCACGCACCCCCGCGTCGCTCAGCGCCTGGTTCATGTCCTCCGGCGTCGCCGCGCTGGTCCAGCCCGTGACCCAGCAGTAGTGACTGTCGCAGTTGATGCTTCGCGCCGTGCTCTGGAACCAGTCCAGACGCTCCAGAACCCCGCGCGCCCGGTCGACCTCGTGCTCCGAGGCAAGTCTCCGCAGCGCGGCCTCCAGGCTGGCCAAGCGCGCTTCGCCCTCCGCCTCCCGGCCGGGTAAGGCACCAAGGCAGGTGGCCGCGTCGCCCTTCAACCAGTCCGGGATGGGGAGGCAATGCCCGCATGCCCCCTGCGCCTGGCGGCACAGCGGCTCCCGGTCCGGCCGCGGCAGGACTCCAACCAGGGCGCGACCGGCGCCCAGGGCCACCTCCTCGAACAGGTGGCCGGCCTGAGGCGGGGCGGGGGTGTCGGGCGGCAAGACCAGGCAATTGCCCGCCAGCACCGGCCCGGCACCGGCCAAGGCACCGAGATCAAGGCGTGCTGCAGATCCCGAGGCAGACAGGGCTTGGAGCACAGGGCGCCATTCAGCGACCGCGTCGCGCTCGCGCTCCGCCGCCTCCAACAGCCGCAGCGGATCTGCAGCGGCCTCGCGCCAGCGGGTCAACTGATGGAGCGCGACCTTGGCCGACATCTCCACCGGCAAGGTGCAGCAGCGGCGCTCAAACACCGGCGCCGGCCAGAAGCGCGCATAGTCCGCCGCCAGGGCCCGGTAACGGGCGATTGGCTCGTGCAGGCGTTCGGGTTCGCTGGTCGCCGCCCGCGTGCCAAGCCACTCGAACTGAACCCGCCCGCCGCGCGCCAGTGCCTCGACGGCATCGTGGGTGTCCTCCCGCGGCACCACGGTCTCGAACCAACGCGCTGACGAGGGTCTCAGGCCCATCGGAGGTCTCCTGCCCTGCCCCCAGGGGCGGGGGTGGATACGACATGCCACCGGGGCCCCGCCACGCCGGGGTGACCGGCGCCGGGTTCCTTCACATGCAGTATAGGCAAGGATCCGGCACAGCCTCCCCGGGAGCGCACAGGGCTGAACCCCTTTCGGCCATGGGGCGGCATATCATGTCGCGTCCCCGGTCGGGGCCCATTGCTCCTCAGCCCCCGTCCCGGCAGTGGTTACCGACCCGAGCGGATGTGAAGTCAGAAAGACCCCCTGAAGAGGAATCATGACTCCCAAGTTAACCCGTTCCACGCTGCGCCTGCTGGCCCTGCTCGCGGCGCTGCCCGCCGCGGTACTGGTCCTTGGTGTGCTCTACATGCTCGGTATGACCTACCTGGAGGGGAACCCGCGGGGGCTACTCGCAAGCGTGGAGTGGGCCTCCGAGACCCTGACCACCACGGGCTATGGGGCGGACTCCCGCTGGCAGCACCCGCTGATGGTTGTATTCGTGATGCTCACGCAGATCGCCGGGCTCTTCCTGGTCTTCCTGATCTTTCCCATTTACGTCCTGCCCTTCTTCGAGGAGCGCTTCGAGGCGCGCCTGGCCCGCGCCCTGCCGCCCATGGATGGGCGCGTGCTGTTCCACCGCTACGGGCCGGGCGTGGACTCCCTGATCGAGGAGCTGGAGCGGGTCCACGCCCCCTTCGTGATCCTGGAGGGCGACCCAAGCCTCGCCCGCAGCCTGCATGAGCGCGGCTACCCGGTGGTGCTCGGCCAGCTCGACGAGGACCCGGCCCTGCTGAACGGAGTCGAGCGGGCGCGCGCCCTGGTGACCAACGCCGACGACCATGACGACGCCACCTTCATCATGATGGCCCGGGAACAGGGCTTCACCGGCCCGGCCTACGCCCTGGCCGAGAACCCCCTGCACCGCGCCCCCATGCTCAAGGTCGGTGCGACTGCCGTCTACACCCCATCCCACATCCTGGCGGCGGCCCTGGCCGCCCGCGCCAGTGCCCGCATCAGCCCGCCGGCAGAGGGCTTGAGCCTGATCGACGAGCGCGTCGGCCTGGCCGAGTACCGCGCCCACCCGGACAGCCCCCTGGCGGGGCGGCGCCTGGGGGACGTCCAGATGCGCCGTCGCCTCGGTGTGACGCTCATTGGGCAGTGGCACGGCGGGGTCTTCGAGGCGGCCCGGGGCCCCGCGACCCGCATCATCCCCGGGGCCATCCTGGTAGTCATCGGGGAGGACCGAAACCTGGCCAAGGTCGAGGCCCTGGCGGCCCCCATCCCCCGCTCCGGACCCATCGTCGTCGCCGGCTTCGGCACCGTCGGGTCCAAGGTGGTGGAGATGCTCCACGACGCCGGGGAGACGACGCTCGTCATCGCCGAGCACCCGGGGGAAGGGGTGGATGTGGTGGGCAACGTCCTCGAGCAGACGGTGCTGGAGCGGGCCGGGGTGCGCGAGGCCGGAACCGTGGTCCTGGCGCTCAGCAGCGACAGCGCCGGGATCTTCGCCACCGCCGTGGTACGCGACTTTGCCCCCAAGGTCCGGCTGATCGCCCGGGTCAATCGGGCCTCGAATGTCCCGCGCCTGTATCAGGCCGGCGCCGACTTTGCCCTGTCCATCGGTCACGTGGCCGGGCACCTGCTCGCCCGACATCTGCTGGGCGACAGCGCCGTGATGGTCGAACAGGGCCTGCGCTGCCTGCGCATGGCCCCGGCGGACCTCACGGGCCGGCACCCCTGGCAGGCCGAGATACGCGAGCGCACCGGGGCTGCCGTGGTGGCCATCGAGCGCGGGGGTGAGACCCTTTTGGAGTTCGCCGAGGACTTCCGGGTCGAGCCAGGGGACGGCGTCTACGTCTGCGGGACCCAGGACAGCCTGGACCTTTACCAGCGGGAGTTCGGCGCCGCCCCGCGTTAGGGGGCCGCACCGGCTCAACGGCATTGGGTTCAGCCCAGTGCCACCGTCCTCATCCAGGCGCCCGGCCCGCGCCAGGGGCTGGGCCGGGCTACCTGGGCCCGTAGCCCGGGCCCCCGGGACCGTAGCCCGGACCATCGATGCAGTCGCCGGGCTGCCCGGGGCCGCGTCCAGGACCACGGACACAGTCGCCAGGCCGCCCAGGTCCGTAACCCGGACCGCCGGGCCCGTAGCCCGGGGCGCCGGGCCCGTAACCGGGACCCTCGACACAGTCGCCGGGGTGACCCGGCCCCCGTCCCGGACCACGGACACAGTCGCCGAGCGGCTCGGGCTCGTACCCCGGACCACCGGGCCCGTATCCGGGAGGAACGGCAGCGGCGGGCGTGGCGGCGACTGCGCCGATCAGCACCAGGGGTCGAAAGAATCCGCGCATGGAAGGCCTCCTCAGTCTGAGTCGCGTTCTCGTCGTCAACAGTTCGCGTCCAAGTCAATCAAAGCCGCCCGGGTGTCGGTCCCTGGCCTGTAGGCAGTGGCCGGAGCGGCCCAGCGCGTCATCGGGTGATGGAGGGGTTCCGAGGACCCTGACGCGGCCCAGCCCCGTGGCCGGTGGGCCCGCGGCCAGACCCCTTCCGCTGGCCGCGCTCACCGCGACCGGACCCGCCGCCGATGTAATCGTCCGGCCGCCCCCAGCCAGCGCCAGGGACACCCCTGCCGTAGCCAGCCCTGCCCCGGCGATCGGCTGACGCACCCGGCCCATCGGCTGGACCGCCGGCACCGTAGCCCGGATATCCGAAACCATCGCCAGGCCAGCCCCCACGGTAGCCCGGAAACCCCAGACCGTATCCCGGCCAGTCGACCCCATAATCCGCAAATCCGGGTCCGTATCCAGGCCAACCGGCTCCGCCCCCCGGCCCGCCGGGCCCCAAACCCGGTCCGCCGGCCACCGCTGAGGCGGCGATCGGCAGGAGCAGCGCCAACGCAATCCATCGGCACAAAGATGGCCCCCTCAAACGGGTTCGAGTACTCATGGTGCTCCTTGTCCGTCGCCGATCCGGGCGGCGGTCGCCCCGATACCTCTGCTTGGGGCCGACCATCACAGCCCCGAGGTCTCGCTGGGTTCCGGACTGGGCACAGGTCCCCGCAGCCGCGTCGCATCGTCGCTGTAGACCACGGAGTAGATGCCGCGTCCGCAACGCGTGGCGTGTATCCGTACCCCCCGGTAAGTCGAGGACGACATGTCGCGGAAGCTGTACCACTCCCCGGCGGGACCCTTGCCGCGGGGCTTGCCGTACTTGCCCTCCAGGAATGCGGCCAGGGTCTTGGGCGCCTGACAGGCGGCCTTCCGCTCCAGGGGCTCTCGATCGCCGCGGATCAGATAGATGAGTCCGTCCGCCGTGGTGGCCACCGCATAGCTGTTGAACAGGGTGTTGGTGACCTTCGGCTCGACCCGATACAGGATCCCCTTACGTTCCTCCTTGTTCGGCCCGCGATAGGTCTTCTCTTCCTGGCTGATGACCTTCGCCACCATGTAGGCCTCGAAGCGCTCGCCAAGCGGTATCCCGAAGGCCCCGGTGACCGGCTCGGGCGTCTTTGCAGGCGCCGCCTCTTTGTCCGTCGCTGGGGTGGCCACCGCGTCGGCCTTTGCGCCTTGGCTCCCGGCGGGCGCCTCCCCGTCCGGTTCCCCGCCCCCTTCATCAGTAACCGCTTGGCTGTCCGGGACTGCCGCAGGCCCCGCGGCAGGCTGGTCTCCCGGCTGTGGCACGGCAGCGGGAGCCGCCCGCTGAGGCTCCGCCGCCTGCCCCAGGGTCTGGGCCGGCGCCTCCGGCGGACCCCCGGGCTCGGCAGCCCTCAGCGCAG
>JBFZCW010000070.1:0-3077 GCA_041307765.1 Chromatiaceae bacterium
TCGTCGAACATGACCGCCAGCTTGCCCGGCTCCAGCAAGCCTGCCATCAGGGCGAAGGTCCCTGTCGCCGGGGATAGATCTACGGCATCGGCCACGTCGCTGCCATCCACAGCGAATCGGATGGTCGATCCCTGGCAGGTAAGCTGCAGGCTGTGCGGGTCCCCTTCCGCACCCTGCCCGCCCGCCACCGGAGTCCAATCCACCCATCGGTCCTCGACGCCGTCGGTCTCCTTCCACAGCGAGACCTGCCCGTCGCTGCGCCAGGCCGCGGCAACGTAGTTCAACTTATCTTGCCACCGGCAAACCACAGCCATCTCGCTCAGCAACGGGCCCTCTATGCGCTGGGCCTGTACCTCGATTTGCAGATCCTGCTCGTTGATGCCGGCGTAGGGTGAGAACCACTCCAGTCCCCCCGCGAGAGATGTGATCCTAAGCGCGCCGTCGGCGTACTCGACGCGCCCATCAGCGGCCTGCAGCACGCCGAAACCGCTGGCTGGATCGGAGAAGTCGTCCGTCAGCGGCAATGGCTCGGGCGTTGCGGTTGCAGCGGCGACGGTCGGAGGCGGAGGCTCCACGGCTGCGGTGGGCGTCGCCGAGGTCAGGCTCGCCGCCAGACCGCCGCCCAGTACGCCCACCGCCAGCATGCACAGGAGAATTGCGGCCGCTCCAATGCCAAGCAGCATCCCGCGTGAGGCCTTGCCTCCCGTGCGCATGCTGGGAGTGGCCTCGGCCATTCCGGCAAGAGTCACCGACGGGGTGGCCGCGCAAGCCTGGCGTAGGCGGCGAGCGAAATCGCCGGGCGTTGCCGGGCGTCCGTGCGGGTCCTTCGCCATTCCCGCCGAGAAGACGGCATCCACGGCGGGCGGGAGTTTGGGCTGGAGAGCCCGGGCCGACGGGATGGGGTCATGCATGTGGCGAACGATCATCCCCAGCGCCGTCTCGGCCTGGTAGGGTTTGCTGCCCGTCAGCATCTCGAACGCGGTGACGGCGAGCGAGTAGATGTCGGAGGCGGCGTCGGCGGTCGCGCCGCGCCCCTGCTCGGGTGAGGCGTAGGCCGCGCTCCCTCCCGGCGCGGATCCCTCCAGATCAAGCGCGGTTGCCGCGATGCCGAAGTCACCCAGGTAGACGTTGCCGGATTCGTCGAGCAGCAGGTTGCTCGGCTTGACGTCGCGGTGGATGACGCCGCGCTGGTGAGCCGCATCCAGCGCGCTGGCGACGTCGTCAATCCAGCGCAGGGCCTGGTCGACGTCGGTCGGGCCCGACTTGATGCGGTCGGCCACCGTTCCTCCGGTGAGGAAGCGGAAGACAAGGTACTGCGTCCCCTGGTGATCGCCGTAGTCATACAGCGGGACGACGTGGGGGTGTTCCAGCTGCGCCACCGTGGCCGCCTCGCGGCGGAAGGCGGCCAGTTTCGCAGGATCGTTGGTAGCGCGATCCAAGACCTTGACCGCGACCGTTCGGTGCGTGGCGAGCTGTTCGGCGCGATAGACGCGTCCCATCCCCCCGCGCCCGATCATGCTCTGCAGATGGTAGCCGGGAAACCCGAAGGACGTGGCCTCACTCATGGGCTAAGGCCGCGCAGGAGGAAGGGCTGGATGGAGGGTTCATTGGGCGGCCTTCACTGAATCCGTATGCGGCTGACGCTGTCAGCCGACTCATCGGCCGTCCAGATCTCCCAGCACCCAGGTCCGCATGCAAGGGACTGCAGTGCGATGGGAGCGCCCTCTACCGAGATGCTCTTGGTGACGGTTGCATCGCTCAGCCGGATGCGGAAGATCTTTCCCGCCTTCGGGGCCGCCGCCCAGAGGGACTCACCGTCGAAGGCGAGGGCAGACGGATCGGCACCTGTGTCGACCTGTCGGCCGATCCCGAGAGTCTGCGGATCGACCTCGATGACCCGCCCCAAGTCGCCGATGGCGAGCCACAGCGAGCGTCCATCGTACGTCAGCCCCAGCGGCTCGCCCTCCAGGGGAAGGGAGTCCCTCACTTCCGCCGTGCCGGGATCCACTTGCACCAGCGACTTGCCGTCCTTGTCCGCGATCCACAGAGAGGCGCCATCGAATGCCAACGCCACCGGCCCCTTGCCGACCGGAACGTTCGCCAGCATCCGGCCATCCGGGGAGACCTTGGTGACCGTCCCGGCGATGGCATTGGCCGTCCACAAGGCCGAGTCGGCCCAGATTAGCGCCGAAGGTACGTGGGGCAGCGGGTAGTTGGCAACGACCTTCCCCGTTTCCGGATCCAGCGCCGACAGGCTCTGCTTGAGGGAGCTCGCCGCCCACACGCGCTGGCCATCGAAGGCAAGCGCCACAGGCAGGTCATCGACGATGAAGGTTCCGATGCGATCTCCGCAGCTGACCTCCCCGGAGGCACAGCCCGAGGCGTCCAGTTTCGTCACGCTGTTGCCGAAGAAGTCGGCTACCCACAACGAATCCCCAGCAAACATCAAAGCCCGCGGCGAGTCACCCACGGGGTAGGAGGAGACGCTCGGGCCGAAGAGGCTGTCCCGTCCCAGGAACAGGACCGCTGCAATCAGGCCTCCGACCGCCAGCAGGCCAAACGCTCCCAACGCCAAGGCAATCAGCACATTCCTGGATGACCTTGCCCGCCGCGCGGGTTCGGCTGCGGCTGGGCCGACAAGCGTTCGGCTGGGCGGCGTGGCCGCGGCGGTCCTGCCTGCCGTTGTTGCCGCCCGGGTCACGGCACCGCGCTCGCCGGCAGGTGCCAGCAAGGCCTGGCGCACGTCGGAGATCAAGTCCGTCGCCCGCTCCGGCCGAGCCTCCCGATCCTTAGCCAGCCCGGTCTCCAAGACGTCCTCGACCGCCATCGAAAGGTCGGGCGCGTACTGGCGAATGGGGACAGGTGCTTCGCTGATGTGTTTGGTTATGAAGCCCCAGGCGTCGTCGGCATCGAAGGGAAGATGTCCAGACAGCGACAGGTAGATCATGACGGCAAAGGAATAGACATCGCTGCGCCGGTCCAGCTTGTCGCCGCGGGCCTGCTCGGGGGACATATACGCCGGTGAACCGAGCACGCTGCCCGTGGCTGTGAGATCTCGCGTTCCCCCGACGCTCTTT
>JBFZCW010000071.1:0-6730 GCA_041307765.1 Chromatiaceae bacterium
TCGCGAAGGCCGAGTGGCTCGGCGGCAAGCTCCTCGCCCCCGCCATGGAGGTGAAGGGCGTCGGTCGCTTTGCACACCTGCAGGACGCCCAGGGGGCGGTCTTTGCGGTGATCGCACGACCCAGGCCCTAGCGCGGCGCTTTGCGGCCGGACCGGGATGGCCATAGCCGTACGGCTGGGCGGTGGCCGGGGCCAGCTCCGGGGGCGCGTCTACTGTGCCGCTTCGCCCATCCACGGCATCGGGTGTTTCGCCGCAGTAGCGTTCGCGGAGGGGGACTTCATCGGCACCTATGCCGGGCGGCCGGCACGCCGGGACGGGACCTACGTCCTGTGGGTCACGGAGGAGGGCAAGGCGCCCATGGGATGCAGCGGGCGGAACCTCCTGCGCTGGATCAATCACCAGGTCCCGGGAAATGCCCGCTTTCACGGCTTCGACCTCTATGCCCTGCGCGCCATCGCCCGCGGGGAGGAGATCACCTTCGACTACAGCGGCGGCGACTAGTGGCCATCGGGCGAGGACCAGGTGTCGGGTAAAGTCCATTCCCCCGTGTTGCTGATCGATTGCCCTGGGCAAATAGCAGTCTTTGACCTGGGCCAACAGGCGGTCCGGCTGCCGGGGCTAGGATGAGCCGCCAAACCCCTTGGGAGAGACGTCGATACCATGTCGCAGAGACCGGCAGCCTACGCAGCCCTGGCAATCGCCTCGTTGTTGGTGGTGTTTGCCGCCCCGCCCATTGCGGCCGAGCACGGCACGCCGACCACTGGGATGCAGCCTGTGACGGTCGGCCCGGTGTCGATCCGAGTCCCAAAAAGCTGGCAGCGTCGTGAAGGCCCCGCGGACGACAACCCGCATTACGACGCACCCGGCCCAAATCCCGGTCTGGGACCCTCGGTCGCGATCGCCATCGACGATGTGCCGTCCCATCCGGATGCGGAGGAGACCGGCACACGCCGGCTGAAGATCGAGCACCGCACCATCGCCGGTCGCAGCGCCGAGGTACGCCACTGGCTGTTCGAGGAGGGGGACAGCCGGGGAGTGACCATCATTCTGAACGACGTGGTTCCGGGAAAGCGTGTCCAGGTGTCCGGCTGGGCGCCCGCCCGTCAGTGGAACAAGCGGGGTGACGAGGTCTGGGGCATCCTCGATACGCTCTCGATAGCCGGTGTGCCGGCCCAGCCCGCCCAGCCGAGCGACGAGATGCCCGCCGCTGCGCTCGAATCCTTCGAAATCGGCAACATCGCCGCTGTCACCAATGGCCCGACGGCCGCAACTGTGTTCAAGGTAGCGACGCCGATCCGGCTGCGCTCGATCCGCACCTATCACTGGAACAAGGGCCGGGGGGCTAAGCCCGGCACCATCTCGCTGCGCGGCCCCGATGGGCGTGTCCTTGGGCCCTGGCCGACGCGCGGGCTGCCTGGTCAAGGCGGGGTCGCCAATGCCTATTGGCTGGCCGAGGTGGATGAACGGATCGAGCCCGGCTCCTATACCGTGAGCACGTCGAACGATGCCACCTGGGCCACCAACGAGCAGGCCAAACGGCGGGGCTTCTACCGCATCGAGTGGCAGGAACTCGCGGCAGCTCCGGCGCCGACGGCGTCCGTGGAGCCTCAGGCACAGTCTGGGCCGGTCGGGGGCTCCCCGGCCGCGGGGGACACCATGACCGACCCCGCTGGCCCTGGGCCGGCAACGGGCGAGCAGGCGCTGTTCGACGGCACCCTGGTCCCGCGCTGGGGCGAGCTCGCCCTGGCAGGTGGCGACTTTAAATCCTTCGCCCGCAGCGAGGGCGGAATCCTGGTCATCGACGTCCCGGAGAACAATGGTTGGGGCAAGACCGGGATCTGGTCGCCGGAGCCGCTGGTGCCGGCGAGCGATGCAGCCAACCCGACCCAGAGGACCCTGAAGTTCCGGTTCGACCCGGCGCGCACGAACTCGTTCGTGCTGGCCCTGAGCTCGCGCGCCCACCCCGACGAGTGGGGCGCTCACGATGTGCGCGTGGCCTGGAGTGTCGCCGAGGACGGCCAGTCGTCGAGGCTGACGCTGTGGATACGCCAGGTGGAGATCATGAGCGCCCGGCTCGGGCCGGCTGCCCCGGCGGAGCTGGCGCTGTCGCTCTCACCCGACGGATCGATCGAGGCCGGCGTGTCCTCCGGCGAGCGCGTGACGGCAGTCATGCCCCAGGACGCGGCGGCCAAGGCCCTGCACGTCTATGCGCTCGCCCATGCGCCGGGCGCCCAGAAGCCGGCGCGGATGGGCCTGCGCACCATCGGCTTGGCGCAGGCACCGCTGCCGCCCCCGACGGCGGCCGCCGATCCAGCGGCGGTTCTTCGCTCGGCGCAGCGGGTCGACCTGTTCGACGGCCGCCTCGGCACCCGCTGGCTGGCGCACAACGCCCACGGCGGGCTCTTCGCCGAGCATGCGGTGCTGCGCGGCGGTGACCTGGTGGTCGACGTGCCGCCGGGCTCGGCCTGGGGCAAGGTCGGCATCTTCACACCCGAGCCGGTGGTCTGGCTCGACGATTTCCGCGAGTCGGCGTCGGTGAAACTGAGCTTCCGCTTCGACCCCCAGCGTACGACGGGCTTCGTCATCGCCCTGGCAGCACCGGGCTGGGGCAACGTCGGGGGCAATGATCCCGGCCAGCCCGCCATGTTCCTGCATTGGCGCCGGACGGCGGCTGGTGCGGGCGCGCGGGTGTCGCTGAGCGTGCTGCCGCAATACGGCGCGCCGATCTACGACGTGGCGCTGCTCGACGGGGCCCCCGGTGAGGTCAGGCTCGTGCTGTCGCCGCAAGGGCTGCGCGTCGAGGCAGAGGGATGGCCTGATCGCCTGACCCCCTGGGGCCTGCTCCAGCCTGGCCAGGGTCTGCGGGTTTGGGTCTATTCCCACCCCGACGAGGCCCAGCAGCCGGTCAAGATGGCGCTGCGCGGGATCGAGCTGGAGCGCACGCCCGGCCCGCCGCAGGCGCCGGCCGAGCCGGAGGCGGGCGTCGCGCCGCTCCCCATGAAGGTCCTGTTCCATGGCCGCGAGGGCCCGGTCTGGGAGCCGATCGGGGTGGCTGGAGGAGACTTCGCCAAGTTCGCGCGCTGGGGCACTGGGCGGCTCGTGATCGATGTGCCGCCCGGCAACTCGTGGGGCAAAACGGGCCTGCTCTCGGCCGGGCCCATCGTCCAGCTCGACGAGCGGCTGGACAAGACGCCGTTCCGCCTCGACCTCAAGGTCGATCCCAAGGCCACCAGTGGCCTCGCCTTTGCCATCGGCACCGAGCGGCAGGCTGACATGTGGCCGACCAACCGGCTCTGGGTCTATCTGGTCCGGCAAGACGCGGGCCGCTTTGTGCTCGGACTCCATCGCTCGGGCTCCCAGAGCTGGAGCCGGCCCCTGCCGGCGGACTTCGTGACCGGGGCCTGGGATGGCACCCTGCAGGTCTCCCTCGGCCGGGGTTGGACCAGCATCGCCCTGCCGGGTGGGCCCCTGGTGCGGGCACCGACGGGTTTCGAGGGCGGCGCGGCGCTCTATGCGAGCATCGTGTCGCACCCGGCGCGGGAGCACGAGGCCTCGAGCCTGGCCCTGGAGGGTGTCACGGCCCAGTGGCTCACACCGGCCGGCATGACGGCCGCCGAGCGCTGGTCGCTGCTCGACCCATCCGAGTTCGATGCCTCGGGGTTCCTGGTCGATCTGGCCCGGGATGTGACGTCCGAGCGCGGGACCTGGGGAGAGATGGGAGGAGGGGAGGGGGCTGAGGCGGGAGCCGAGGCGGGGGCGAGCGGGGCCGGCATCAGCGCCGACGATGCGCCTTTGTTCCTCGATGCGCCGGCGGTGCAAGCGCCCGCGCCCTCTGGCACCGAACGGGACACGCGGGAGGACGCGGGCTCGCTCTTGGACGGGCTGCTGCGGCTGAGCCCCATTGCGGGAGCCTATGCGGCGGCTGGTGACGCGCCCGACTGCAGCAAGGTGATCGAGGATCACATCGACGAGGCGCGGCGCATCGAGATCACCCTCGGCGAGCAGGCCGACGTCGGGGGTGCGCTCGTCAATCTCGGCCTCACCGTGCTCGGCAAGGCCAAGTTCGAGGACGATACGGCCCGCGAGACGCTGCGCAACATCGCCGACCGGGCCGTCAACGCCTGGCAGGACGGGCAAGCGATCGGCGAGGACTGGAACGCCGACCGCACCCAGGACATGGTGATGCACTTCATGCAGGCGACGCTCAAGATCGGCCTGACCTCGGACGCCCTGGGCGACGATCGCACCTTCCGCGACGTCAAGCGCACGGTGCGCGACACCTGGGCCAAGGCGCTGAACAATCTTCCCGAGGACAGGGCGCGCACCCTCGTCGCCGAACTCAGCCGCGCGGTCAAGCCGGCCATCCCCGACCACGAGCTCTACAAGGACCTCCTGGACAAGGGTAAGGACGTCGACTTCGGCAGCGTCTTCGGTCAGGGCGCGGAGGGCGAGGGCCGCGCCCTGCTGTGGACCCTGACCAACAACACGCTGGCAACCTTTTCGCCACACTACGCCATTGGCAAGGAGGTCGCGGCCACGGTCCTGGAGGCCGCCAAGGCGGCCAAGGCCTGGGCGGTCAACGACCGGGTCACGGCCATGTATCGGGCCTGGAAGCAGGAGATGGCCGACGGTGGCGGTGCGGAGGCCAAGGCGTTCTACGACGCGAGGACCCTGATCGGTGACCGTCTGCCCCTGACCGAGACGAAGAACCTGATGCGCAAGGATCCCGACCAGCCCATCAGCGACGCGGCGGCCGAGCAGTTTCTGTTTCGCCAGTTCGCCGCCTGGTACAAGGCCGAGCAGGCGGCGACGCAGACCGGAGACCGTCTCGTGCGGGCCAACGACGCCTTCTCCGCGCTGAGCTGCCGCCCCGCGCTCGATCGGCAAATCGGGGCGACGGGCGATGCCTGTCAGCGGGAGCTGGAGGCATTCAAGCGTTACGCCGACCTCGATGCCCAGATCCGGGGCCGCCTGGAGAGCTGGATGAAACCCGGCAACCGCTGCAACAACCAGGCGATCATCGACGGCGAGGTCGGCTTCCTGATGTGCCAGCTCCTGGAATGGGGGGAGGACAGCTACAAGAAGGCCCTGGGTAAGCGGTTGGCCGACTGCGGCCTGCTTGACTACGGCAAGGTGCGCAGCGACGCGGCCGGACGCGTGACCGAGCGGCTGTCCAAGCTCACGGACGAGAGGTTGAAGGCCCTGCTCGACCGGGCGGGCGTTACCGCTCCCGCGGAGTTTCTCAACTGCCTCTGCCAGGACGGGCACGGCTTCCACTACTACAGTGGGCCGGATGCGGGCGGCTCCTGTCGGCGCATCGGCCCCCTGGGCGGCGCGACCTGGTCGGGATTCCGCGTCAAGGACTGGAGCGCGTGTGCCAAGGTCTATCCACTGGGGGACGGGCGCACGGTGATCGATGCCGTCGCTGATACCCTTATCGGCATCCGCATCGACCAGAAATGACGTGACCTGGCGTATCGTCGCATCGGCCGGCCGAGGTCCGGGGGGTGGACGCCTTCAAAGCGCACAAACGCCTGGCAGCAGACGCTTCACCGGCGCTTTCCCGCCCGGCTCTCCTGGACTAACCTCCGACTTACCTGAGCAGGAGGGGGACGAATGACAACCGCCAATGCCACCCGGGCCGAACCGGCAGCGGCCCCGGGTCCCAGCCGCCATCCGATCACCGTGGCGGAGTACTTCCGCATGGGGGAGGTCGGTGTCCTGGACCCGGACGCCCGGTGCGAGCTCATCGACGGGGAGATCATCGATAGGGCGCCTATTGGTCCGCTTCACGCCAGCAAGACCAACCGGCTGGCCGACTTGCTGACCGAGGCGGTGCGGGGTAGAGCCATCGTGTCTGCCCAAAACCCAGTGGTCTTGGGTGACCTGTCCGCCCCCCAACCCGACTTGGCCCTGCTTCGCTACCGCGACGACTACTACGCACAGGCCCACCCCGGGCCCGCCGACATCGTGCTCCTGGTCGAGGTCGCGTACACCAGCCTGGCCCACGACCGCAACACCCAACTGCCCCTCTACGCCCGGTATCGGGTCCCCGAGATCTGGATCATCGACATCCCCGGGCGTCATCTGGACGTCCATCGGGAACCCGACGGGGCGCGCTATACCCATCAGTTCCGCGCAGCTGACCTATCCCGGATGGAGATCGCTGCACTGCCAGGGCTGGTGCTCGATCTCCACGCCCTGTTCTGAGACATGGACGAACGGCGGCGAGGTGGCTTCGGCCAGCGATGGTCATCGGGGGTCCAGAGCAATTTCGGTGACGAATGTGTGATTGCAAGACCTGACCCTGCGCCCTTGACCCTGCGCCCTCGACGGATAAACGCTTAGTAGTTATGCCTAATCAATGAACTGGAGCGAAGAACACAGGAAATGGATCGAGCCGGTAGGGCGATTGATGGTCACCTTTGGTCAGATTGAATACTCGCTTATGGTCTGTCTGCTATTTCTAGGTAGTAGAGAAACATGGGAAAAGTATAAGACCGTTGAATTTAAGCGAAAGGCATCAGAATCGATAAAGGTGCTGGAGTCATTGGCATATGAATATCCCGTTTCAAAACGCGCAATTGCACTAATAAACGATGCAATCAAACTGGCAGAATATAGAAATCTAGTGGCGCACAACCCACTGAACCTGAGTCTGTTTGAGGCAGACGCTGGTGAGTATGAGACAAAATCAGTAATCAGGTCCGTAAGAAATGATGAGAAGTAT
>JBFZCW010000072.1:0-13183 GCA_041307765.1 Chromatiaceae bacterium
TCCGATCATGGCCAACTCCGCCCCGAGCCTCGATTTGGGGCATTTGCCGTAGCGACCAGGGTTGTTTGACCCAAATCAAGTCGCACCCGCGCAGCAAGACCCAAGCTTTGCGGGCGCACCGCCGCCCGACCTGCCGTCTTGTCCCTCCCTGAGCCCCAGGGAAACCCTCAGGCCAGGCCAACCGGCGCACTGCCCATCGCACCCCGCCCGGGTCGCCGGTGGACCCTCGTAAACCACCTGTCTGGGGGACAACCATGCAACAAGTTATAGGGCGCGCCCTATCCCTGACCCTGGGGATGGCGCTCGCATTCGGCGGGACGACCGCGGCCTGGTCCGCGGACAACCTGCAAGAGGTCATGAAGGCCCGCGGCCTGACGGAAAAGGACATCCTGGCGGCTGCGAAGACCTATACCCCCACCGGGGGCCGCGACGAGTACCTCGCCTTCAGCTCCGGCGGTCAGAGCGGACAGGTGATCGTCTACGGCATCCCGTCCATGCGCATCCTGAAATACATCGGTGTCTTCACCCCGGAGCCCTGGCAGGGCTACGGTTTCGACGACGAGTCCAAAGCGGTCCTGGCCCAGGGCCGCATCGATGGCAAGGACCTCAACTACGGCGACACCCACCACCCGGCCTTCTCGGAGACCGACGGAGACTACGACGGCCGTTACCTCTTCATCAACGATAAGGCCAACCCGCGGGTGGCGGTGATCGACCTGCACGACTTCGAGACCAAGCAGATCGTCGTCAACCCGCTGTTCCGCTCGGAGCACGGCGGGGCCTTCGTGACCCCCAACACCGAGTACGTCATGGAGGCGACCCAATACGCCGCCCCCTACAGCGATGTCGGCTTCGTCCCCCTGGAGGAGTTCAACGACAAGTACCGCGGTGGCCTGACCTATTGGAAGTTCAACAAAGACAAGGGCCGCATTGAGCCAGAGAACTCCTTCACCTTCGAGCTGCCCCCCTATAGCCAGGACCTCTCCGACGCCGGCAAGAAGGACAGCTACGGCTGGGGCTTCACCAACTCCTTCTGCACCGAGCGCTATGTGGGCGGCATCGAGCGCGGGCGCCCGCCCTTCGAGGCCGGCTGCTCCTCCAAGGACACCGACTTCCTGCACGTGACCAACTGGAAGAAGGCCGAGGAACTGGTCAAGGCCGGCAAGTTCCAGAAGCGCAACGGCATGACCGTCATCCCCATGGAGCAGGCGGTTGCCGAGGGGCTGTTGTTCCTGATCCCAGAGCCCAAGAGCCCCCACGGTGTCGACGTGACCCCTGACGGCAAGTACATGATCGTCTCCGGCAAGCTCGACAGCCACGCGTCCGTGTACAGCTTCGAGAAGATCCAGGCGGCCATCCAGGCCGGCAAGTTCGAGGGTAAGGATCCGTACGGGATCCCGATCATCGCCATGAAGGATGCCCTGCACACCCAGGCCGAGCTGGGTCTCGGGCCCCTGCACACGCAGTTCGACTCCAAGCCCTGTGTCGCCTACACGTCGCTCTATGTGGACTCCATGGTCGCCAAGTGGAACTACTGCGAGGGCAAGGTCCTGGACAAGATCTCGATCCATTACAACATCGGACACCTGATGACGATGGAGGGCGACACCGTCGACCCGGACGGTAAGTACCTGGTGGCACTGAACAAGCTGGCCATCGACCGCTTCAACCCGGTGGGCCCGCTGCACCCGCAGAACCACCAGTTGATCGACATCAGCGGCGACAAGATGCAACTGCTCTATGACATGCCGCTGCCGCTCGGCGAGCCCCACTATGTCGCGGCCATCAAGGCCGACAAGCTCAAGCCCGAGGTCCGCTACAAGTCCGGTTGGAACAGCCGGACGGACGAGAAATCGCCGTACGCCACCCGTGCCGGGCGCGAGAAGACCGAGCGCACCTGCGACGCCGCAGGCAAGTGCACCGTGACGGTCATGGGCTCGGTAATCCGCTCCCATATTACGCCTGAGATCATCGAGGCCGAGGAGGGCGACACCGTCGCCATCCATCTGACCAACCTGGAGCGCGCCCAAGACGAGGTCCACGGCTTTGCCATGTACGGCCACCCGGTCCAGCTCTCCATCGAGCCGGGCAAGACCTCGTCTGTGACCATCCAGGCCGACAAGGCGGGTGTCTACCCCTACTACTGCACCGAGTTCTGCTCGGCACTGCACCTGGAGATGCAGGGCTACCTGCTAGTCAAGCCCAAGGGCTATCAGGCGACGGCCGTCTCCATGAAGGAGGGCCACGCCTATACCAAGGCCGACTACGAGACCCAGGTCAAGACCAACGTCGAGACCCAGGGCGTGATCGACATGGTCGTGGGCTTCATCACCAGCCACAACTTCAAGGACTTCCCCACCGTCGTGGCCCTGGTCGAGGACGCCACCGACCAGCTCGGCTTCGCCAAGGAATCCAAGGAGAAGGCGGACGCCGCCGCCGCCAAACAAGACTGGCAGAACGCCATGCTCTGGGCCAACCAGTGGTGGCAGTATCAGGTCAAGGCCGCCGACCTCGGGCTGCGAGCCAAGACCTTCCTGGAACAGAACGGGGCCAAGAAGGTTAAATAGCCTGAAGTCCCCGAGCTGAAGGCCGGGATCGCGAGGGGGGCAGGAGCCCCCTTCGCGGTGTCTGAGACCCACATATCAATGCACCGACTGAGGTTTCATCATGAAGTACCAGACCCTGTTGCTCGCCGTGCCCGTCCTGACCCTGGCATTGAGCCCTTCCGTTCAAGCGGCGGACGACGGCCCCACCCTCTACGTCAAGAAGACCTGCGTCGCCTGCCATGGCAAAGACGCCAAGTCTCCGATCCTGCCCACCTACCCCAAGCTCGCCGGGCAAAGCGCCGACTATGCATACAACCAGATGAACGACATCAAGAGCGGCGCCCGCAACAACGGCCAGACCGCCGCGATGAAGGGGGTCATGCACCTGGTGTCGGAGGAGGAGATGCGCACCATTGCCAACTGGCTGGCGACCCAGCAATAGGCATGAGAACCGTACGGCTGGAGCCCGACGTACGGCCCCAGCCAAATTGACTCCTGTCAAGGCCGACTGGGCAGATTCCTCTAGACTGGCTTATGTTCGAGGCGGGACTCGGTAGCCCGCGGAAGTATTCAAATGACTATGGCCGCTGACAGAGGTCTGTGGCCGGGTCGGTGTCACACGCTGGAGAGTTCGATGAGTAAGCAACAGGTCGTGAAGATTTTGGCGGTAGCGGTTGGGCTCGCACTCGGCGGGTCGGTCTTCGCCTGGAACGAGGAAGGTGGCGAGAAGGACGAGGCCCTGCACCTCAAGGGAGACCCCGAGAACGGGCGCGACGTCTACGAGGTCTGCGCCGCCTGCCACCTGCCGGAGGGCTGGGGCAGCAAGGACGGGACCTTCCCGCAGCTCGCGGGGCAACACGGCACCGTGATCATCAAGCAACTCGCCGATATCCGGGCCCTGAACCGCAACAACCCCACCATGTATCCCTTCGCCTTGCCGAGCCAGATTGGCGGGCCCCAGGCCTTGGCGGACGTGGTCGCATACATGGCCAAGCTCCCCATGACCCCTGACAACGGGGTCGGGCCCGGGACCGATCTGGAACTGGGCAAGCAACTCTACGCGGACAACTGCGTGCGCTGCCACGGCGAGACTGGAGAGGGCGACGCTGAGAAGTTCTATCCCAAGCTCCAGGGCCAGCACTACGAGTACATTCTGCGCCAGTTCCGCGAGATCAAGGCCGGCGCGCGCAAGAATGCTAACCCGGACATGGTCAAGCAGGTGCACGAATTCACCGAGCAGCAACTGCTGGCTGTGTGCGACTACGCCTCGCGCATCAAGCCGCCGGCAGACAAGATGGCCCCCTCTGCGGACTGGAAGAACCCGGACTTCGACTGATCGGCACCCGACTCCGGGCGCCTGCCGGCGCGCCCGGGGTCATGTGCCGATCATTATGAGTTTTTCGTTTTGGGTTAACTCAGGTCTAAACACCGAGAGCTGAGAACGAAAAGCTCATAACTGACCGACATAAGGCTCCCCCAGGGGTCTCATGCGCCCCTCCCACCATGTTCGCAGGCCCGCCATGAACGCCGTCACGCCTACCAAGGCCAACCCATTGGTCTATGCCCTGGTCGCCGGGGCACTCGCCCTCCTGGTCGCCATCTACTTTTTGCCTGTATGGTGGGTCTCGCTCACCGCGCCCAACTACCCGCCGGAGGCCTTCCCCGACGGGGTGCGCATCCACTTCCACATGAACGGGGTCTTCAACGGGTGCAAGAAGGTGGAGAAGGCGGAGATCCGCGAGCATGAGGCCCTGGACTGCGTCCATGAGATGGACACCATCAACCACTACGTCGGGATGTACCCCATCGCCGCCGGCGGGGTGGTCGAGCGCGCCTTTTCCCCCTTCCTCATCAGCTTCCTTGGAATCATGCTCGTTGGCTTCATGATCCCCCGCGCTGGGCTGCGCCTCGCGGTGATGGGCATCGCATTCTCCGCCCTGGCGGGGTGGATGTATCTGTATTTCTATGGGGCAGAGGGCCTTAAGTGGCAAAACGCCGGGTATCTGGAGGCCATGGTGACCTCCATGGATCAATCTGCCGGAGAGGCCGAGGCCAAGGAACTGTCGCCGGGCCAGGCACTCATCGCGCGCCTCAAGGCGGAATTGGAGAAGTCCATGGCGACCTCAGAGCAGAAGGAGGTCGGGCAGGTCTCCCAGGCTGCGGAGGCCGACAAGCAGCGGTACCTGGACAACCTCAAGACAACATTCACCAAGGACCAGGAGCGGCGCGGGACCGATACCGCCTGGACCGGCAGCGGCAGCCAGTTGCTCGCCTGGCACTATGAGAAAAGCCTTGGGCGCTACTTCAACAACCCCGCCGAGATCGGACCCATGGCCAAGACCATGAGCGGCGCGGCCCATGGGGTCTTCTGGCTCCTGATCGGTGCTATGGTCCTGCTCCTGTGGGGGGCGCGCAAGAACGGCGGCCTGCTCTATTGGCTCCTGGTCCTGATCCCGATTGCCCTGCCGTTGTTCTTCCTCATCGACTACTCGGCCTGGCTTTGGTGGTACGGGCACACCCTGAACGACATGGGCGCCTTCACCGTAAAGCCCTTCATGCCCACGGTCTTCGGCCAGGGCAAGGTGGCGCAGTTCGCCACCCACTCCTATCCATCCCTTGGCTTCGGGCTCATGCTGGCCATGAGCGCCGTGCTGGCCCTGGCCGCCTTGCTGCGGCGCAAGGAGCTGCAGGCTCGGTGAGCCGCGGCCGCGCATGAACGCCATTGGTTTCGTGAGGGCGGCGCCCCCGGGCCGCCGCCAGCTCGGGTGGTTGCTCCTGAGCTGCCTGCTGCTCGGGGGAATGGGGCCAGCTCTCGCTGGCCCAGCCACGCACCCGCGCTTCCAGGCCCTTGTGGACGCGGCAGAGGCCGGGGCCGTCCTGGCCCCACCCCCCGGGATCTATTCCGGGCCAGTCGTGATCGACAAGCCCCTGACCATCGAGGGGGGTGGTCAGGTGACCATCGACGGCACCGGCAAGGGGACCGTGGTGCTCCTTGACACCGATGGGGCCACCCTGAAGGGGCTGCGCCTGACCAACTCCGGAAATTCCCACAACGACATCGACTCCGGGGTGCAGGTCCGGGGAAACTTCAATGTCATCAAAGACAACGTGATCGACGACTGCCTCTTCGGCGTCGATCTGCAACAGTCCGAGGACAACATCGTCCGGCGCAACCGCATCTCGTCCAAACCAGTGGAGCTGGGTATCCGCGGAGACGCCATCCGCCTCTGGTACAGCTTCCGAAACAAGGTGATGGATAACATCATTCGCGATTCCCGCGATACCGTGGTCTGGTATTCGCGGGACAACACCATCACGGGCAACGACGCGCGTGGCGGTCGCTATTCGCTGCACTTCATGTACTCCCAGACTAACCTGGTCGAGGACAACCATTACGAAGGCAACACCGTCGGCATCTTCCTCATGTACAGCGACGGAGTGACCGTCCGCAACAACCTGGTCGCCAACGCCGCTGGGACTACGGGGGTCGGTATCGGCTTCAAGGAGACCTCCGACGTCACGGTCGAGAACAACCGGGTCCTGTACTGCGCCATCGGGCTCTATCTCGACGTCTCGCCCTATCAGCCGGGGACAAGCAACCGCATCCGCGACAACCTCATCGCCTACAACGGCGTGGCGGTGCGCTTTCTCAACGACTGGCAGGGCAACGTCTTCATCGGCAACAAATTCCAGGGAAACATCAGCCAGGTCGTGGTGGAGGGGGGCAAGACGGCCAACCGCAACCACTGGGAGGGCAACTTCTGGGACGACTACGAGGGGTTCGACCGTGATGGTGACGGCATCGGTGACACCCCCTATGTCCTCTACGATTACGCGGACCGGCTCTGGATGGATGTCCCGCCGGCCCAGTTCTTCAAGGGGTCGCCCATGCTGGAGGTCCTCGACTTCCTGGAGCGCCTGGCCCCCTTCTCGGAGCCGGACCTGATGGTCCAGGACCCGCGGCCCCTCTGGGGGGCCAATGTCCAGGTTGCCATGACCACTCCCCAGGCGGTGCTGGCCGGCGGCGACGGCGACGAAGAGCCCGAGGACGGCGGCCAGGCGCCACGGCCGCCGACCCAGCCGGCCGGCGGCTTCGACGCCCTGGACGCCCTGCGCCGCTCGCTCGAAGGGGATTGATCCCTATCCCGTTCCTATCGGCCAACGCCAATGAATGCAAAGACTCCCAAAACCAAGCCGGCCCTGAGTAAGGTCCGCCGCGAGCAGAACCGCCGCGAGTTCCTGCGCACCCTGGGGCTTGGTGTGGGCATGGTCGGCGCGTCCCTGGCCGGCCTGATCCCACTCATCGGCGCGGCCAATGCGCGCCTGCGTCCGCCGGGGGCACTCAGGGACCTGCTCAACGAGCAGCAGTTCTTCGCCGCCTGCATCAAGTGCGGGCAGTGCGTGCAGGTCTGCCCGGTGGAGGCCATCAAACTCGCGGACCTGCTGGACGGGGTCGGGGTCGGCGTGCCCTTCATCGATGCCCGTGCCCAGGCCTGCGACTTCTCCTGCGACGGGCTCCAGTGCGTCCTGGCCTGCCCCACCGGGGCCCTGACCCACGACCTCAACTTCCCCGCAGACACCCGCATGGGATTCGCCCGCCTGGACCGCCCGGACGCCTGCCTGGCTATGCAGGGCAAGGGGTTCAAGGGGGTAGCCCGGGGTCCGGAATTCGCCGGCAGGCTGCGCTACGCAGAGGTCGACCGCTGGACGCCGGTCCCGGTGGCCGAGCACCCCTACGACCTGGACCTGTGCGACCTGTGCGTGCGCCAGTGCCCCATCGAAATCCGGATCCTGGAATGTGCCGCCGAGAAGCCCCCGGAGCCCGGTCAGGTGGCGAGGGTGGCAGAGAAGATCGGCAATGAGTGTCCGCCGCGCCACGCCATCGTCCTGGAGCCCAGGCCAGGCGGCGGGGCTGGGATGATGCCGGTGGTCAAGGACGGCTGCGTCGGCTGTGGGGTGTGCGAGATGATCTGCCCAGTGGAGCCCACCGCCATCGTCATCGTCATCGACAAGGTGACGGAGGCGCCGGTATGAGCTACATCGTCGATTCACTGCGCCATCTGCTGGGCCTCACGGTCGAGCGACCGGCGCCTGAACGCCAGTCCCAGGAGGTCAAGTTCGTCTACGAACGCAAGGCCAATGAGCGCCTGACCAAGGAGACCCTGGAAGCCATCGAGGCGGCCCATGCGGGAACCGCCAAGCGCCACAAGTGGCGCAACCGACGCTGGATTACCCTCATCGTTGTCAACCTGCTCTTCGTCGTCTCCTACCAGTTCGACGTCCAGTTGGTGGAGGGGGCTATGACCGCCTCCCGGGTCGTCGGCTTCCACTTCGCGGACCTCAACTCCGCCCTCCAGGTCTCGCTGGCCTTCAAGCACATGGTGCTCAACCTGGTGATCGGCACTGTTACGGTCCTGATCCTGTGGTGGCTCCTGGGCGGGCGGAGCTTCTGCTCCTGGGCCTGCCCCTATCACCTAATCGCAGAATGGGCCGAGTGGCTGCACCTCAAGCTGGCGGCCAGGCGCTGGGTACGGGACATCCGATTCCACCGGGCGGTGCGCACGGTTTTCTATGTGATCTTCGTGGTCCTCACCGCGGCCACCGGTTATACGGTCTTCGAGACCATCTCCCCCACCGGGATCACCAGCCGTGCCCTGATCTACGGCCCGGGCGTGGCCCTGCTCTGGGTCCTCGCCCTACTGCTGTTCGAGGTCTTCGTCTCGCGCCGGGCCTGGTGCCGCTACGTCTGCCCCATCGGGCTGACCTATGGGCTGGTCGGTCTGACCTCCCCGTTGCGGGTCGAGTACAACGTGGAGTCCTGCCACCACGAGGGCGAGTGCCGCAAAGTTTGCCTGGTCCCCCATGTGCTGGATATCACCATCAAGGGCCGGGCTGAGGACACGAAGGTGGATGTGGCGGCAGACTGCACCCGTTGCGGGCTCTGCGTAGACGTCTGTCCCACCGACTCTCTGACCTTCAAGGTCAAGGGCCTGGCCAGAGTCCTGTGACTAGGGTGCCTTGATGATTCGCTTAGAACAGGTCAGCAAGCGTTTCGGCCGGGTGGATGTCCTCAAGGCCCTGGACCTGGAGGTCGAGCGCGGCCACCGGGTCGCCCTCGTGGGTTCCAATGGGGCGGGCAAGACCACGCTGATCCGCTGCCTGCTGGGGGAGTACACCTGTGGCGGCAGGGTGACGGTGGATGGCTTGGAGCCCCGCTCCCATCGCACGGAGGTTCTCTCCCGGATCGGCTTCGTACCCCAGTTGCCGCCGCCGCTCAAGATGCCCGTAGGCCAGTTGTTGCGCTTTGCCGCCGGGGTCTGCGACGCTGACCCCATGCGCATGGTGGAGGTGGCCGCGCGGCTCGGTCTGGATACCGAGCGTTTCCGCCGCCAACCCTTCGTCAAGCTCTCTGGGGGCCAGAAGCAGAAACTCCTGATCGCGATCGCCCTCGGCCGGGATGCCGACATCCTGGTGCTGGACGAGCCGGCCGCCAACCTGGACCCGGAGGCGCGCCACATCTTCTTTCAACTACTGGCCGAGAAGCAGGCGAGCGCCGCCATGCTCATCTCCAGCCATCGCCTGGACGAGGTCGCCGCCCTGGTCAACAGAGTCATCGAGCTGGACCAGGGGCGGGTGGTTCTGGACGACCGGGTGGCGGACCTCGTGGACCTGGCCAGCCGCCTGAGTTGCTCGGTGGGGTTACTGAGGGCCGACGACGCCTTCGCCCGCGCCATTGCCCATTGGGGCTTCACTGGCACTTCCGCTGGGCTGATCTGGGAGGGATCGGTCGCGGGGCCGGACCGGTTGCGTTTCCTCGGAGTCCTGTCGCGCTACGCGGCCCTCCTGGCCCACATCCGCATGGACGAGACGGAGACCGCGGCCCCATTGCGGGAGGTAGCCCGTGCCTGACCCAAGAAAGGGGCCCCCCTTTTTTGAGAAATGGGATCTGCCCCCTTTTTTTTACTTCGTGCTGTTGAGTCTAACAGCTTGCTCCGGGGACCCGGGGACGGGCCCCCTGGATGTCAAGTGGGACAGGTACAGCTGCGAGCGCTGCCGCATGGTCCTCTCGGACCGCAAGCACTCCGCCCAGGTGCGGGTTCCCCAGGCCGAGGGCAGGCCCAAGGTCGTGTTCTTCGACGACATCGGCTGTGCCGTCGTCTGGCTGGAGGACAAGCCTTTCCGCGACGACAAGCGCATCGAGATCTGGGTGACGGACTGGCGCACCGGGGACTGGATCGACGCCCGCGAGGCGGTCTACCTGGCCGGCCAGGTCACGCCCATGGAATACGGTCTGGGGGCCCAGACCGAGCCCAACGCGCAAGCCCTCGATTTTGCCGCGGCCCGGGAGCGCATCTTCGAGGTGGAACGTAAGTACAACGTCCACGGGGGGCATTTGGACGCGGCGCCAGAGCGCTGAGGTGTCCACCCCGCAATGGCCGATGGCGGGATGTGGGAGGGCCGCCCTCGGCCCGATGCGGCGTCTTGCAGGGACGCCGCTGGAGAACCCTCAGCGCGGCGAGTGCGCCGGTCCTGCCTCCCAACAGAGCGCCGCTGCCACAATTCAACCGAGGACAAGTCATGAACTATTCGACGACGATTATCGGCGCGGCCGTTGCCGCCATCGGGCTCGCAGCACTGAGCGTGCCAGCGGGCGCGGAGCAGACCCTGGACAAGGCCACCCTGGAGCGGGGTCAGGCCCACTACCTTCTCTTCTGCGCCAACTGCCACGGCGTGGACGGGGACGGACACGGGCCCTTGGTCGGGCTGCTCAAGGTTGTCCCCAGCAATCTGACGGTCCTGCGGCGCCTCGGTGGCCCCAGTGTGACCGAGCGGGTCCTCACCGCCGTGGACGGCGGCCACCTGGTAGCGGCCGAGGGGCATAAGATGCCGGTCTTCAGCGACAATCTCGAGGTCCGCACGGTGCGCGAGATCGCGATTTACCTAGACTCCATCCAGCAATAGCCCAAGGGCCCCGCCATGCACCACCTCTGGCTGACCGCCCACACAGATGTCCTGGAGTCGCTCCGGGCCAAATGGTTCTTCGCCTATACGCTGATCTTTGGCGGCCTGGTGGCGCTGCTCTTTGCCTTCGGCCTGACCGAGTCCCGGATCATGGGGTTCACGGGGCTGTCGCGCCTCATGGTGACCTACATCCAGCTCGCCATGGCCATACTCCCGGTCTTCGTCCTCATCACCACGGTCCGCTCCGTGGCCGGGGACCGCGAGGCGGGGATCTACGAATACCTGCTGTCGCTCCCCATCGGGCTCGGCGCCTGGTACTGGGGCAAGCTCGCCGGGCGCTTCTTGGTGGTCTTCTTGCCGGTCTTCCTGGCCATGCTGGCGGCCGTCCTCTGGGGCCTTTTCCGGGGGGGCGAGGTCCCCTGGGCCCTCTTCGCCTACTACACCGGGCTCCTCATGGCGCTGGCATGGTGCTTCCTGGGGCTGGGTATGTTGCTCTCGACCCTGGCCCGCTCGGCGGACGTGGCCCAGGCATCGGCCTTCGTCCTCTGGTTGACCCTGCTCCTGTTCCTGGACCTGATCCTGCTCGGGGTCATGATCCGCAACCAGCTCCCGCCGGAGACGGCGGTGGCCATAGCCCTGGCCAACCCGCTCCAGGTCTTCCGCACCGGGGCCATGATGCTGCTCGACCAGCAACTCGTGATGCTCGGTCCATCCGCCTATGTCATCCTCGACGCCTTTGGTGAGGTGGGCTACATGGTCTATGCGCTCACCTACCCGGTCCTGCTGGGAACCCTTTGCGCCTTCGGCGGCTACGTGCTATTCAGGCGCAGCGATTTGCCCTGACAGTCCCCGCCCCAGGAGGCGCGCCCTCATGACCGAACCTGTGACCGACCCGGTCGAGCCCGGCGGCCCCGGTCGGATCCTGGTCCCGCTCTGGATCATCCTCGGCCTGTTGTTCGCCGCCCTGGTGGCCATGGCCATCTACCAGGCATGGCCCTTGCTCTACCCAGAGGTGGTGGCCACAGCCCCTTTGGACCCCGCCTGCGACCTGCGCTCCGGGCCCTGCACCGCCCGCTTACCGGGAGGCTCAGAGGTCCGTTTCGCCATCGAGCCGCGTACCCTTCCACCCCTGGCGCCCCTATGGATCGCTGCGGATCTGACAGGGGTCGATGCCCGCTCGGTGGAGGTCGATTTCGCCGGTACGGACATGAACATGGGCTACAACCGGGTCCCTTTGACGGAAACCGAGAAGGACCGCTATGAGGGCGAGGGCATGCTCCCAGTGTGCGTGCGCGCACGTATGGGCTGGGAGGCCAAGGTCCTGCTCCACACCCAGGCCGGCATCCTTGTCGCACCCTTTCGATTCGAGACCATCAGCCGCCCTTGAGGGGAAGCTCGATTCGCAGCCTAAGCCAAGATGGCGGGCGATGAGGTCGTCGGAACACCCCTTTGCCGATGTGGGAGCAGCGCCCCCGCACTCAGCCCAGTAGACGCCCCTCGCCTGCCTCCTCGTGGGTCAGCCCGTCCCGGATGTGGTAGATGCGCTTGAACGTCGGAATGATCTTTTCGTCGTGGGTGACGACGATGACCGCCGTTTGGTATTGGAGCGCCATCTGGTTGAGGATACGGATCACCCCCAGGGCACGCTCGCTGTCCAGGGGCGCCGTGGGCTCGTCGGCGAGGATCACCGGCGGGCGGCTGACTAGGGCACGGGCGATGGCCACCCGCTGCTGCTCCCCACCGGAGAGCTGGGACGGCATGGCCTGGGCGCGGTGGACGACGTCCAGCGCCGCAAGCAGGTCCCGGGCCCGGTCGCGGGCCTCGCCATTGGGGCGCCCGGCCAACATGGGCAGCAGGGCCACATTGTCGGTGACATCCAGAAAGGGGATCAGGTAAGGGGCCTGAAACACGAAGCCGATCCGATCCCGGCGCAGGGCACGCAGGTCCGGGATCCTCCAGCCGTTGTCGTAGATCACCTCGGCGCCCAGGGTCATGCGCCCGCCGGAGGGCTCGATCACGGCCCCCAGGCACTTGAGCAGGGTGCTCTTGCCAGAGCCCGAGGGGCCTATGAGCCCCACCACCTCGCCGGGGGCCACCTGCATGTCCACCCCCGTGAGGGCGTCCACGGCGGTGTCTCCTGCCCCGTACCGCTTGCGCAGCCCTGCGATGTGTATGCCTCGGTGCGGATCAGGGGGTGCTTCAGGTTTCAGCTCAACCACCGATGGCCTCCGCCGGGTCGACCCGGAGCGCGGCGCGGATGGCCAGCAGGCTGGCCAGCACACAGATTGCCACGACAATGGCGAGGCCGCGCGCCGCATCGCCGGGCAGGAGCAGGACGTATTTTGGAAAGATCGGCGCCCAGAAGGTGGCGACGGTCTTGCCCACCACGAATCCGATCAACCCCAGCCCCACCGCCTGTTGCATGATCATCGAGGCAATGGTCCGGTCGCGGGTCCCGATGAGCTTAAGCACGGCGATCTCCCGGATCTTCCCCATGGTCATGGTGTAGATGATGAAGGCGACGATGGCGGCGCTCACCACCGCCAGGATCACGAGGAACATGGCGATTTGCCGGGCGGAGGTGGCGATGAGCTTGGCCTGGAGGATCTCCTCCATCTCCGCCCTGGTGTAGACCTGGAGGCGCTTCCAGCGTCGGATGTCCCGGGCGACCGCAT
>JBFZCW010000073.1:0-6861 GCA_041307765.1 Chromatiaceae bacterium
AGACCAAGGCCCAGCCGAAGGTCAGGGCGCCGACGATCTTGCCCAGCGTGCGCAGCGTGGTCTCCCCCACCGGCACGGCGTCGAAAGCCGCGATGATCGCGTAGTTCGTCGCATAGAGCAGGCCGATGATGACCCCCGCCATCGCGGCGCGTTGCAAATACCGCCGTGCGAGCTCGCCCGACATCGCGGTCTTGGTCTCGAGCGCCTCGAGCACCGTGCCGATGAAGTGCTTCCCGGGGAACAGCGGATTGGCGACTGGGCTCGTGGTGCTGCTCATGGGTACGGTCTCCATGTCAAAGCGAAAGCGAGCGCAGGCAACGCTTCAGGGTCTGCGCGGAGCTCACCAGCGCCTCGCGCTCCGCATCCTCCAAGGGGATCGGCACCCGCCCGCCCGCGCCATGAAGTCCCACCGCGACCGGGATGCTGAGACAGACTTCGTCGATACCGTACTCGCCATGGAGCCGTACGCTGATGGGCAGCACGCTGCCCTGATCCTCCTGGATGGTGCGCACCAGATGGGCCAGCACCAGCCCGATGGCCCAGTTGGTGTAGCCCTTGCGCTCGATGATCTCATAAGCGGCGCGGCGCACCTGGGTCAGGACGGACTCCAGCAGGGCGGGATCGTAGGGCTTGCCGAGGATGGTGTTGTGGAGGACGGGTGTGCCGCCGATATTGGCCCCGCTCCAGACTGCGATTTCGGAGTCCCCATGCTCGCCCAGGATCAGGGCATGGACCGAGCGTGGGTCCACCTGATAGTGCTCCGCGAGCAGGCTGCGCAGCCGGGTAGTATCCAGCATGGTCCCGGTGCCGATCACGCGCTCGTGGGGCCGCGCCGAGAGCGCCTGCATCACATAGGTCAGGACGTCCACCGGGTTGGAGGCGATCAGCAGGATCGCCTCGGGCGCGTGGCGGTCCAGCTGCTCGGCGATTCCGCGGAAGACTGCGGCGTTGCGGTTCAGGAGTGACGGGCGGTCTTCCCCCGGTCGCTGGCCGACCCCAGCGGTGACGATCACGATCTGGGCGTCGGCCAGGTCCTGATAGTCCCCGGCCCGGACCCGCCGCCGTCCCACGTAGCCCTGGGCATGCATCAGGTCCATCGCCTCGCCCTCGGCCCGACGACGATCGAGGTCGACCAGGATCAGCTCGTTGGCAATGCGCTGCTGGAACAGGGCCGAGGCCGCAGCCATCCCCACCTGTCCGGTGCCGATGATCCCGACGGTATGGCGATGCAACATGGTTTCGTCTCCAAAAGTTTAGAGCCCAGACCCACTCGTCCCGCGCTGGGGCCGCTGGGCGTTACTTGGCTGGAAGGCCCACCGCGGCAGCCGGATTGGGTTCCTCCAGCGACGGCTTCAGGACCAGCAGTGCGACGGTCGTCAGCGCCGTGCCGACGAGGATCGCCAGGGCATACCAGGCCAGGTGACTGACCGCATTCGGGATGGCCAGCACGAAGACGCCGCCGTGGGGTGCCCGCAGCCCGACCGAGAAGTACATGGACAGGGCCCCAGCGGCGGCCGAGCCGAGGATGGCAGAGGGGATGACCCGCAGCGGGTCCTTGGCCGCGAAGGGGATGGCCCCCTCGGTGATGAAGGACAGCCCCAGCACCCCGGCCGCCTTGCCCGCCTCGCGCTCGGCCTGAGTGAAGCGATTGCCGCCGATCAGGGTGGCGATACTGATCCCGAGCGGCGGGGTCATGCCCGCCGCCATCACCGCCGCCATGGGCATGAAGGTGTCGCTGGTGAGCAGCCCGACGGCGAAGGTATAGGCGGCCTTGTTGACCGGGCCGCCCATGTCCACCGCCATCATGCCGCCGAGGATGAGCCCAAGGATCACGGCATTGGTGGAACCCATGCCCTGGAGGAACTGGGTCAGCCCATCCATGATCGCCTTCACCGGCGCGCCGACCACGTAGATCATCAGGAGCCCCACCGCCAGGGTGGACAGGAGCGGGATGATCAGCACCGGCTTCAGCCCTTCGAAGTGCTGGGGCACATGGACCCGGTCGCGGATTAGCAGCGCGATATAGCCGGCGAGAAAGCCGGAGACGATGCCTCCAAGAAACCCGGCCTCCAGGTTCATGGCCAGCATGCCGCCGATCAGCCCTGGGGTCAGCCCGGGGCGGTCCGCGATGGAGTAGGCAATGTAGCCGGACAGGATCGGGACCATGAGCTTGAAGGCGGCACCCCCCCCGATGTCCATCAGGGCCGCGGCCAGGGTGCCCTCCTGCTTGAACGCCTCGATGCCGAAGACGAAGGAGAGGGCGATGCAGAGCCCCCCTGCGACCACGATGGGCAGCATGTAGGACACCCCGGTCAGCAAGTGCTTGTAGGGGCCCTCCATCTTGCTCCTCCCCGTCTTGGCCGCGGCCGTGGGCGCGGGGGCCGCTCCGGCGGCGGTGGTCGCCTCGACCTTGGCCCTGGCGATCAGGTCCGCGGCACCCTTCACCGCCGCGCCAACCGAGGTCGTGTAGAGAGGCTTGCCGGCGAAGCGCCCCGGATCGACGTGAGTGTCCGCGGCGATGATGACCAGGTCCGCGGCGGCGATCTGCTCGGGGGTTAGCTGGTTCTTGGCACCGACCGATCCCTGAGTCTCCACGGCGATCTCGTCCCCGACCGCGGCGGCGGCCTTCTTCAGCGCGTCCGCCGCCATGAAGGTGTGGGCGATCCCGGTCGGGCAGGCGGTGATGGCGACGATGCGCTTGCCGACCGGCACGGCCCGCGCCGTCATCGGCTCCTCCGCCGGCCTCTCCACCGGCGCCGCCTCAGCGGCGGCCAGCCCGGGAACCAGGGCCAGTACCTCGCCGAGCACCGCCTTGGGGTCGCGGATGGCCCGGCTGGTGGAGACCGTCAGCCGAGGCTTGTCGCCGAAGGGCTCCAACTCGACGTGGATGTCGGCGGCGATCAGAACCGCGTCGGCGGCAGCAACGGTCTCCGGGGACAGCGGACTGGTGGTCCCCTCGGCACCGTGGACCTCCACCTGGATCTCGTGGCCCATCAGGGCCGCCGTCTTCTTGATCGCCTCCGCCGCCATCATGCTGTGGGCGATGCCCGTCGGGCAGGAGGTGACTGCAATGAGTCTTGCCATGGGTTTCTCCGGGATCAATTCTGGCTGAGCGGTTGGATCTGGACGCGCGCGGTGAAGACGTCGATGACGGCGGGATCGGGCAGGTTGGGCCCGACCTCGCCCAGGGTGCCGAGGGAAAAGGCGGTCGCGAGCCGGGCGCGGCCGGACAGGTCCAACCCCCGCAGGGTGCCGGTGACGATGCCCGCCACCATGGCATCGCCCGCGCCCACGGTGCTCTTGACGACAATGGCGGGCGGGACGGCGAGCACGGCCCCCTGGCGCTCGACGAACAGGGCCCCGTCGGCCCCCATGGAGACGGCCACCAAGCCGACCCCCTGGTCGATCAGGGTCCGGGCGGCGGCGAGAACCTCGCCCTGGGACCCCAGCGGCCGGCCGACTAGCTCGCCCAACTCGTCGATGTTCGGCTTGACGATGTCGGGGCCGCAGGGCACGGCCGCGGCAAAGGGCGCCCCGCTGGCGTCGAGCACCACGATCTTGCCCAGGCCCTTGAGGCGGCGCACCAAGTCGGCATAGATCCCCGTCGGCACCCCAGCCGGCAGGCTGCCGGACAGCACGAACCAGTCGGTCTCGGCACAGAGCCCATCGATGGCTCCCATGAGCTGGTCGAGGTCCCCTGACCCCGGCGCCAGCCCCGGGAAGTTGATGTCTGTGACCTGGTCCAGGACAGCATCAACGATTTTGACGTTGACCCGGGTTCGCCCGGGCAGTCGTACGCAACGGTCTGCGATGCCCTTGCGGGCGAAGAGCTCGACGAAGGGCTCGGCGTTGGCGTCGCCGAGCAGACCGGTGGCGGCGACCGGGATCCCCGCGTCGGCCAGGAAGGAGGCGACGTTGACCCCCTTGCCGCCGGCGTCGGACTGCTCCCACTCGACCCGGTTGACGCGCCCGGCGGTGAAGTTGGGCACCCGGGCCGTCTGGTCGATGGCCGGGTTGAGGCTCAAGGTGGCAATGCGCTGGGTGTGGGTCATGGCTGGGGCCTCCTTCAGCGCAGCCGCCGGACGGCGGCGGCGTTGTCGCAGGCGAGTGCCCGGGTGGCGAGGCCGCGGGCCTGATCCATGGACAGCCCGCGGATCTGGGCCTTGACCGCGGCGATGCTCGGGATGCTGACCGACAGCTCCTTGACGCCCAGCCCGGCGAGGATCACCACGCCGCGTGGGTCGCCGGCGATGCCGCCGCAGACCCCGACCCACTTGCCGGCCTTGTCGGCGGCCCGCACGGTCAGGTCAATCATGCGCAGCACCGCCGGGTGCAGGCCGTCGGCTTGGCGCGACAGCACCGGGTGCATCCGGTCCACCGCCAGGCAGTACTGGGTCAGGTCGTTGGAGCCGACGGAGAAGAAGTCGACCTCGGCGGCCAGCTCCGCGGCCATCATCACCGCGGACGGGACCTCGATCATGATGCCGATCTCCACCGGGTCGGCCCCCAACTCCAGGCGCACCTCCTCGGTCAGGGCCTTGGCGCGCTTGAGCTCCTCCGGGGTCGAGATCATCGGGTACATGATGCGTACCGGGCCCTTGGCCGCGGCGCGGAAGATGGCCCGCAACTGGGTGCGGAACAGCTCGGGTCGGTTCAGGCACAGGCGGATGCCACGCTCGCCCAGGAATGGGTTCTCCTCCGCCGGCATGGAGAGATAAGGCACCTCCTTGTCGCCGCCGATGTCCAGGGTACGGATGATGATCGGTAGGCCGTTAAGGGCACGGATCATCTCGCCGTAGGCTGCGACCTGTTCGTCCTCGGTGGGGGCCTGGTCGCGGCCGAGGAACAGGAACTCGGTGCGCAGCAGCCCCACGCCCTCGCCGCCGCCCTCGACCGCCTTGGCAGCCTCCTCCGGCGCGGCGATGTTGGCCACCACTTCGATGCGGGTCCCGTCGGTCATGATTGCGGGTTGGTAGCAGGCCCGGCGCTCCGTCTCGCGCTGAATGGCGAGGTCCGCCTGGGCCTGGCGGGCGTTAGCCTGGTCGGCCGCCGTTGGGGCCACCACCAGGGTCCCGCTGTTGCCGTCGAGCACGCAGGCGGTGCCGTCGGCCAGGTCCAGCACCGAGTCGCCGGCCCCGACCACTGCGGGGATGCCGAGCGATCGGGCAATGATGGCCGTGTGCGAGGTCGGCCCGCCCGCGGCGGTGCAGATGCCCAGCGCCAGGGCTGGGTCCAGGCGCGCCGTATCCGACGGGCTGAGCTCGTCGGCGACCAGGATCACCGGGGTGGGCGGCGGTGTGGGGGCATCCTCGATGCGCTCGGCCAGGGTGCGCAGCACCCGCCGGCCGACGTCGCGGAGATCCACGGCGCGGGCGGCCAGCAGGGCGTCGGTCTGGGCGGCAAGGGCCTTGGCCTGTTGCCCGTAGCTTTGCTCCCAAGCGTAGCCCGCGCTGCGGGCGTCGGTACGGATCAGGTCCCGGGCCGTCTCGATCAGGCCCAGGTCCTCCAGGAACTCGGCGTGGGCCAGGAAGATGGCGGCCTTTCCGGCGCCGGCCCTGGTCTTGACCTCCTGGTACAGCTCGGCCAGCTCGCGCTTGGCGGCCTCGATGGCGCGGTCCAGGCGGCTCAGCTCGGCAGCAGGGTCGCGGGCAGTGGCGGCCACCACGATCTTGCCGCGCTGATAGCGCCACAGGGGCCCCAGGGCCAGCCCCGGCGATGCGGCCACCCCCAGGATGCTGTGCCCCTCCCAGGCGATCGCCGGCTGCTCCAAGACCGCGGCGGGCGCCGCCTCATCCTCTTCCCCCAGGCCTGCTGCGATGGCCTCCCGCAGGGCGGCCAGGGCCGCCTCCGCATCCGGGCCCTCCGCCATGACGCGGATGGTCGCGCCCGACTCGATCCCCAGATTCAACAGCGCGATCAGGCTCTTGGCATCCCCGGCGCGGTCGCCATGGCGCACCCGGATCGTCGCCTCGAAGCCCTTGGCGACGCCCACCAGGGCTGTTGCCGGACGGGCGTGCAGGCCGTGGGCGCCGGCGATGACCTGGTCGAAGTGGTACGCAAGGTCCGCGGGCAGGGCCTCCGGCGCCGGCCGCTCCGTGGCCGGTGCACCGGAGGACAGGCGTTGCTGAATGTCCTCAGGATTGGTGGTATGGGCCAGGCGCGCGGCCTCGTTCGGGTCGCCCAGGACATCGGTCAGGTTGGACAGGATCTGCAAGTGCTCATCGGACTTGGCTGCAATCCCCACCACCAGCTGCACCCGGTCGCCGGGGTTCCATTCCACGCCCGCCGGGACCTGGAGTACCGCCACACCGGTCTGTTTGATCAGGCCGCGGTCCTTGGGAACCCCGTGGGGGATGGCGATGCCGTTGCCGAGAAAGGTGTTGGCGACCTTCTCGCGGGCCAGCAGGCTGTCCACGTAGCCAGGCTCGATGAACCCGGCATCGATCAGGATCTGGCCGACCTGGCGGATGGCGTCCGTCTTGTCCGCGGCCGTCGCGCCGAGTCGCACCGCTCTTGGATCGAGTGAAATCATGCCGTTCCTCCGTTTTCTAAACCGCGTCCGGAGTGGAGCGCGTTGTCCTTGGTTGGACCAGCCCCTGAAGCCCGTCTCGGCTTCGGCGGGGCGCGGTTTAGAAAAATAAACTGATTGAATTAGGTTGAATCGCGTTTACACCGACGTTCTTGAATCGCTCAGAGATCCCCGCCGGCGGAAACCTCGTCCGTCGTGCTGGACGCGATTCAAAGCGAGACGCCGAACTGCATCCCGATCACGGTGGCGTCCGGGATGTTGCCGGTGCCGCCGGGCTGCACCACGTATTGGATGTCGGGCTGAATGTAGGCGAACTTGGTGAGCTGGATGCG
>JBFZCW010000074.1:0-7864 GCA_041307765.1 Chromatiaceae bacterium
AGGCGCAGCAGGCCGGTGTCGAAGGTGACCCGTACGCCCTTGTATTTCTCGTTGGAGAGGATGGCCGTGCGTGTCAGGGCCTGGCGTAGGGCGTATCTGTCCGCGACCGCCAAGCGGTCGGGGTTACGGGGTATGACCCGGTCATACTCCGGGTAGCGTCCGTCGATGAGCTTGGAGGTGACCTGAGTCTCGCCCATCTGCAGCTGGATGGTCCGCTCGGAGATCCGGATGCGGGTCATGTCGTCGGTGCCGACCAAGAGGCGCTTGAGCTCGGAGACGGTCTTGCCGGGCAGGATGACCTGGGTGGCCTCGCTCACGTCGCTCTCGCAGTCGATCTCCACCTTGGCGAGCCGGTGGCCGTCGGTGGCCACGGCGGTGAGCCCGCCTGGACGGACCTCGAACAGGAGTCCGTTGAGGTAATAGCGCACGTCGTGTTGGGCCATGGCGAAGGCTGTCTTCTCAAGGAGCTTGCGTAGCTGGTTCTGCTCCAACTCCAGGCAGATCCCGTCCACCTCCGGCTGCATCAGGGGGAAGCCGTCCGCAGGAAGAGTGCTCAGGGTGTAGCGTCCGCGCCCAGAGCTGACGATCGCCTTGTCCCCCTCGACCTTGATGCGGATGTCGGCTCCATCCGGCAGGGCGCGGCAGATGTCGGTGATCTTGCGGGCCGGGAGGGTGACGGTGCCGGGCCCCTTGACCGTCGCGGAAAAGCTGGTGCGGATCTCGAGCTCCAGGTCCGTTCCAACCAGCTCCACCGCCCCGCCCTCGCCGGCGCTTAAGAGAAAGTTGCCGAGGATCGGCAGCGTCTGGCGCCGCTCCACCACCCCGGTCCCCCGCAGCAAGGCCGGCAGGAGGTGCTCGCGATTGGTCAGAATCTGCATAACAAACTCTCTTAGTTCTCTAGCTTGTTGTTACTGTTAGCCCTGTCGATAACCGCCAACACGGCACGATGGAACGTCTTTTCAGAGGGTTGCAGGAACCTATCGAGCTGGACAGGCGCGGTACGGGCACTTGAGAACCTGTGGACGGAATGGTGCGCCGAAAGGCATCCACAGCTTGTCCCCTTCACGAGGTCAGGGTTCTCAACAGGATTCGATAGTCCTCTTCCAGCCCGGAGTCGGACTCCCGCAGCTCCTTGACCTTACGGGTGGCATGCAGCACCGTCGTGTGGTCCCGCCCGCCGAAGGCGCTGCCGATTTCTGGCAGGCTGTGCCGGGTCAGCTCCTTTGCCAGGGCCATGGCGATCTGCCGCGGGCGGGCGACGGAGCGGTTGCGTTTGCTGGAGAGCATGTCGTTGGTCTTGAGCTTGTAGTACTCGGCAACCGTCTTCTGGATGTTCTCGATGGTGACCTGCTTGTCCTGGGCTGCGAGCATGTCCCGCAACGCCGTCATGGCGAAGTCCATGCTGATGGGCTTGCCGGTGAACTCGGAATTGGCTCCCAAGCGCCGCAGTGCCCCCTCCAACTCGCGAATGTTGGATCTTATCCTCCGGGCGACGAAAAAGGCCACATCCTCAGGCAGATGGATGCCCAGCCAACTCGCCTTGCTCTGCAGGATAGCGACCCGGGTCTCCAGGTCAGGGGGCTCGATGGCCACGGTCAGGCCCCAGCCGAAACGCGACTTGAGGCGTTCCTCCAGTCCCGTCACCTCTTTGGGAAAGCGGTCGCTGGAGAGCACGATCTGCTGGCGCGATTCGAACAGGGCATTGAAGGTGTGGAAGAATTCTTCCTGGGATCGCTCCTTTCCGGCGAAGAACTGCACGTCATCGATGAGCAGTGCGTTGACAGAACGGTAGCGCTTCTTGAACTCGTCAATGCGGTTGTGCTGCAGAGCCTTGACCATCTCGGAGACGAAGCGCTCAGAGTGCAGGTAGACGACTTGGGCGTTTGGGTTGTTGTCGATGACCATGTTGCCCACGGCGTGCATCAGGTGGGTTTTGCCCAGCCCCACGCCGCCGTAGATGAATAACGGGTTGTAGGCGGTTCCGGGGTTGCTGCTGATCTGGATCGAGGCGGCCCGTGCGATCTGATTCGACTTGCCCTCGACGAAGGTGTCGAAGCTGAACTCGGCATTCAGGTTGCCTTCGGCGCGACGCTGGGTGCGCGCCTCGGCCTGAGCCTGGGCGTCTGGTCCGGCCGCATCAGAGCCGTCTCTCGGCCCCTGACCCGCCCTTGGCCGCTTCAGGCTCCCAACCTCGAAGGCCAGGGAACTGATGGCCCCCTGACTCAGGTGGGCGCACAGCTCCTGGATCTGCCGGTGGTAATGTTGGCTGACCCAGTCCTTGACGAACTTGTTCGGGGCGAAGAGGCGCAGCTGCCCCTCTGCCTGCGAGGCCTGCAGCGGAAGTATCCAGGTGTTGTATTCCGCAGCGCTCAAATCCCCCTTCAGCAACTCAACACATTTCTTCCAGACGTCCACGAATCGGTCTCTCCTGCTTGGGGCAAGCAATGGCTGGCGATGACCCAGGGCGCACCGAGGTGGCTCCAGGGACTTTCTCATGGCTGGCGGGTTGGGCCGGGTCAGGTCCAGGCGTAATCCAGGGAGGCGGAGTCTAGCCCCCTGCGGCGGACTTATCCACAGCCAGGATGGGGTGGGAAGGCTGTGATACAGATTGACGCCAGCCCGGTCGCTCACTACACTTCGTCGTCTTTTTGAACCGACCCGCCGGGCCCGGCGCCCAGGCACCGACTCAGGGATTGCCGCGATGAAGCAGACCTTTCAACCCAGCCGCCTCAAGCGCGCCAGGACCCACGGCTTTCGGGCCCGCAATGCTACGCGGAACGGCCGTAAGATCTTGCAGGCCCGCCGTGCCAAGGGTCGTGCGCGGCTGACGCCCCGCTGACCCGCGCCCCGACTTCCAGGGATCGCTGCCAGGTTAGCCCAGGCCAGGAGATTGCCACCGAGGCGCTGCGGCAGTTAGGCGAGGAACCTGAACAGGTCCCAGGCGGCGAGCGCCTTCCCCGCTCCGCGCGGCTGCTCCACAAGACACAGTTCCAGCGGGTCTTTGAGCGCCCCAGTAAATCCGTCGATGCCTACTTCACCGTCCTGGTCCGGCTCAATACCGACTGCCAGGCACGTCTGGGGCTTGCCATTGCGAAGAAATGCGCCCGTCGAGCGGTTGACCGCAATCGCCTGAAGCGCCTGGTGAGAGAGAGTTTTCGCAAACAACGGCCGGGCCTGCAGGGGTTAGATATGGTGGTCATGTGCCGACGCGACGCGGTCGCCGCCGAGAACTCCCAATTGCTCGCATCCCTGGCTACCCACTGGGCGCGCATTCGGAAACAGCTATGCGCAAGCTGCTCATCGGCCTGATCCGGGCCTACCAGTACCTGGTCAGCCCGCTGCTCGGTAACCACTGCCGGTTTTACCCGAGCTGTTCCCACTACGCCGCCGAGGCCGTCCAGACCCACGGCGCCCTGCGCGGTACCTGGCTCGCTGTGCGCCGCCTCTCGCGCTGCCACCCCTGGCACGAGGGCGGTGTCGATCTTGTCCCACCTTCGGCGACCGCGCCTAAGCACCCCAACCGGGCCGCGCCGCGTCCCGAATAATGGTTACCGGAGAGATGGTCCCATGGATAACCTGCGGTTGATGCTCCTGTTCTCCCTGGCCGTTGTGCTGGTCCTGATCTACCAGGCCTGGGAGCATGACTATGGCCAGGCCCGCCAACCGGTCGCTCAGGAACAGGCGCCTGCGGGCACCGCTGCCCCGGCACCGGCAGCCGACCAGGCCCAGGTTCCGGAGGGTGTGCCCGATGCCGCTGCCTCTGTCGCCGCCGCCACGCCGGTTCCAGCGCCGACGGATGCCAAGGCTGTCCCTGGGTCCAGTCCGGTCTCGCCCTTGGCGCCGATCAGCGTCGAGACGGATGTACTCCGACTGGAGATCTCCCCGCGCGGCGGTACCGTCTCCAGCGTCTGGCTCAAGCATTACCCCATCGATCCCGAGCGGCCGGAGGACAAGTTTCGGCTCTTCAAGCCCGAGCCGCCGAACATGTTCATCGCCCAGTCCGGGCTGTTGGGGACCGACCCGCAGTCGGTGCCGACCCATGAGGCGATCTTCACCAGCGCCCAAACCAGCTACACCCTGGGCGAACGGGACGACATCCTGGTCGTGGAGCTGACCTGGGGTCAGGACACCGGGGTTCAGGTGGTGAAGCGCTACCGCTTCGAGCGCGGGAGTTACCTAGTCCAGGTGACCCAGGAGGTCCGCAACGCAACCGGGGCAGACTTGACCGTACGCGGTTACAACCAGCTCCAACGCACCGAGCTTCACGATCCCAACGAAGCCCAGTTCGTCTACACCTTTACCGGCGGCGCCTACTGGAGTCCAGCAGACAAGTACAAGAAGATCGCCTTCGACGATATGCGTTCCGAGCGCCTGAACAAGGCCGTGACCGATGGCTGGATCGCCATGATGCAGCACTATTTCGTCTCCGCCTGGGTGCCGCCGCGGGGCCAGTCCGACACCTTCTACACCAACGTCCTGGCAGACAGCCGATACATCATCGGCAAGTACAGCCCGGCTGCCAGCCTAGCGCCGGGGGCCACCCACAGCTTCGAGGACGGCCTGTACATCGGCCCCAAGACCCCGGAGCCGCTGGCTGCCATTGCCCCAGGGCTCGATCTGACAGTCGACTATGGGATGCTGGCCATCATCGCCCAGCCCATCCATTGGCTGTTGAGCAAGATCTACTCCGTGGTCGGCAACTGGGGTTGGTCGATCATTATCCTGACCATCCTGATCAAAGCCGCCTTCTATCCGCTGTCAGAGACCAGTTACAAGTCGATGGCCCACATGCGCCAAGTCACCCCGCGTATGCAGGCCCTGAAGGACCGCTACGGCGACGACAAGGAGCGCCTCAACCAGGCGATGATGGAGCTGTACAAAAAGGAGAAGATCAACCCCCTCGGGGGCTGCCTGCCCATTGTGATCCAGATCCCGGTCTTCATCGCCCTGTATTGGGTTCTGCTGGAGAGCGTGGAGCTGCGCCAGGCCCCCTTCGCCTTGTGGCTGCAGAACCTGACGGCGCCGGACCCCTACTTCGTCCTGCCGCTGCTCATGGGTGTGTCGATGTACATCCAGCAGAAGCTCAACCCGCAGCCGCCGGATCCGATCCAGGCCAAGGTGATGATGGCCTTGCCGTTCGTGTTCACCGTGTTCTTCGCCTTCTTCCCTGCGGGTCTGGTCCTCTATTGGACGGTGAATAACATTCTGTCCATCGCCCAGCAGTGGCACATCACCCGCAAGATCGAGGCAGCGGCCAAGTAGGCGCGCCTTCGGCGGAGTCCGTGGCGGAGACCATCGCCGCCGTGGCCACCCCGCCCGGGTTCGGCGGCGTGGGTATCGTCCGCGTCTCCGGACCCGCCGTGGCGGGCATCGCCCGGACCTTGCTTGGCCACCTGCCTCGTCCCCGCTATGCCACTCTAAGCCGCTTCCGGGGCGGCGACGGAACCGACATCGACGCTGGGCTAGCCCTCTACTTTCCCGCGCCGAACTCCTTCACCGGGGAGGACGTGTTGGAGCTGCAGGGCCACGGCGGCCCGGTGGTCATGGACCTGCTTTTGCACCGGACCCTCGATCTGGGGGCCCGTCTAGCCCGCCCCGGCGAGTTTTCTGAGCGCGCCTTTCTCAACGGGAAGCTCGATCTTGCCCAGGCCGAGGCGGTGGCCGACCTCATCGAAGCCGGAACCGAAACCGCCGCCAGACTCGCCCAACGCACCCTGCAGGGGGTCCTATCCCGGCGCGTCCAGTCCCTCGTGGAGGCGCTCACCCAACTGCGCGTGTACTGCGAGGTCGCCCTGGACTTTCCAGAGGAGGAGGTGGACTTCCTTGCGGACGCTCAGGTCACGGCCGACCTCGACCGCCTGATTGCCGATACCCAAGCCCTGCTCGCCGATGCCCGCCAGGGGCAGCTCGTGCGCGAGGGCTTGCGCCTGGTCATCGCCGGTCCCCCGAACGCCGGCAAATCCAGCCTCCTCAACGCCCTGTCCGGGGCCGACACCGCCATCGTCAGTCACATCCCCGGGACGACCCGGGACCTGCTGCGTGCCGAGATCCAGATCGACGGCATGCCCCTTCATATCACCGACACCGCCGGGCTACGCCAGGCCGCAGACGCCATCGAGGCGGAGGGCATTCGCCGCGCCCAGGGCCAGATCGCGCAGGCCGACCGGGTCCTCTGGGTGTTCGCTGGGGATGCCGGAACGGCCCCGGACGCAGGGTCTGCCGACACCCACTTGCCCCCCGGGGTTGCCGTCACCTACATCCGCAATAAGATCGACCTGACAGGGGAAGCCCCAGGCTTGCGCGCGACCCCGGCCGGGCCAGAGGTCGCCCTGTCTGCCCGCAGTGGGGTCGGGCTCGCCGATCTGCGTGCGCACCTGAAGGCGGTTGCCGGCTTCCGCAGTGGTCAGGGAGTGGGCACCGGCGGGGAGTTCCTGGCCCGCCGCCGACACCTCGACGCCATCGGCAGGGCACTGGACCACCTGGGTGAAGCCGCCGCCGTACTCGCCGCCACCGCCTCCGGCGAGCTGGTGGCCGAGGACCTGCGCCAGGCGCAGCATGCGCTAGGGGAGATCACCGGATCCTTCAGTGCTGACGATCTGCTGGGACGGATATTTGCCGGCTTCTGTATCGGAAAGTGATCGGCGTTGGGCTGCAACTGAATCCGCCTTGCCGATCGGCGCCATCGACCCGTCAGCCGCACGCCGATCCAGTGCGACTGTGGTGTTGATCAGGTCGAGTTGGCAAGGCCGGCCTCATACCAGCCCTTGCTCTGGTTGACGATCTTGACCACGAGCAGCATCACCGGCACCTCGATGAGCACGCCCACCACCGTCGCCAGGGCTGCGCCAGACTGGAAGCCGAACAGCGAGATAGCCGCCGCCACCGCCAGCTCGAAGAAGTTGGACGCCCCAATCAGGGCCGAGGGGCACGCGACACTGTGTTGTTCGCGAAAGACGCGGTTGAGCCAGTAGGCCAGCGCCGAGATGAAGAAGACCTGTATCAGGATGGGCACCGCCAGCAGGGCGATGATCAGGGGCTGGTCGATGATCGCCTGGCCCTGGAAGGCGAACAGCAGCACCAGCGTGGCGAGCAGGGCGGAGATCGACCAGGGTCCGATCCTCTCCATCACCGCATCGAAGTGCCCCTGGCCGCCTTTGAGCAGTCGCCGCCGCCAGATCTGGGCGAGGATCACCGGGATGACGATGTAGAGCACCACCGAGGTGAACAGGGTGTCCCAGGGAACGGTGATGGCCGAGATCCCCAGCAGCAGCCCGACCAAGGGGGCGAAGGCAAAGATCATGATGGTGTCGTTGAGCGCCACCTGGGACAGCGTGAAGAGCGGATCGCCCCCGGTCAGACGGCTCCACACGAAGACCATCGCGGTGCAGGGGGCGGCGGCCAGCAGGATCAGCCCGGCGATATAGCTGTCGATCTGCTCGGCGGGGAGCCAGGGGGCGAACAGTTGACGGATGAACAGCCAACCGAGGAAGGCCATGGAGAAGGGCTTCACCAGCCAGTTGACGAACAGGGTGACACCGATCCCGCGCACGTGTCGCCGAACCTCGTGCAAGGCGCCGAAGTCCACCTTCACCAGCATGGGGATGATCATCACCCAGATGAGCAGTCCCACTGGAACGTTGACCCGCGCCACCTCCATTCGCCCAAGCCATTGGAAGGGCGCCGGGAAGAGCTGCCCGGCCGCGATACCGGCGAGGATGCAGAGGAACACCCACAGGGTCAGCCAGCGCTCGAAAAAGGACAAAGGGGCATGGGCCGCCACCTTGGCTGTGACTTCGCATTGGGCGGACATCTCAGTCTCCTGCGTGAATGCGGCGGGCCGCGGCAAGGACCTCGTCCCGGCTCA
>JBFZCW010000075.1:0-5571 GCA_041307765.1 Chromatiaceae bacterium
TGTGACTGTCTTGGGGTCTGTGAGGACATCCTCGATCTGACCCCTTGCTTCGGGCTCCAGGACGGAGACGCGATCGAACCCTTGTTGGCGACCGTCGCCGCAGACGAGTTGCCTCTCGAACGGCGAACCTACGCCGCCCGGCTGGCCGCCGAGCTGACCACCAAGTTCCACCTAGACCCGCAACCCATCCGCAAGGTGGTCAGGAAGCTTGAGCATGCCGCTCGCTCACCCGAGATCCAGTTCTTGCTCGCCGAATCGTTGTTGATCCTGGATGAACCCCAAACCCCAGGCGATGACCGCATCCCCCGCTGGAGCGAGTTTCAGCTCTCCAGAGCCCGAGCAAAGACCCCACAGTATCGTCGGCGGTGATTACACGGTGCGGCGGCCCCTCCCCAAGCTTGGACGCAATGACCCCTGTCACTGCGGCAGCGGACAGAAGTACAAGAAATGCTGCTATGCCAAGGATCAGGACTTGCTGCGCGACGCCTCCCAGTATGCCGGTGCCACCAGAACCGATCTGAAGACCAAGCCCGGGTTGGTCGATGACCCGGCGGTGATCCTCAGTATGCGGGCCCACGAGTTGAAAAGGCTGACGCCGGCCGCGCTCAGTGAGGGCCAGCTTCACGCCGGCTACCAACGTGCACTGGCCTTTGGACTGCGGGCCTTGGCCTTCGAGATGCTGCTCGAATGGGAGCGACGTTCGACAGAGCCGCCCTTCGACCAAGGACACTTCGAAGATCTGATCTCAGACGTCCTGCAAGCCGGGGACCTGGAGGTTGCCCGCAGGATCAGCGACCACTGTGGCGATCATGCCTGGTGGCAGCCCGAAGCCATTGCGTTTCGCTTCGACCTCTTGGAAAACCCCGCGCGGTTCGAGCCCTTGGAACGTGACTGCCGCAAGGCCGTGTGCCAAACCTCGGACAAAGAGACCGAGTTTGACGAGCCCCTCATCCGTCTTGCCTACGACTTTGCCCCTCGCCACCCCGCGCTGGCGATCGCCTTTGCCCGCGCGGCAATCGCGAGCAATCCGGAGCGACATCTCGACAACGCCATGTTGCTTGAAGTCATCGGCGATGCACGGGTCGACCTCGACCTCGCGGCGGACGGCGATCCAGCCGAGGTCCTCTTCGACTGGATCGAGGATCGCACCCAGATTCAGGAGAAGGCCCAGGCAGAAAACCGGGCGATCGAGCGGCTGACCAACGACCTGAACGCAACCCTTACCGCCTTGGAGGAAAAGAAGCAGGCCCTGCGTCAGACCGAACAGGCGCTCCGGACCGCTGGCGCAGAGTTGGAGGAGGCCCGCGGTTCGCTTGCCGGTCCTCAGAAGATCGACGTGGCGGAGGCCTTTGACTCAGAGAGGGAGGCCGCGCTGCGGCGCTTGCGCAACCAGGTGGCCGGCCTGAAGGCGGAGATTGGTGAGCAGCAGACGGAGCGACGGCAACTGCGGAGGATGTTGGCCAACGAGCGCAAGAAGCTTGCCGAAATGTCGCAACCAGAGACCCCAGCGGAAGACCCTGGAGCTGCGGAGGAGGCTGGGGGCGTCGAACCCACGGGCAGACCGATCCTGCCGGACTATACGGAGGCCTTCCGCAAGTCCCTGGCGTCCCTTCCGCCGTCGCTCGCGGCCAAGGCGATCCTGGCCGCTGGGCGCTTTGCATCGCACGAGGCGGCCATCTGGCGCCAGACCAAGCCAATCGAACGTCTGCCGGAGCACTACCGTATCCGCTTGAGCCTCGACTACCGCATGATGGTGCACTGGCAACCGGGCAAGGTGCTGCGAATCCTCGATGTGATCCCGCGCCAAGACCTGGAGTCCTGGATCCGGCGGCACGGATGACCTACATGTCGGCCCATCCCAAGGTTCCAACACGAACGGTCATGGGACGGCAAACGTGTTGTGCCAATGAAAGGTCCTGCTTGCCAGTATCCGACGCGGAAAGAGTACTCCGCGCGTCCGGCGGGCAGCGAATGGAAATCGGCCATGCGCCCGTCAACGCCGAGCCGACCCCAGGAATTGCACGCCCAACTCCTGGCCGCGGGTCTGCCCATGGAGGTCAGCGCCTGTTGGCAGACAATGCGGGTCGCACGGGATGTTTACAGGCCGCTGCAACTACCAGCCGGAGCTGTGGCGGGGGAGGGCGGATAGGAGCGCCTCTCCAGCACCCAACTGTTCGACGACCATTGGCTCGCCACCGTGTGCCTGGACCGTATTGACCCCGTTGCTAGACCAAGACCCGTCGGCGGTTCTTTGGGCTCTCCACTGGTATCGATTGGCGTAATTTGCCGATGCACCGGACGGGGAGGGCACCCGCGCTGCTCCTGTACCTGCCCATCCTTGCTGGACTGTTATCCCCCAGAGGGCGAAGATTCCCGCACCCAAGTTCGGAGCACGGGCCGGAGCCCCACCCAGCAACCAGCGGTCTGGTTGACCCCATGCGACGCAGCCAATGAACATCACTGACCTCAAACCCCTCGTCGGGCTGGACGCGGATATCCGTACTGCCCTGCTGTGTCAGATCCGTGATCTCTGGACCCACGGTTCCACGGCGATCGAGGGCAATACCCTCACGCTGGGCGAGACCAAGTTCGTGATCGAGCAGGGGCTAACGGTCTCCGGCAAGCCTCTGAAGGACCACCAGGAGGTCGTTGGCCATGCCCGGGCCATTGACCTCATCTACGGCTGGCTGGACAGTGATGTCACGGTCGGGCGTTCGTTCGACCTGCATCGGGCGGTTCAGACGGCGGTCGTTGCCGATATCTACAAGCCTTACGGGGCCTGGAAGCTGGAGCCCAACGGTACCTATGCGGTCACCCGGGAGGGGGTCCAGACCTTCATCGAGTATGCGCGTCCCGGTGATGTACCGGTGCTCATGAACGCCTGGCTCGACGAGTTGAACCGGAGCTGCCGCCAGACCCTGAGCGAGACCGACGCCATCGACGCCTACGCCCACCTGCACTTGGGCTTCGTCCACATCCACCCGTTCTGGGATGGCAACGGGCGCATGGCACGGCTGCTGGCCAATCTGCCCCTGCTGAGGTCGGGTCACCTCCCCCTCGTCATCGACGTGAGCGAGCGCAAGCGTTACATCGATACCCTGGCGGAGTACGAAATCGCTGTTGGGCAACTGGATCCGAGGACCGGCGTTTGGCCCAGGGTGGAGTTGGAAGGGCCCTTTCGACAGTTCTGCCGCGATGCCTACTCGGCCACACGTGACCTGGTGGCCAGGGCCCGGGTGCACCAGGAGGAGCGCTCGCGCCATGATCCCGCCTAGCCAGCCGCGGAATGTGTCACTGACTATGAGACAGTCGCGCGTCGAGTTTTGCGTTGCTTGGGCGACTCCTGGGGGGGCGGAGGAGTCTGTTGCCGACGGGTTGGTCCGGACGGTTAGAGCTACCTTGTATGGGAGCGCGCGGTAGAAACGCTTACTTCTGGCCAATTGCATCGAGGCTCAATATGGGTTTCGGGTTGGTGGCGAAAAATGACCCTCTACGGTCACTCGCACCTGCCTGGGGAATCTGATTAGATCTTCTCAAAACAGTGCCTTACGAATCACTCGTTTGCCTGCCGGTTGGGAAGATGGGGGGCAGAAAGCCCATCAACCTGGAATCCATAGAGAGCCTACATCGATCGAGCAGACTCCGAGTCCTCGGACGCCGGGCACCGGACTCTGATGCGTGAGCAGCCCCCATGCAACCCAGAAAAGCTGGAGCCAAGCTCCAGGATTTCATGGTAGCATCGCCAGATGATCCCCCGCGACACCCATGTGGCCACCGTCAGCCGATTGCTGGACCAGTTTCCGGTGGTGGCCTTGCTCGGCGCCCGTCAGGTCGGCAAGACCACCCTGGCGGGCATGGTTGCGGCGAAGTATGGCGACGCAACCCGTTTCGACCTGGAGGACCCCCGCGACGAGACCCGACTTGGCGCCCCCATGCTCGCCCTGGAGCCGCTGCGGGGCCTGGTGGTGCTCGACGAGATCCAACGTCGGCCCGATCTCTTCCCGCTGCTGCGGGTACTGGCCGACCGCCCAGGCATCCCCGCTCGGTTCCTGCTTCTGGGCAGCGCATCGCCGGAGTTGATCCGTGCCAGCGCCGAGTCCCTCGCCGGGCGGGTGGCGCATCATGAACTGCCGGGTCTGGGGTTGGCCGAGGTCGGCGAGGCGTACTGGCAACAATGCTGGGTACGCGGCGGCTATCCGCGGTCCTTCCTGGCCGGCGACGATCAGGCCAGCCTGCGGTGGCGCCAGGAGTTGATCCGCACCCTGCTGGAGCGCGACCTGCCGGCGCTGGGGTTGCGGCTACCGGCGGAGACACTGCGTCGCTTCTGGCAGATGCTTGCCCATTATCACGCCCAGATTTGGAACGGTGCCGAACTGGCCCGCGCCTTCGGTGTCTCGGAGAAGACCGTCCGCCACTACCTGGATCTGCTGGTGTCCACCTATATGGTCAGGATCCTGCCGCCCTGGCATGCCAACCTGGGCAAGCGCCAGGTGCGCTCACCCAAGGTCTACATCGCCGACCCGGGTCTGCTACACGCCTTGCTCGGCCTGGGGAACCTGTCGGACCTGACCGGCCACCCCAAGGTCGGGGCCTCCTGGGAGGGCTTCGCCATCGCCGCGATCACCGCGGCCCTCGGCGCCCGCCACGAGGAGTGCAGTTTCTGGGCGTTGCACACCGGTGCTGAACTGGACCTGCTGGTGACCCGCGGCCAGCGTCGGTTGGGCTTCGAGATCAAGCTCACCGACAGCCCCCGCATGACCCCGTCGGTCCGCTCGGCCGTGGAGCATCTGGACCTGGAACGGCTCTATCTGGTCCACGCCGGCGAGCACCGTTTCCCGCTCGCCGAGCGCGTCGAGGCCCTGCCACTGCGGGCCCTGGCGACCTTGCCGGAACTATGAGTTGCTGAAATAGCAGGTCGAGCCCACCACACCAGGGCAGACCGCGGCGCACCGGGATCCGTGGTTCCGCCAGGCGAACCGCGCATGACTGAAGAGGACCCCACCCCATGAGACTTCGCCATCGCTGGACCTCCTTTGTCGATTTGCCGAGACACCGCCAGAAGGACCAGTTCATCCACCTGCGCAACCGTATCCGCCGGGCACAGCCGGTGCTCGGCGGGCGCTTCTACACCCACGACTATATCCACGGCGAGAACGGCTGGCTGGGTGCGCTCTTCCTCGGACGGCGGGCGCCCATCTTCTACAACGCCATGCTGCGCACCACCCGTTACGCCTACATCGAGGCGGTCCTGGACCTGGCCTGGGACCGATCCTACGAGCTGGCGCCGGATCTGGAGACCGACTTCTTCAGCCGCGGGTATCGGGACCCCAAGACCAAGCATTGGGTGATCCCTGCCAGGGAGCCGGTCCTCTACCGGGAACTCGATGGACTGAGCCGCACCGCCTGGATCGAACGGCAACTGCCGCAGCTTGCCGATGCCCGCACCCTGGAGGTGTTCGAGGAATGGACCCTGCAGCGGGATTACGAACATGGGATCGGCGTCCACGCCATCCTCGCCGTTCCCTTTCTCACCATCGAGGCGATCACCGAGTTCATCGACCGCTTTCTCGA
>JBFZCW010000076.1:0-13737 GCA_041307765.1 Chromatiaceae bacterium
GCGGATAGGGCTCGAAGGCGCAACCGCTCAACAGAGTGGTAGCCGCACCGGCCAGGACCGCCCCGATCAGGGCTGCCGGGGCCCAGCTTCGGCTGGGGCCAGGATGGGCATCGGACTGGGGGATCTGGCGGGTCATCGGGGCTTCTCTTTGGCTTGCCGCCTCCGGCCGTGAACCTAGGGCAGCGGCGCTTACGGTTTCTCCAGATAGGGGCAACAGTTTTCCTTCACCAGTGCGTCATGGCGAGCTGTGGAGGTAAGCAGCGGTCTGGCGGACAAGGTCTGAGGTCAAGACTGCCGTGGGTGCCAGGAGGGTCACCGGCCGGCGCCTGGGGCGAAACTGCGGGGTTAAGGGGGAGCGAACACGCCTGCTCGTCGTGGCGCGGAGCGCGCACGGCACCAACGGACCTCAGACACCGATAGGTGGGGCGTCGCCTATCGGGCGACCCGCCGACCGAGCAGGATTTCGGGCTCAGGCTGTGCCAGGCCATCCCAGTGCGGCAGGGGCTCGAACCCCAAGTGTCAACCCAGCAGGCTGCGGAGGTCGCGGGATCGGTGGCAAAGGCGGGGTCGCCCCTCTGCTTCGTATCAGTCTGACTGCTCCCGCTCAGATACGCGACTCTAATACCGGCACTGCGTCGCCCCCGAACCCTTGTATGTCCCGCCTAGGACGTACACACGACGGCGTGCGCTCCGAGGGTGGGGAATGGGCAGCACGCGGCGGGCGGGTGCCCGCCGCGCCGGGTCTCGCCTCTACTTGACCCAGTAGCCGTCGGACATCGCCTTCATCAGGGCGACCAGGTCGTTCTCGTCCTGCTCCGATAGCCCGAGGTTGCCCAGAAGCGCGGTGTCGACATTCGCCTCGACCTCGGGGGCGGGCCAGCAGTTGTTGGCCAGGGCCACGTCCACGGTCGCATCAAAGATGCCCATTGTCTCGCAACGGGGCTTGACGTCGCGGGTGTTGTAGAAGTGCACCACCTGCTTCAGCGTCTTGAAGTAGCCGTTGTGCATATAGGCCTTCTCGACGCAGGGCTCGCCAGGCTGCGCGGCCTCGCAGGAGCCGAGGGTGACGTTGCGCGTAGTGGGCACCTTGTGCTTGCCGAGGTTGGCCTCCGCATCGGCCGCATAGTCCGGGACCGTCGCCAGGAAGCCCCCCAGGCCCGGGTCCACCCAACTGGGGTTGTCGAGCAGGAAGGGGTTCAGCGGGTTCTTCGGCACGCCGAGGTTGTCATATCCGAAGTCGCTGAACAGCGGCGAGGGACCACCGGGCTGTGCACCCCGGTGACACTGAGCGCATTTCCCCTTGCCGGTGGCCGCGAAGAGCGCTTGTCCACGTGCCTCCTCCGCGGTGAACGTCGCCTTGCCGGCGCGGACGGCATCGACCTTGGCGGTAAAGGCGTTGCTGGCCTTCGAGGCTTCGAAGGCGGCGATCGAGAGCGCGATCTGGTCGTAGGCCTTATTGACCAGGTCCCGATCCTTTGCGGAGAGCTTCACCTTGCCGGTGGGGCTGTTGCACTGGCCGAAGGTATTCGCCGGCCACTTGATGGCGCAGTTGGCCCCGCTCCAGACCTGGCGGAACAACTCGCCGTAGGCGCCTTCGCACACCCGGTTGACGACGCAGGCCGCATCCGGCAGGGCTTGCTCGACCGGGTTGAGGAAGGGTCCCTGGGCCTGCTCGGCGGCGGGGTTGCCGAGCTTCCAGCCGGTCGCGCGGCCGTCCCAGAAGTTACCTCCGGTGAAGCCCAGCACGGCGTCGAGGTAGAAGACCGGCGACACGGTCGCGTAGGCGGAGCTCGGCGGCTTGCGGTCGCCCAGCTTGTTCTGGCGCGAGCCCTCATACACCGAGCCCCCGAGGTTCACCTCGGAGTCCGCGCCGACCCAACCGACCTCCGGGACATGGCAACTGGCGCAGGCCTGGTTCTGGCGGATGGAGAGGGACTCATCGAAGAAGATCTGAAAGCCAAGCTCCTCCATCGGCGCCCAATCCCTCCACGTCCAGCGCCAGCGCACCGCCCGTGCTGGCCAGTAGCAGGGTTACCGCAGAACAGGCAACCAGTGCGGCGCGTGTACTTGTATGCATTTTTTGCTCCTATCGGATTAACTGGGAGTTTGGGAGGCAAGCCGTCCCCCGGGATCATCCAGGGAGGTGCCGGGGTTGGGCACCGATTCAACATCGGATGCCGTGGACAGGCCGCGGCGGTCCGGCAGGCCACGCGGATATCGCATGTACGTCGTTCCTGTGTTGCTCCGGTCGCTCCCGAGACTAGGTGGCTGCCTTGCCCATCGCCATAGGAGGAAGACTGGAAGTTCTGTCAGCTTTTGTCTGACATAGGGTCCTGGCCATTGATCGGCCGCGGCGTCTCTCAATGCCGTCCTTGACCCCGACTGACCGACTGTCCTGGAGGCCTCTGAGCACCGGTCGTCCACCGCCTTCGCTGACAACGAGCACGGCGCCCGGCCAGTGGACCTGCGCAACAGCACGGTATGTGTCGATGGGCAACTCGACAGTGGGCCAGCTGGCGGGGGGGCGGTGGCCGGGGCACGCGAGCCGCCAGCAACAGGCTCTTTCGACGCGTGCCACCACCGTGGTGCGCGGGTGAACTGACATGTCTGGGACCGAGCACCTTCCGATCGAAAGCTCGGAGCTGCGCGAGCCTGTAGGTCGGGCCCTACCTCCTTGCCCGCGAGGCTAGATCGGCCAGATCTGCACGGCTGCGGAGGCCGGTACAAGGGCCGCTCGGTTGTCCACGCGTCCGGCGGAAGTGGGTCGAGCGAAGATACCGCCGTGGCGCTCCTCATGCGGATACTGCACGCCGCCGGGTGTGCAAGGGGGGAACAAGAGCGCATCCTGATGGCCCACGCGGACGCGCGAGCCGCCGGCCGCGACTTGCGCGAGGCGGGCCTCGTGCCACTGTCGGATCTCCGCCGGAAGGCGCGCCGCCGTGGTGGTGTGCACGGCCAGTGCCTGCTCTTGGGCGGCAGACGTCCAGCCCTCGATCAGCGCCGACTGGAGCCCGGACTCGTTCGGCGCAAGGCGCCAGTCGCTGACGGCGGCCTGCAGCGAGAAGCCCAAACCGGCCGCCAGATCCGCCAGGCGGGCGGGGGCGGTTGGCCCCAGGGCGAGGCCCAGCCCCTTGTCCCGACGCTGGTGTGCGTTGACCAGGGCGACAACGGTCTCGTCCTGGGGGTGCGCGGGCGTCATCGCGACCCGGCCGTCGTAGGTCAGGGCCAGGAGCAGCGGGGATCCGGCCTGTACGCAGGCCCGCAGCAGGCTGGCGAGCCAGGCCCCGGAGACCAAGTCCAGCAGGGCGGAGGCGACCACCAGGGTTCCGGCGCTCAGGGGCAGGGACTCTGCCCCCGCGGCGAGATCTAGGGCGAGGGTTCGCATCCGCCAGTCAAGGTCCGGCCCCTGGATGCGCAGCTCATCCCCCCGGGCGGCGGCGCTTAGGCCGAGGCCCTCTGCCCAATCCGCAGTGCGGCGGGGGAGGGCGGCGAGCAGCCCAAGGTTCCGGTCCACGCAGGTCCAGTCCTGCATCACCCAGCGGCCGCCGCCGAGCGAGGGGGCTAGGCGGGGGGCGAGGTAGCGGAGATTGGCCCCGGTGCCGCAGCCGAGGTCGAGCACGCGCAATCGTGTTGTGCCCGGTCCATTCGGCGACTCCACGAAGCGGTCCGCCAACTGCCGCACCAGCGCCGCGGAGCGGGCGCGGGAATCCGCCGGCTCGCGCAGGGCCAACCAGTCGGCGCTGAAATCACCCATCCGGGATCCCCTCCAAGGCGGCGGCGAAGGCGGCAGCGGCTTGGGGCCAGGTGGGGAGGCGCACCCCGGCGGTCCGCGCACCAACGGCGAACCGGCGGCGAAGGGTCGGGTCGTCCAAGACCCGGCGGAGCGCCAGCCCCAGGGCCGCGGAGTCGTCCGGCGGGACCAGCAGCCCGGCCTCGGGGGGTACGGTCGCTCCCACAGCCCCGGCGTCGGCGGCCAGAATGGGCAGGCCCCGCGCAAGGGCCTCGGCGAAGGCCATGCCGTAGCCCTCGAATCGGGAGGGGAGGACGAAGAGGTCCGCCGCTCCGTAGCGGCGCCCCAGCTCATCGTCATCGAGGGAACCCAGAAGGCTCACCCGCCGGGCGAGCCCGAGCTCGTCCCTCAAGTGGACCAGGGCGCCCGCCCAGGCAGAGTCCCGCTTCAGACTACCGATGCAGTCCAGGTGCCAGGGGCGGTCCCGCAGCCCCGCCAGGGCGTGGAACAGGATGTCATGGCCCTTGCGTGGCACGAGGGCGGCAACGCACAGCAGACGCAACGGCCCGGACCCCGAACCCGCAGCCGACGGCGCCGGGTCGGTCCCGGGCTCCACCACCCGCACGCGCTCTGCCGGCACCCCATAGCCGGAGAGCAGGGCGGCAGTCGATCGGCTGGTGACCAGCACCCGCCGCGCCTGGGCCAGGGCGCGGGTCTCGGATCTGCGCAGGGCGTCGGCCCGGTGCGGCGGCAGGCCGGTCTCTGCGGCAAGCGGGTGGTGGACCAGGGCTACGAGGCGCAACCGACTGCCCTCGGCCTCCGCCAGGTGGGGGAGGGCGCCGAGGGCGAGCCCATCCACAAGCACCAGGTCGCCCTCCGGGATGGCAGTAAGGATGCCTCGCGCATGCGCCAGTGCCTCCACCGTCGGCGCCGGGAAGCTGGCATCCAGGGCGCGATGCTCCACCCGCCAGCCCAGGCCGGCCAGGCCAGCCAGGATGCGGCGGTCGTAGCGGTAGCCGCCGGTGGGGGTGTCGAGGTCCCCGGGGACCAGGGCGCACAGGCGCCGGCCGTCGGACAGGTTCGGGCTCAGGCGGGCAGCTCCGACTCGTAGGCGGCCCAGGCGAGGTGGGACTCGTGGAGCACCACCCGCAGGGATCGAATGTCGCGCGCCGACTCGCCCAGCTCACCGGCGGCGATGCGTCCCGCCACCCCCTCGAAGACCCGGCGCGCCATGAACTCGGTGGTGGTGTTCTGGCCCTGGAGGTCCGGGTGCTCGTCCAGGTTGCGGTAGTCGATTTCGGCGAGGACCGCGCGCAGGGCGCGGCTCGCCAGCCCGATGTCCACCACCAGGTTGTCGGCGTCGAGCCGGGGTCTGCGAAACTCCAGGTCCACCACGTAGGTAGCCCCATGGAGCCGCTGGGCCGGTCCGAAGACGGCGCCGCGGAAGCTATGGGCGATCATCACGTGGTCGCGGACGCACAAGCTGTACATGGACGGGGCTCCCTAGTCGTAACGGATGCGGTGCATCAGGGTGTCGCCGGGGTCACGGGCCAGGCGGGCCTGGACCGCCGGCAGATCGTCGAAGGCGTCCTCGCCGGTGATCACCCGGTCCAGGGCCGGGTCCGCCAAAAGGGACAGGGCTAGCCCTAAGCGCCGGCGGTGGTCCCAGCGCGCCCGCTGGGCGGTGGCGACGCTGCCGACCTGGGAGGAGCGCAGGGTCAGCCGGCGGCGGTGGAAGGCCTCGCCAAGGGGCAGCGGCACCTCCCGGTCGCCGTACCAGGACAGTTCCATGACGGTCGCCTCGAAGCCCGCCAGGCCAAGCCCCAGGGCGAGGCCCGCGGGCGAGCCGCTGGCGTGGATCACCAGGTCTACCTCGGCGGTCGCAGACTCGGGGGCGGCGAACGTGACCCCCAGGGCGGCGGCGATGGGGCCCCGCCGAGGGTTGTGGTCGATCAGCTCCACCCGGCACCCGGGGATGCGCCCGGCGAGCCAGGCGACCAGGCAACCCAGGGTTCCGCCGCCGATGATGGCAATGCGGTCGCCCACCTGGGCCGCGGCGTCCCAGAGCCCGTTGACAGCTGTCTCCAGATTGGCGGCGAGCACCGCCCGGCCCGGCGGCACCCCGTCCGGGAGGGGGTGGAGTGCCTCGGCCGGGACCCGGTAGTGGGTCTGGTGCGGGTAGAGACAAAAGACGGTTCGCCCGAGCAGGTCCTCCGGGCCCGCCTCGACTACCCCGACGCTGCTGTAGCCATACTTGACCGGGCCGGGAAAGTCGCCGCGTTGGAAGGGTGCGCGCATAGCCCGGTACTGGCTGGGTGGCACCTCGCCGCGAAACACGAGGGACTCGGTGCCGCGGCTGATGCCGCTGTAGAGGGTCCGTACCAAGGCATCCCCGGGGCTGGAGCTGGACAGGGGATCGGGACGAATCTCTCCGCGGCCGGGCTCGATGAGCCAAAAGGCACGCGCCCCGACGGTGGATGTTCCCGACAGCGGGCCGGTGTCGGGTGGGGCAGGGCTGTGGTCCGCTTCGGTCAAGGTGGTCTTCCGGTATTGGCGATGACAGGGGCTGACGTCGATATCGGTATTCGCAGCGGCGATTGCCAGCCCAGACGCCGGGGCTTTCTCGGCCTTGTCCTCGATTTGTCCCGCATGTCGGGGCCTGGCCGGGGACCTGGGGCAGAAGCCCGGTGCGCAGGACAAGAAACTGCTTTACCGGCCCGGCGACCCCCCTGCCTAGCCGGACAACTCATAGGCCCCCCACAGGGGGGCGGCCGGCAGATCCTCCCGCGCCACCGCGGCCATGTATCCCGATTGGGGCCGGAAGTGGGCCGTCGTCAGGCGCGGTGCCGCGGCGTCGCGGGGCCGGAACAGGCCTCGCCCATCTGCCTTCACCTCGGCCTCCAGGGTGGTCCACGCGGCGTAGAAGGCCTCCAGGCGGCCCGGCTCCGGGGTGCCTTCCAGGGCATCGACGACGTGCCGCGAGAACATGCGGCGCGCGATCCCAAGGAGCTCCGTGCGGGGGCGGATCAGCTCGCAGTCGACCCCGACGGGGCGGTCCATCGTGACGGCGGCCAGGGCCAGCTCATGACTGCCGGTGAGGTTGATCTCCAGCCGGACGGGGGTTGTGTCGGGGGTCGCCAACAAGGCTGGCTTACCCCGCTCGGACGTCTCAAAAACAATCGATTGCGGCAACGTATTCAGGTACAGGCCAAGAATCAGCCGCAGCCCGCCGTGGGCTCGGACATAGCGGTCCCGTAGCGTCTGCGTGGCTAGCCGCAGGGCCCGGGCCTGCTCGGCGGCAGACAGCAGGGGCCAGAGCGCCGTGGGGTCCGGCCCGTCCGGCCCGGCCTGGATGCGCCACAGGTGCAGGGACTCCTTATGGATGGGCGGGGCACCAGCCGCTGCGTCCCAGGGCACGAAGGCGATCATTCGGGTCAAGCGCCGGGGCTCCCATTGGTCATAGAATAGTCATGGCCTCTGGTCCGGCCTTGCCGGCCTGCCGCCGCCTCTGCCCACGTTGGCAAAGTAGCCCCTTGAGGAGAGCCAAGTGCAAGTCCATTCCGCCCGCCCGCTTCGGGGTCCGATCTCCCAGAGCAGGGACCGCCCAGATCCGCGCCTGGAGGCTCGCCTGGAATCCCTGTGCGAGAAGGGCTGCCGCCGGGTTTGGGCTGACATTGCCGCCCTGGAGCGCGGCGAGTCTCTCCCGGAGACCCGCGACCTCACCCCGCCCGAGGTCCGCTGGCTGCTCGCCGAGCTCAAGCAGGTCATGGCCGTCTACGGGGCCCGCTGCTCGGCTGACTAGGTCCTGCGGCGCCCTTGGGGCCATCCTGCGGCGCATCTCCCCCTCCCCCGGGTTCGCCACCAGACCGGCTGCACCAGCCGCCGGATGCTGCGACAATGCCACCCCCCACCGGGGGCCAGTGCCACCCTCAGTCCCGGCACCGGCCCCCCTGCCCAACCTCACGAGCACAAGTATCGCATGCTGACCATCACCCAGATCATCGCCGAGGAGCTCAAGGCCCGCCCGACCCAGGTCGAGGCGGCCGTCGGACTCCTTGACGAGGGGGCGACCGTCCCCTTCATCGCCCGTTACCGCAAGGAAGCCACGGGGGGACTGGATGACATCCAGTTGCGTCACCTGGAAGAGCGTCTGGGCTACCTGCGCGAACTCGGGGAGCGACGGGACACGGTCCTGCGCAGCATCGAGGAGCAGGGCAAGCTGACCGACGGCCTGCGTAGCGAGATCCTGGCGGCAGATACCAAGCAGCGGCTGGAGGACCTGTACCTCCCCTACAAACCCAAACGACGCACCAAGGCCCAGATCGCGCGCGAGGCGGGCCTGGAGCCCCTGGCGGACGGCCTGCTGACCGACCCGGCCCAGGACCCGCAGGGCCTGGCCCAGGGCTTCGTGGATGCCGCCAAGGGCGTCGGGGACCCGGATGCCGCCCTCGAAGGGGCCAGACAGATCCTCATGGAGCGCTTCGCCGAGGACCCCGACCTGGCGGGCCGCCTGCGCGAGCACCTTTGGGCCCAGGGCACCCTGGTCTCCAAAGTGGTCGAGGGGAAGGAACAGGAGGGCAACAAGTTCTCCGACTACTTCGACTACCGGGAACCCATCCATAAGGTCCCGTCCCACCGGGCACTCGCGCTCTTTCGCGGGCGCAACCAGGGGGTCCTGAACCTGGATCTGCTGGCGGGGGAGGGGGCCGCAGAGGGGGCTGGAACGGACCCGGACGCCGTCTGCCGGCTCATGATCGCCGAGCGCTTCGGCATCGCCGACCGCGGGCGTCCGGCTGACCAGTGGCTGGTCGAAACGGTGCGCAAGGCCTGGCGCGTCAAGCTCGCCGTGCGCCTGGACCTCGACCTCAAGTCGCGCCTGGGTGAGGCGGCGGAGGAGGAGGCCATCCGCGTCTTCGCCCGCAACCTCTCGGCCCTGCTGCTCGCCGCCCCCGCCGGTCGCCTGCCAACCCTGGGCCTGGACCCGGGGCTGCGCACCGGGGTCAAGGTCGCCGTGGTGGACGGGACCGGGCGGGTCGCCGCGACGGACACCATCTATCCCCATGTCCCGAGGAATCAATGGGACCAGTCCATTGCCCGGCTAGCCGTCCTGGCCGCCGCCCATGGGGTCAAGCTCATCAGCATCGGCAACGGGACGGCCTCCCGGGAGACTGACCGCCTGGCCCGGGAGCTGATCAAGCGTCACCCCGATCTGGGGCTCAAGTCCCTGGTGGTGAGCGAGGCCGGGGCCTCCGTGTACTCGGCCTCGGAGTATGCGTCCCAGGAGCTGCCGGATCTGGACGTCTCCCTGCGCGGTGCCGTCTCCATCGCCCGGCGCCTGCAGGACCCCCTGGCGGAGCTCGTGAAGATCGAGCCCAAGGCCATCGGGGTCGGCCAGTACCAGCACGACGTCAACCAGGGCAAGCTCTCGCGCAGCCTGGAGGCGGTGGTGGAGGACTGCGTCAACGCGGTGGGTGTAGACCTCAACACTGCCTCAGTGCCGTTGCTCGCGCAGGTCTCCGGGCTCAATCGGACCATCGCCGAGAACATCGTGCGCCTGCGCGAGGAGCACGGCGCCTTCCCCAACCGGGCCGCCCTCATGCAGGTCCCGCGCCTGGGAGACAAGACCTTCCAGCAGTGCGCTGGCTTCCTGCGCGTCCCGGACGGTGACGAGCCCCTGGACGCGTCCGCCGTCCACCCGGAGGCCTATCCGGTGGTCCGCCGTATCCTGGTCAAGGCCGGCAGGGGGATCCGCGAGTTGATCGGCGACACCGCGACACTCCGCCGCCTCAACCCCGAGGAGCTCACCGACGACCAGTTCGGGCTACCCACAGTCAAGGACATCCTTGCGGAGCTAGAGAAGCCTGGCCGGGATCCGCGCCCCGAGTTCCGGGCCGCCGAGTTCCTGGAGGGAATCGAGACCCTGGCCGACCTCAAACCGGACATGGTCCTGGAGGGGACGGTCACCAACGTGGCCAACTTCGGGGCTTTTGTGGACATCGGCGTCCACCAGGACGGGCTGGTGCACATCTCCCACCTGTCCGACCGGTTCGTCAAGGACCCGCACACGGTGGTCAAGGCCGGGGACCTGGTCAGGGTCAAGGTCCTGGAGGTGGACCTCCTGCGAAAGCGCGTCGCGCTGACCATGCGCCTGGGGGAGAAGGCAGAGCCAGCCGGACCCAGGGAGCGCCCGGGCGACCGCCAGGGCGAGGCCCGGTCGCTACCGTCCCAGCACCAGCCAGGAGGTAAGCGGCCTCAACGCCGCCCGGCGGAACGCCAGCCTCAGCAGCAACAGAAGCCCCCTGCGAGCGGGGCCATGGCGGAGGCCCTGGCAAAGGCGTTCAAACATTGAACCTGGGCCCCCGCCCCGGGCCCAGCGGGGGCGGGTTTGGTGTGCCTAGCCCTCGGTCTGCGCCTGCACCCGCTTGTTGCCACAGGGGACATAGGCCCCTTCGAGGCACACTTCGCGCTGGAGGCCAGCCTTGAGCCCCTCGCACAGGGCGCGCAGGATCTTGATCCGCGCAAATTGCTTGTCGTCGCCTTCCACCAGTGTCCAGGCGGCGGACTCGGTACTGGTTCGGGCCACCATTTCGTTGACGGCGACCTTGTATTTGGGCCACTTCTCGCGGTTGCGCCAGTCCTCCTCGGTGATCTTGTAACGCTTGTAAGCGACGTTCTCGCGTTCCTGGAAACGGCGCAGCTGCTCCTCCTGGCTTACCTGGAGCCAGAACTTGAGGAGGATGATACCGCTCTCAACCAACTGCTCCTCGAACTGGTTGATCTCAGAGTAGGCGCGCTGCCACTCCGGGTCCCTGGCGAAGCCCTCGACCCGTTCCACCAGGACCCGCCCATACCAAGAGCGGTCGTAGAAACACAGGTAGCCGGCCCGGGGGACATGGCGCCAGAACCGCCACAGGTAGTGGTGGGCCTTCTCCTCGTCGGTGGGGGCGGCCACCGAGATGCTGCGGTAAAGGCGGGCATCAATGGCGCTGGCGATGCGCCGGATGGCGCCACCCTTGCCGCCGGCATCCACGCCCTCGAACACGACCACGGTGGTCCGCTTCTGCTTGTAACCTTGCCAGGCCAGCTCGTTGATCTCCTGTTGCAGGCGGGCCAGCTCCACCCGGTACTCCTCACGATCCAGTGCCTGGGTCAGGTCGAGCTGGTCGAGCAAGGTGATCTGGGCGCTCGGGACCTCCGGCAGGTCCACGGTCCCGAGGGTGGACGGGGGTTCCGTCCGCACCGGCTCGCTCAGGCGACTGCGGATGGCGTGGAGCAGGGTCTTGCCGATGGTCAGGTCGCGGTAGCGCCGGTCCTGGGCCTCGATCAGGTACCAGGGGGCGATGCCGCGGTCCGTATGGCGGATGACCCGCTCGGCCACGGACTCGAACTTGCTGTAGTGCTCCGAGAACTTGGCCTTGTCCGGGAGCATCTTCCAGCGGCTGCGGTCGTCGCGGGAGAGCTCCTTGAGGCGGCGCTTCTGGTCCTTCTCCGAGAGGTGGCACCAGAACTTGACGATGAGGGCCCCGTCCTGGATCAGCATGCGCTCGAAGTCCACGATGCGGTTGAGTTCCGCATCCACTTCGGCGTCGGTGCAAATGTCCTGGAATCGGTGCTCGATGGGGGCCAGATACCAGCCGCCGAAGAGGATGGCTAGGGACCCACGTGGCGGCAACGTGCGCCAGAAGCGCCAGTAACGGGGCCGCTCACGCTCCTCGTCGCTCTCGTCCCAGAAGGCGAAGGTCTGGACGCCGCGAGTGTCGAGCCATTCATTCAGACGGTTCACCACCTCGCCTTTACCCGCTGCCTCGACCCCCGAGATGATGACCACCACCGCGGTCCTGGACTCCCCAAGCTGCCGCTGAATGTCCAACAACTGGGTACGCAGCTCCTTCTGCTGCTCCGTGAAGTCCTCCTTGCTGACGCTGCGCCCGACCTTGGTTGCCTCGAACATGCCGCCGGCCCTCTTGTTGCCTCGTGGTGAAGCCGCTAGGGTAGCGCGACCGGGAGCCGATGCCTATGCGCCGAAGATGACCCTGCCGTACCGGCCGCTCCTGACGCAGCCGGTGCCCGGCTTTTGAGCGCGGGCCCCACGATCGGCAGTCGCTAAACAGCGACAGTGCCGGCTAGACGCACCGGTGAATTCGGTCCGGGGGCGCAACGGCCAGCAAGTGTTATGCCAACGCTTGCCGTAACCCGCCAGCTTAAATCGCGGCGAGAGATTCGTTGCAACGAGAATATCCGTTCTTTGTAAGATAGAGATCTGTGACATAGGTGACGTTGCTATACGGGTCACTTCGCTATATTCCATGGTTCGTGGGGGGCCGTGCTCTGCAGGAGTGGCGTTTTAGGCCTGACTGGCAAAATTGGCACAAAAGGCGTCAACGTCCGTTGGCACTACGTGATCGAAAACACGCTGATCCAGAACAACCTCATGTGTGCGATGGTTGGGTTAGACACCGGCCCGATGCTGACAAACAGGCCGTAGTTCTGGTGAACATGTGCCTCAGCGGGAAATGTCCCGAGCCAGGATTTACCGGCCAGGATGCGTTTGGGTGCATCATCCAAAACCTGGGCGACGGATCTCACAGTACAGACGCGATAGTCAAAGCGCCCAGCCAGAGGTTGGCCATCGTGTCTGCATCCGGAGGGGAGGATTAAGAGGGGCAAATGACCGATACCGATAACTACCGCAAGTTCAGCCAGGTTGTGCGCGGCATCTGCGACGATGCCCGCAGCGGGACGCTTTTTGTCCGTACCAGCGACAACCATGCGTCGATGGTTCTGTTTGACAAGGGGGACATTACCGGCGCCTATTTCGGCTCCCTCAAAGGCAAAAAGGCCATCGCGATGCTACGCATGAGTGAGGGCCTGACATACCACTTCGAAGAAGGCCGACCGCCCACTGTTCGACAGGATCTGCGCTCACCCGCAGAGACATTGGTGGAGCTCATCGGCGAGAGTCCCAGCCCAGCGAAGCCTGACCCTGCGACACGGGCAGCCGCCAAGCCCGTCCCGCAGACCACGGGGATATCGGACAAACTGGGCCTGGGTAATGTCATCGCACGGATTCTGACGAGAGAGTTGGCAAAGTACATCGGTCCAGCAGCACAAGGGGTCGTCGGGGGCGCCGAGCGTGGCGTCTTGGCGGTAGCCACGCACGATCAGATGCTATCGTTAATCAATAAGTTGTCGGCCGACTTTCTGGAACCAGATGAACAGTCTCGGTTCGAGCGGGAAGTCATCCCCCAGATCGATAGGGTCTTCACCAGGGAAGGGCTCACTGCAATAACCGCCCAATTGGTCGAGAGTCTCGGACCAGTGGGGAGGAGCGTCTGGGAGCGCGTGCTGGCGGATTCAGGCGGAGAAGTCCGGTCTCCTGACGAGATGGATCGGTTGATCGCTTCTTTGGTGGATGAGATCGACAACGCCGATGAAGGGCAGCAGTTCGTTACACGGGTGAGGCGGGCGTTGGAGTCATTAGCTTCCTGATTCGGAGGACACCACACGTCCAGCGTGCGCGCACGGCAAGGGCGCACCTTCTCGCACGGCAGCGTCCAAGAACATAAGCGAGAGCTACGGTATTCGGGGTTGGCGTCGTCGATTCAAAGCCGCACACCCTACGCAAGAGCCGTTACAACCCCGTTCCACTAAATAGAGAGGTCATTGACATGTCGAAAACCAGTCTCGCCACCCGTTTCAATTGGCTGGTCGTGGCGTTTTATCTGGGAAGTCTTGCGATAGCGGCGCCGCTGGCGTACGTCATCGCTCGTGATCAGGCATACGAAGCGGCGGGCAAAGAGCTGCGCCTGTTGGTCAATATGGTGAAGGCGGTTCGTGCGTATGTTTCCGACGACGTTCGACCCGCCTTGTTGGATGCAAAATTTTACCATACGCCCGCGATTTCCAGCACGGTCGCAACCGCCTTGGTCGCGCGCCGGTTTCTCGACAAGGAGCCAGAGTATTACATCAAGGTCGCCTCCGATAATCCGCTCAACCCAAAAAACAAG
>JBFZCW010000077.1:0-11267 GCA_041307765.1 Chromatiaceae bacterium
TTGTCCTGGAAGCGGTTGTAGTCGGTGGAGCGGATGACCAGTTCGATCCCAAGCTTGTCGAACTGCTTGCGCATCCAGGTGAGCCTGGACTTGTCGTCCGGCCCGCCGGCGGCGGTGTCGAAGTATAGGGTGAGCGTCTGGCCGGTGGCGGCGTCCCGACCCTCGGGCCAGCCGGCCTCGGCCAACAGGGCCCGGGCCTCGTCCAGGGGGCGGCGCGCGGGGGCCCCGTCCCGCCACTGGAAGACATAGGGGTCGATCCCCGCCTCCCCGTCCCGATGGCCGAAGATCCCAGGGGGCAGTGGAGACTGGGCCACCAGGCCGCGCCCGTTGGCGAAGATGGAGATGTACTCCTCGAAGTCGATGGCGATGGACAGGGCCCGGCGCAGCAGTCGGGCCCGCTCCGAGTCCCCGCCCACCACCGGGTCGAGCATATTGAAGCCCAGGTAGGTGACGGAGGTCTGCACCGAGGTCAGCAGCCGTATGCCCTTGTCCTCCATGGCCGCGGTCAGACTGGCGTCGCCCTGGGGGTCGAGTTGCACGGCCTGGTCGAAGGCGTCGGAGGAGACCCCGGAGCTGTCGTAATAGCCCTGCAGAAATTTGTTCCAGTAGGGGATACTCTCTTTCTCCAGGCTATAGACGGCCCGATCCACCATGGGCAGGGGCCGGCCGGCGTCGGCCAGCAGCCCCGCCTCCTTGTCGCCGGGCATGCCATCGGTCGGATAGGTCTCGCCGCGGAAGCGGGGGTTGCGCTCCAGGACCATGCGCAGGTTCGGGTTGTTCTCCTTGAGCCAGTAAGGCCCGGTCCCCACCGGGTACCAGTCCAGCGTCAGGTTGCGCGTGTGCATCCCCGGCTGGTTGTAGAAGGCCTCGGCCTCCCAGGGCATGGGGGCGAAGAAGGGCATGGCCAGCCAGTAAGCGAACTGGGGGTACTTGCCCTTGAGGCGGATGCGGTAGGTCAGGGGGTCCACCACCTCGGCCCCCTCGAAGGGGATCTGACGTAGGTCGACGAAGGGGTGCTCGGCGCCCTCCCCCTTCGGGGCCAGACCCTTGAGGCGTTCGCCCAGTTCCGCGAAGCCCGCAATGTGCTCCGCCATCACCCCGGCGATTGGGGAGTGGTTCCAGGGGGCCGCCAGGCGCTTGATCTGGTAAACATAGTCCGAGGCGTCCAGGTCGCGGCTGCCGGTCTCCTTGAAGTCCGCCAGGGTGTTGACGCCTGTCAGATCCGCTGGCGTGAGGTGGTGATAGCGATAGCCGCCGGCGTCGTCCCGGGCGAAGGCCGGGTGGGGCTGGTAGCGGCCGCCCGGCTTGAGGCGGATCAGGTACTCGCTCTCGTGGATGTCCGAGGCCGAGGCGTCCGCCGGGAGGATATTGCCCGCCGTGTCACGATAGACGGGGACCGGGACCGCCTCGGCAGCCAGTGGGACCAACTGGTAGGGACGCAACAGCAGGTGGTACTGGAGCGGGGGCTCATAGACCTGGGCGATGAAGGCGTACTCGTTCTCGCTGTAAGAGCGGGCCGGATCCAGGTGCTTGGGGCGTTCGGCGAAGGCACTGTAAACCACGTTGGCCTTCGCCTGGCCAGCCGGATAGGGGTCGTTCCAGGGACCCTCGCCGCAGGCCTGTAGGGACAAGGCGGCGGCCAGTGCCACGCCCCTTCCGACCGCACTCGACCACCGGATCATACACACCGTCGGCCGCTCGGCCCGGGGAAAAAAAATGCCGGCTCAGACGGATCAGCGCAATGGTATGCACCGATCGGGGCAGGGCTCTCGCCTGCCGGCTGCAACGTCGGACAGCCGCAAGACAATGAAGCACCAGAGTTGGAGGCTGGCAGCCGACCGCTGGCCGCCCCTTCTGGGTTCACCGGCATCCGACTTTCTGTAATGATACCGGCTCGCCGCTTGGCAGCCCGAAGACAGCCAAGCCCATCCAACAGGGGCCGATCACCATGGGATTCTTGCAAGACAAACGGGTACTCATCGTCGGGGTGGCCAGTAACCGCTCCATCGCCTGGGGCGTAGCCGAAGCCATGCACCGCGAGGGGGCCAAGCTGGCCTTCACCTACCAGTCGGACAAGCTCAAGTCGCGGGTCGATGAGATCGCCGCCAAGTGCGGATCGGACCTGGTTCTGCCCTTGGACGTGGGCAGCGACGAGCAGATCGCCGCTGTGTTCGAGACCCTGGGTGGCCACTGGGACGGACTCGACGGCATTGTCCACTCGGTGGGCTTCGCGCCCCGTGAACAGCTCGATGGGGAGTACATCGACGTGGTGACCCGCGAGGGCTTCGCCATCGCCCACGACATCAGCTCCTATAGCTTCGCGGCCCTGGCCAAGGCCGGACGGGCCATGATGAAGGGCCGCAATGGAGCCCTGGTGACTATGACCTACCTGGGGGCCGTGCGTGCAGTCCCGAAATACAACGTCATGGGGGTCGCCAAGGCGAGCCTGGAGGCCAATATGCGCTACCTGGCGGCCTCCCTCGGTCCCGAGGGGATCCGGGTTAACGCCATTTCCGCCGGCCCCATTCGCACCCTGGCTGCCTCCGGGATCTCGGACTTCCGGTCGATGCTCAAACAGGTCGAGGAGCACACGCCCCTCAGGCGCAACGTGACCATCGATGAGGTAGGCAACGCGGCAGCCTTCCTGTGCTCCGACCTCGCCTCTGGGATTACCGGCGACGTCGTCTACGTGGACACCGGGTTCCACATCCTCGGGATGGGTTAGCGCCGCACGATAAAGCTGACAGCTGTCAGAACCAGCCTACTCGCTGGTCTCTGGCGGCTGGAGACAGCCAACCCTACCCTGCTGCGTGCGTCACTCCAACGCGGACCTATCCGCTAGGGCCTTGCGCTCGATCTTGGCGCGAGACTCCAGATCCTCGACCAGGTGCCGGTAGCCCTGCGACCCGATGGCCCGGGCCATCGCCTCGCCCTGCTGCGTATGGGCCCCCGCCGGTGCACCGTCCAGGCTGCCGTCCTCGACCTGCGACACCACCACGAGGGCTGCGCCATCGCTTAGTTTGGCGCTTCCGGCACTGACGGAACCTTGCGCTGGATGCGGTAGGGTGAACGCCACGTCGCGGACTTCTTTCGGGATGCGATCATCCTCCCGCGTGACAAGCCCCAGGTTCTCCACCGAGTACTCGCCGGCGACGTCGGCGATCCCCGCACCCTCACGGAGGCGATTGCGCATGACCTCCACCGCCGCAAGCGCGGCCTCTCGGGCCTGTGTCTGACGAAGGGCCGAGACGATCTCCTCGCGCACCTCCCCTACGGGCCTTACCGAGGCATCCCGATGGTCCACGACTCGCAGCACCACGGCCTGCATGCGCTCCCTCTCCGGCTCGATGAGCTCGCTGTTCACGCCTTGCTTAATCAAGTCCTCGCTAAACGCGGCATTGAGCACCTTGGGGTTGCCAAACAGGTCGGTGCCGCCGGAGCGCGGGATCCAGTCGCTTGTCTGTACCTGTAGCCCCAACTGCTCCGCCGCCGGGGTAAGGCTGTCGGGGGTCTCGTAGACCAGGGTCGCGAGGCGCTCGGATTGATCGAAGAAGCGCGAAGACGCCTCCTGCCTATTTACCTCGGCGATCAACTCGACCCGAACATCCTCGAAGGGTCGGGTGGTGGCAGGGGTGATTTCCGTGGTCTCGATCAGGTGGTAGCCGAAACGACTGCGCACCGGCTCGCTGAGCTGCCCCTTGGCGAGAGAAAACGCGGCCTGCTCGAAAGCTGGGTCCATCACCCCTCGGCCAAACTCCCCCAGGTCCCCGCCCCGTCCCTTGGTGCCCGGGTCCTGAGAGATCTCCTTCGCGACCACGGCGAAATCCTCGCCCTTCGCAACGCGCTCGCGGGCACTCTCAATGGCGGCCTTGGCCTGTGCATCGACCGCCTCATCGGCCCCTGACGGGACGCTGATGAGAATGTGTCGGGCCCGCCGACGCTCGGGCTGACCGAAGCGCCCGGAGTCCGCCGCATAGGCCTCCCGCAGCTTGTCGTCGCTGGGGGTGGAGACCCCGGGGAGGTGCTCGGCGTCAAGCACCAGATACTCGACCTTGACCTGCTCCGGGATCTGAAATCTGGCCCGGTTGGCCTCGTAGTAACTCGCGACGTCGGCGTCGGCAACCGGATCGTTGGACGCAAACCGCTCGGCGGGCAAAGTCACGTAACTCAGGTCACGCTTCTGGCGGGTGAGGCGCGTGGCCTCGTCGATCTCGCGGGCAGTAACGATCTCGGTGGACTCCAAGGCCCGCGCCAGCTGGGCGACAAGCAAGCGCTGGCGCAACCTATCCTCGAACTGGGCCGGGATCATGCCGTTTTGGCGCAGCCGGGTTTCGTAGATCTCCTTGTCGAACCGCCCCTTGGCCTGAAAGGCCGGGTCCGCGAGTACGGTCAGACGCACTTCCTGGTCGGAGGCACGCAGCCCGAGGGCGCGGGAGGTCTCAAGGACCAGGTACTCGCGAATCATGTCGTCAAGCACCTCGCGGCGTAACTGCTTGTCGTCGAACAGCTCGGGGCGATACGCCGCCCCGAGCCGCTCGCGCAGCTCCATGCGCGTGCGCTGAAAACGCTGATCGAGGTCCCGTTGGGTAATATCGAAGCCGTCTACGGTGGCAGCGATGGGCTCGCCCCCAATACCGGTATAGGACTGTATGCCCCAAAGGGCGAACGGGATACTAATGAGAATGACGATGAGCCAGGCGATCCATCCCTGGGCCCGTTCTCTGATAGCCAGCAGCATGGGGTGAAATCCGTTGAATCGATGTCAGAAACAAAAACGGGGTATCCGGATTGGATACCCCGCTTCAATCAATTGGCGGAGTGGACGGGACTCGAACCCGCGACCCCCGGCGTGACAGGCCGGTATTCTAACCAACTGAACTACCACTCCGTTGACGCGTCTGGTGGGTGCTGCAGGGATCGAACCTGCGACCCTCGCCTTGTAAGGGCGATGCTCTCCCAGCTGAGCTAAGCACCCGCACTGGGTTGCCCAAACCCGGGCTTGCTTTGCTCGACTACCACCTCCGCCGCGCCGGCCATGAGTACCGCTCGGGCCGTCTAGCGGGCACCAGCCAAGGCCCGTTACTTTAACGCATCCTTGAGGGCTTTTCCAGCCTTGAACGTGGGAGTCTTGGAGGCCGCAATCTCGATGCTGGCGCCGGTCTTCGGATTGCGCCCAGTGCGGGCAGCGCGCTCTTTGACCGCGAAGGTCCCGAAGCCAATGAGCGAAACCGTGTCGCCTCCCTTCAGCGCATCGGTGATCGCCTCGGTCATACCCTCCACCGCCCGGCCCGCTGCCGCCTTCGAGATATCCGCCGCTGCGGCGACCACTTCAATCAGATCCGACTTATTCATTAATCCCCCGTTTTGGTCCGATGGTAACTCGCGTCTCCCAATGCTGCTGTGGCGACGCGCGTTGGCGCAGGCTGTTATATCGGTCGACCAAAAGGCTGTCAAGCAGCCGTAATGCTTTCTTCAGTGGTGCGTGCGCACCCGGGCACCCTTTTTCTTCTCCGGCTCTTCGGCCGGAAGCGGCTCAGGCAAAGCCACCGCCTCCGGCGCGCCATCCGGTTTGACCGCCTCAGCCTCGGGGTGCCCAATTAGCGCGATATCCAGCACCTCGTCGATCCAACGGACAGGGCGAATTGCGAGGTTTTGCTTGATATTCTTTGGGATCTCTGTGAGGTCGCGTTCGTTTTCCCAGGGGATGATCACGGTCTCGATGCCGCCGCGATGGGCGGCCAAGAGTTTCTCCTTGAGCCCGCCAATGGGCAGCACCTCACCGCGCAGGGTGATCTCGCCGGTCATGGCCACGCTGGAGCGCACCGGAACCTTGGTCAAGGCGGAGACCAGGGCGGTACACATCGCCACGCCCGCGCTGGGGCCGTCTTTCGGAGTGGCACCCTCCGGGACGTGAACGTGCACGTCGTACTTCTGGTGAAACTCGGGATCGATCCCGAGGGCCTCGGCGCGGCTGCGTACCACGGTCATGGCGGCCTGGATAGACTCCTGCATCACGTCCCCGAGCTGGCCCGTGAAGGTGAACTTGCCCTTGCCCGATACCAATGCCGCCTCGATGCGTAACAGCTCCCCGCCCACCTCCGTCCAGGCCAGGCCGGTGACCTGCCCTACCTGGTCGACCTCGTCGGCACGACCGTACCGGAACCTCTGTACCCCCAGATATTTCTCCAGCCCTTTGGGGGAGACGGTCACGGTGGCCTCGCGCTTCTTGAGCAGCACCTCCTTGACGACCTTGCGGCAGATCTTGGAGATTTCGCGCTCCAGGTTGCGCACCCCGGCCTCGCGGGTGTAATGGCGGACGATGTCGCGCAGCGTCGCCTCGCGGATGGCGAGCTCGTTGTCCTTGAGCCCGTTGTTCTTCATCTGCTTGGGGATCAGGTACTGCTCGGCGATGCTGACCTTCTCGTCCTCCGTATACCCTGACAGCCGGATGACCTCCATACGATCGAGCAGTGCCGGCGGTATGTTCAGGGTGTTGGCGGTAGCGACGAACATGACCTCCGACAAGTCGAAGTCCACCTCCAGGTAGTGATCGTTGAAGGTGTGGTTCTGTTCGGGGTCCAGGACCTCAAGCAGGGCGGACGCCGGGTCGCCCCGGAAATCCATCGCCATCTTGTCGATTTCGTCCAGCAGGAACAGGGCGTTGCGCGATCCGACCTTGGACAGGTTCTGGATGATCTTTCCCGGCAGGGCGCCGATATAGGTGCGCCGATGGCCGCGGATCTCCGCCTCGTCGCGCACCCCACCCAGGGACATGCGCACGAACTTACGGTTGGTGGCACGCGCGATGGACTGGCCCAACGAGGTCTTGCCCACGCCCGGAGGCCCGACTAGGCACAGGATGGGGCCCTTGAGCTTGCGCACCCGCTGCTGCACGGCGAGGTACTCGAGGATACGCTCCTTGACCTTCTCCAGCCCGTAGTGGTCCTTGTCCAGGACATCTTCGGCAACCCGGATATCGTTGCGGATGCGGGTGCGCTTCTGCCACGGGACATTGAGCAGGGTATCGACGTAGTTGCGCACCACGGTCGCCTCCGCGGACATCGGCGACATGAGCTTGAGCTTGTTGATCTCGGTCGTGACCTTGGCCTTGACGTCCTTCGGCATGCCAGCGGCCTCGACACGGCGCCCGAGCTCCTCGAGCTCGTTCGGTGCGTCTTCGAGCTCGCCCAACTCCTTCTGGATTGCCTTCATCTGCTCGTTGAGATAGTACTCGCGCTGGTTCTTCTCCATCTGGCGCTTCACGCGCCCACGGATGCGCTTCTCCATCTGCAGGATGTCACTCTCCGACTCCATGAGTCCCATGAGGTGCTCCAGCCGGGCATGGATATCCACCATCTCCAGGACCCGCTGCTTTTCGTCGAGCTTGAGCGACATGTGGGCCGCCATGGTGTCGGCCAAGCGGCCGGGCTCGTCAATGCTGGACAGCGAGGTCAGCACCTCCGGCGGCACCTTCTTGTTGAGCTTGACGTACTGATCGAACAGGTTCACCGCCGAGCGCATGAGCACTTCCTGTTCGCGCTCGTCGGCGCTCGAGGGCTCGGCAAGCGGAGTGATTCGGGCGGTGAAGGCGTCGTCGGTGGTGATGTAGGAGTCGATCCTGGCCCGCTGGTTGCCTTCGACCAGGACCTTCACGGTCCCGTCCGGGAGCTTCAGCAGCTGCAAAATGTTGGCAAGGGTCCCGACGGAGTGCAGGTCCTTGACCGCCGGGTCATCCACATCGGCGCTCTTCTGGGCGATCAGCAGGATCTGCTTGTCACTCGCCATGGCGGCGTCGAGGGCCCGGATGGACTTCTCGCGCCCCACGAATAACGGAATGACCATGTGGGGATAGACCACCACATCGCGGAGGGGCAGTACCGGCGCCTCCTGGGCGGACGCGACGCTTGTGTGCTTGCTGGTGTCTTTGGGGGCCATAGGAACCTTTGCTCAACCGTGGAGGATGCCTGACGTCGCGGCGGGGGTGCTTGGTGTCACAGCGGGGTGCCAAGGCTGGAATCCCCATCCGAATACAGCGTCAGGGGGATAGTTTGGGTTGGCACGACCCAGTTCAACGTGGCAGGGCCACTCGGCGAGACCTAGCGCCGGCTGGATCGACCAGCCGGCAGGGGTCCAGCCGAATTGGGGTAGACGGCGCCCGGTGCCCGCGGTCACTCGGACCCGGCAGCCTGCTTCTCGATGCCTTCGTAGATGACGAAGGGTGGGTTCTCTCCGGCGATGACGGAGGCATCCACCACCACCTTGCTGACATGGTCCATGGAGGGCAGGTCGTACATGATGTCCAGCAGCACCTGCTCCATGATGGTCCGCAGGCCCCGGGCCCCCGTTTTACGCGCCATGGCCTTGTGGGCGATGGAGCGCAACGCATCATCACGCAGTTCCAGTTGGCAGCCCTCCATCTCGAACAGCCGCTGATACTGCTTGGCCAGGGCGTTCTTGGGCTCGGTCAGGATGCGCATCAGGGCCTGCTCGTCCAGTTCCTCCAGGGTCGCCACCACCGGTAGGCGACCGACGAACTCGGGGATCAGGCCATAGCCGATCAGGTCCTCCGGCTCGACCTCGCTCAGAATCTCGCCGATCTTCTTGGAGTTGTCCTTGCTGTGGACCTCAGCCGAGAAGCCGATCCCGCCCTTCTTCGAGCGGTTACGCACCACCTTGTCCAACCCGGCGAAGGCGCCGCCTACGATGAACAGGATGTTGGACGTATCCACCTGCAGGAACTCTTGCTGGGGGTGCTTGCGCCCGCCCTGGGGAGGGACCGAGGCAATGGTCCCCTCGATCAGCTTGAGCAGGGCCTGCTGCACGCCCTCGCCGGAGACGTCCCGGGTGATGGAGGGGTTATCGGATTTGCGCGAGATCTTGTCGATCTCGTCGATGTAGACGATGCCCGTCTGGGCCTTCTCGACGTCGTAGTCGCACTTCTGCAAGAGCTTCTGGATGATGTTCTCAACGTCCTCGCCGACATAGCCCGCCTCCGTGAGGGTGGTGGCGTCGGCGATGGTGAAGGGGACGTTGAGCAGGCGTGCCAGGGTCTCCGCGAGCAGGGTCTTGCCGGAGCCTGTCGGGCCAATCAGCAGGATATTGCTCTTGGCGATCTCGACGTCGCCCTTGGTCTCGGCGGCCTCCATGCGCTTGTAGTGGTTGTAGACGGCAACGGACAGGGTCTTCTTGGCCTTCTCCTGTCCGATCACAAACTGATCCAGGATCTCGTTGATCCCGCGCGGCTTGGGTAGCTTGCTGGTGGCCTCGCCGACGCCTTCCTGCATCTCCTCGCGGATAATGTCGTTGCACAGCTCGACACACTCGTCGCAGATGAAGACCGACGGACCCGCGATCAGCTTCCGCACCTCGTGCTGACTCTTGCCGCAGAAGGAACAGTAGAGAAGCTTGCCTTCGTCGCTCTTACCGTGGCTGTTTCCACTCATCGGGTATGGGTCTCCGGAAGGTCAGGTGTACCGCGCCGATCCTGCGAGTACCCGGGGCGCCGCGGATGCCCCTAGGCCGGCGATCAAGGACCAGGGGATGCGGACGTTAGCAACGGCCCCCGCCCCCATGAAGTCTGTTCCACATCGGGCGACGGCGAGGAATCCCCAAGGTTTGCATACCATCGCACGCGACGGGCGGCCCCGGGGCAGTTCATCATAACGGTTTGGGGAAAGATGGCAAGGACGTGAACGGCGCACGTCCACACCGCCCACCGCCGGCGGCTACTTCTTCTCCGCGCCCTTGTCGGCAAGGGGACCGCGCTCGTCCAGCACCTTGTCGATCAGGCCGTACTCCACTGCCGCCTCGCCACCCATGAAATTGTCGCGTTCGGTATCCAGCGCGATCTTCTCCACAGGCTGCCCTGTGTGGCGCGAGAGGATCTGGTTGAGCTGGTCACGGATGAGCAGGATTTCACGGGCGTGGATGTCAATGTCCGTGGCCTGCCCCGAGAACCCGCCCAGGGGCTGATGGATCATCATGCGGGTATGGGGGAGGCAGAAGCGCTTGCCCTTGGCACCGCCGGCCAGGAGTAAGGCCCCCATGCTGGCGGCCTGGCCCACGCACATGGTGCTCACGTCCGGGCGGATGAAGCGCATCGTGTCGTATATCGCAAGCCCGGCGGTCACCGAGCCCCCGGGCGAGTTGATATAGAGATGGATGTCCTTGTCCGGGTTCTCCGACTCGAGGAACAACAGCTGCGCGACGATCAGATTGGCGACGTGATCCTCCACGGGGCCGACCAGGAAGACCACCCGCTCCTTCAGCAACCGCGAAAAGATATCGAACGAGCGCTCCCCGCGGGCGGTCTGTTCGATGACGATGGGCACCAAGCCGAGCCCCTGGGGCTGCCACTCGGTATGTCCTGACTGTCCGCGCATGGCCTGCTTACCTCGTTGATGGACTGCTGTGTGAGTGCGGCCGGGAGGTGGATCGAATCGACAATGCCTCAGCGGCCGGTGTCCGTATCCGTCACCTGCTGAAACGACATGGCCTCGTCTTCGACCTTCGCATGGCCCATGACCCAATCCACCACCTGGTCCTCGAGGACCATGGTCTCGATGTTGGCCAGGTTTTCCTTGCTGGAGTAGTAGTAGTCCACGACCTCCTTTGGGGTCTCGTAGGTGGAGGCCATATCCTCGACGGCGGTACGCACCCGCTGCGGGTCCACCGCGATCCCATTTTGCTTCACCACCTCGGCGATGATGAGCCCGAGGGCCACGCGCCGGCGTGCAGACTCCTCGAACAGGGCATCGGGTAGCTGCATGCCGGACGGGCCGGCGTTGCGGTTGGTCCTGTCCTTGAGGACCGCAATCTCCTCGCGGACCAGCACGCCGGGAACCTCGACGGGATTTGCCGCGATCAAGGCATCCATGACCTGGTTCTTGACCCGGGCCTGGATGCGCTGGCGCAGCTCGCGGTCCATGTTGGCGCGCACATCCTGCCGGAAGCGCTCGACGTCCCCGTCCTCCACGCCATAGGAACGCGCCAATGCCGCGTCCAGCTCCGGCACGACCGGACCCTCGACGGCCGAGACTGACACATCGAAGATGACCGGCTTGCCCGCCAGGTGTTTGGCTTGATAGCCATCCGGAAAGGCCAGATTCAGTGTTCGGGCCTCGCCGGCCGAGATCCCGACCAGCCCGTCCTCAAAACCCGGGATCAGGTGCTCGGCCCCGATCTCGATGGGGCGATCCTGGGCGGAACCGCCCTGCACGGGCTCACCGTCCACGGTGCCCGTAAAGGAGGCGATCACCCGGTCGCCC
>JBFZCW010000078.1:0-2543 GCA_041307765.1 Chromatiaceae bacterium
ACCCCGATCAAGACCCGCACCTTCTACTGGGTCAGCCAGGTCGGCATGCTCGCCGGCACCCTTGTCTATGTGAACGCCGGGACCCAACTGGCAGGCCTCGATGACCTGGCGGGGATCCTCTCCCCGGCGCTGATCGGCTCCTTTGCGCTTTTGGGTATCTTCCCCCTGCTCGCCAAACGGCTGGTCGCCTGGGCCAAGGCGCGCCGTGTCTATGCCGGTTGGCAAAGGCCCCGGCGTTTCGACCGCAACCTGGTAGTGATCGGGGCCGGGTCCGGTGGACTGGTCTCCGCCTATATCGCCGCCGCGGTGAAGGCCCGGGTGACCCTGATCGAGGGGCACAAGATGGGCGGCGACTGCCTCAACACCGGCTGCGTCCCATCCAAGGCCCTGATCCGCACCGCGCGCTTCCTGCGCGAGGCCCGCCGAGCCGGCGAGTTGGGCGTCGCGCGGGCAACGGCCGACGCCGACTTCGGCCAGGTGATGGCGCGGGTGCATGGCATCGTGCGCCAGGTCGAGCCCCACGACTCGGTGGAGCGTTACACCCAGTTGGGTGTGGAGGTGCTCCAGGGTCACGCGCGGATCACCTCGCCCTGGAGCGTCGAAATCCAAACCGCCACGGGTCAGCGGACCCTGACCAGCCGCGCCATCGTCATCGCCACCGGTGCCAGCCCCTTGGTCCCCGATATCCCCGGCATCGCCGCGGTGCGCCACGAGACCTCCGATACCATCTGGTCCCTGACCGAGAAACCGCAGCGCCTGGTGGTGCTGGGCGGCGGCCCCATCGGCTGCGAGCTGGCCCAGGCCTTCGCCAGCATCGGCTGCCAGGTCACCCAGGTGGCGCGCTCGGGCATCCTGCCCAAGGAGGATAGCGATGCCATCGCCCTGGTGGAAGCGGCGCTGCGGGCCGACGGCGTGCGCCTGCTGACCGGCACCGCAGCCCTATGCTGCGAGGTGGTGGCCGCCGAGCAGCGCCTGGTGGTGCGTCAGGGCAAGGGCGGGGCCGAGGAGGCCATCCCCTTCGACGTGCTGCTATGCGCCATTGGGCGAAAGCCGCGGGTGACGAGCTTCGGTCTGGAGGAGCTGGGCATCCCGCTGACTCGCACCGGCACCATCGAGACCAACGCCTGTCTACAGACCCGCTATCCCAACATCCTGGCCTGCGGCGACGTGGCCGGGCCCTACCAGTTCACCCACTACGCCGCCCACCAGGCCTGGTACGCAGCAGTCAATGGCCTGTTCGGCGGGATCAAGCGTTTCAAGCTGGACAACCGCGTCATCCCCCGAGTCACCTTCACCGACCCGGAGGTCGCCCAGGTCGGCCTGTCCGAGACCCAGGCCAAGGCCCAGGGCATCGCCTATGAGGTCACCCGTTATGACCTCGACGACCTGGACCGCGCCATTACCGAGAGCGCCGCCCACGGCTTCGTCAAGGTGCTGACCCCGCCAGGCAAAGACACCCTGCTGGGCGCCTGCATCGTCGGGGAACACGCCGGAGAGCTGCTGGCGGAATTCACCCTGGCCATGAAGCACGGCCTGGGCCTCAACAAGATCCTCGGTACCATCCACCCCTATCCCACCTGGAGCGAGGCGGCCAAGTACACCGCGGGGACCTGGAAGCGTGCCCACGCACCTCAGTCCGCACTCGGCTGGCTGGTGCGGTTGCATTCGTGGAGGCGCGGATGAACCGCACGGGGCAAGACCTACCCACCGCAAGGCATTGGTCGAGTCGGGCGGGTACGGCCGATGAACCAACCTCGCCGCCATCGTCGCCTGAGTCGGCACCCCTGCCGGCAACGGTTATGACGCCGTCGATCATGGCTGGAAACTACCGCTGATCTATCTCATCATGCTGCTGTTGTCGGGGCCGGGCAGCCTAAGCCTGGATCACCAGACGGCTTGACCAGGCCAAGGCACCCAGGCACGAGTCGCGACACCTGCCTTGGCCTTGGACGGAATCCTGCCACTCGGTGCCAGCCTCCGACGGAGAACGCCCATCGATTTGCGGCTAACGCCTCTTCCAGCAACGGGGTGACGCCCAGCGCCCCCTATTGGACCACCCATGCCCACAGACCCTTTCTCGGACTTGCTTGCGACGATCGACTTCGCGTGGCGGCGCGAGGCAGCGGCACCCGTCGCCCTGACCAACGTCCAGTGGCGCGCGGATGCCTGTGACGCCAGCTCGATCCTGTTCTTCCAACGCTTCGAGGATGGACGCAGCGACGCGGAGATCTACCGGCGCTACCTGGTGGACAGCCCCTTCGCCGTTCTGGTCACAAACCATACCCTCGACTGCTTCGACGCACTGCCGGGCAAGGGCATCTACGTGGCCCAAACCGCCGACTGGGCGGAGGTGATTCGGCGCTTTTGCGATCTGGCCTACCCCCTCAACAGGGATGCCCTGCGTTTCCTCGGTGTCACCGGGACCAACGGCAAGACCACCACCGTAAAGTACCTGGAGGCCATGCTCGCAGCCCACGGCCAGCGGGTGCTGTCCATCGGCACCCTGGGCGTCTCCCGCAACGGGGAGCCAATGGCGGAGACCG
>JBFZCW010000079.1:0-7596 GCA_041307765.1 Chromatiaceae bacterium
CACGGGCCTGGCCTCACTGATCCTTGCCGTTGGAGTCTACCAGCCCTTGATGGCCAGGAAGGTCATTGATACCAGTGGGTTGCAATTGAAACGCAACGGATACAAAACGGCCCGGATGCGTCAGCGACTCAGTCAACGGGGCGGGGCATACATGTAGCCCAGGCCCCGGACAGTTCGGATGTACTGGGGCTTGTCAGGGTCGGGCTCGATCTTGCGCCGCAGCCGGGCAATACGGATGTCGACGCTGCGGTCGAAGGGGTCCCAGTCGCGGTTCTGGGTCAGATTGAGCAACTGATCGCGGGTGAGCGGGCGGTTTGGGCGCTGAACCAGGACCTCCAACAGCTCGAACTCCATGCGAGTGAGCGAGACCTCCTCGCCCGAGGGGTCGAACAATTGCCGGCTGTCCAGGTCCAGCACCGAGCGCCCGATGGACACTCTGCGCCGCGCCCCCTCGTCCCTGGCCACCGGCGTCGCGGGCTGAGGCGCCCGCTGGTAACGGCGCAGCACGCTCTTCAACCGGGCCTTGAGCTCCCTGGGGTCGAAGGGCTTGGCGACATAGTCGTCGGCACCGACCTCCAGCCCCACGATGCGGTCCACGGTCTCGCCGGCGCCCGAGATCATGATGATCCCGATATCGAACCGCTCGCGGACATGGCGTGCCAGGCTGAGCCCGTCCTCGCCCGGCAGCCCCACGTCGAGCAGGACCACGCTGGGGGCCTCACCGTCGAGCAACTCCCGCGCGGTCGCGGCGCTGTCCGCTGTCAGGACCTCGTAGCCCTGCCCGGACAGGTAGTCGTCCAGCAGGTCACGGACATCCGGATCGTCGTCGACCACCAGGATGCGTAGGGCCTCGGTCACTGGGCTCCCCTCCAGTCGCACGGTTCCGAGTAACGATTCCGAGTATAGCAGCGGCTTATTTTCCGCTGGCAAGGTACGGGACGGACTCTGCGCCGGTACGACCTGGGGGAGTGACCCGTTCCGCGTTTGCGTCTTGTGCAAACCTGGGCGGACCGGGGCCTGCGGAAGGCAGATTGCTGTCCAGCTCGGTCGACCAGTCGAAGACCTCGACCGCGACCTCACCGTGGCAGCCTTTGGGGACTCTCTGAAGGTCAGTAAGGGGCGCGTCCCTGCGTCTGGCGATCCATCAGACGGCGTCGAGGATGCTGCCGCGCACGGGGGGCCGCAGGAAGGTCCACCACACCAGCCGAACGGTCAGGGGCGAGCGCCGGTTCCAGGGCAGGAGCGACAACATCCGTGCCATGGGGCAGTAGTCCACCAGTACCGAGGCTGCGGTTCCGGCGAGTTGGATCCAATGGAAGAACCCAAGGGGCCCCCAAAGTCCGGCCAGCATCCAGAGCAGGTAGCCGATCCGGACCTGGACCGGGAACGCCTTCACGGAGCCTTCCCGCGCGAGGTAGTGCAGGGTCTGCACCGCGGTCAGTCCGATTGCCGGCGCGAAGCCCAGGGGACAGCCCGCCAGCGCCCCCGCCAGCAGCAGGCCCGTCGCCAGCCAATACCACCAGGACATCTTTTGGGTGCGTGTCATCGTTGTCATGTTGGCATCGCCTCTGGTTTGGGTCAGTACAGGATTCGGTTTGGTCTGGGGCCCGATAAGGGCGGAGCGCTAAGCGCCCCGCCCCTCCTGGCGAATCAGGCCGCTTCGCCCACCGGCGTCCCGGTGCCGCGTCCGCCCTTGAACCGGGGGATGAGCATCGGCACCCGCTTGCGGTAACCCGCATACTCCGGGTGAACATTTAGGAGATCCCGCTCTTCGAGCTGGATGGCGATCAGGATGTAGCCCGTGGCCAGCAGCGCGAACACCAGGTGCGCGACGGTCATGGTCGGTGTCGCCCAGAAGGCGAAGAACCAGCCCACACACAGGGGGTGGCGCACCCACTTGTAAAAACCTGGGGTGCCGAACTTCAGGTGCGTGTACTCCTTACCAACCAGATACAGCCAGACCTGGCGCAGGCCGAACAGGTCGAAGTGGTTGATCAGGAAGGTGGCCACCAGCACCAGTGCCCAGCCGAAGCCGAACAGGCTGTGAAGCAGGGCCTTGCCGATGGGGTCCTGAACGCTCCAGACCACACCCCCGATGGGCTCCCAGAAAGCGAACAGGGCAATCAGCAACAGGCTCGATGCCAGGGTGTAGGTGCTGCGCTCGGCAGGCTTGGGGATGAAGCGCGTGATCCAACGCTTGAACCCAGGCCGGGCCATGACGCTGTGCTGCACGGCGAATGCCCCCAGCAGCAGGCTGTTTATCGCCAAGGCTACCCACAGGGGCGACTCGGGGATCGAGTCGATGGATTTGGGCACCCCGACGTTGCCGACGAAACCGATGGCGTACAGGAAGGAGCCGAAGAAGATGGCGTAGCTAACCACGCCGTAGATGAACACCGAAATGCGCTTGAACATGGGATTGCCTCCTCGTCACAGAAGTGGTCGGAACACTGCCCGGCCTCAGCCGAGCCAAGCCAGATTGGCCAGGATGTCGATCACGTCGTCGCCGTGCAGGCCGTTCAAGGTGAGCGGCACTCGGCGGATCCAGTGGGATTTCACGGCGCAGTTCATGGCGGATCTCCTGGCTGCCAGTTTGGTGGGCGGCCTCGCCCGTGCTGGGTTCCTCGGATCTCCCGGGAGCGGCGGTCTGTGCCCCGGTTGCGGCAAAGTCTGGACGGCCCCTGTATCGGGGCTGCTAGCGGTGCATATGGGATTTGTAACCCGATGGTTTCAGGGCCGCGGTTCGGCGGGGCCGTACGGTTACACCCGCCGCCGCCGGTGTTGCTCTTGATCGGGTAGTCCTCCCCGCGATTGATCCAGCCGCAGCCGATGACCGGGTTGTGCTGCGGGTGGGTGGCGTCCATGAAGAAGATGGGATCGCCTTGTGCCTTGTTTTCCTTGATCGTGTTGTAGTGCTCCAGGAACTACACAAAGTCTCGCATCCGCTCCCGAATGTGGCTGCACCACTTTTAGCCGAAACAGGAACACCTGGCGGTCCGCTTCCGGCCGGGGTCGGTTGTCCGCCTCGCTGCGCATCCGGTCGTCATAGACGCCTAAACGAGCGAGCTACGCGAGGCATCCGCGATGTCCGACGCTGGCCATCAGCGCCATTCCATACGAAATGTCCTGTGTCAGGACTTCCTCGGAGCGATGATCCCGCCCTCCTACCTTAGGCCCCGAAGGCCGAGCGGCCTTTCAGACCGGTGGGAGCCCAAACGTTACCCATAACGGGGTGCCAGGCAGACGGCTTGCATGTGGACTAAACTGAAGTTGAGCCCCGCAAGCAGAAAGGCAGCGAGGGCCTCAGGGAGCGAGGTGAGGCCGCTGGGATGCTTTCCAACTGACGATGGGGGAAGGGCCGGTGAGGCGTAGATCGCGCACCCGATGCTCCTCCGCTTCGGTGTCAGTGTGCGGGGTTCCTCTTTTCCACCTTTGGGAAACCCGGGACCGTCGAGCCCCCTAACTGTTAGCCGATATTCCGCGAAGTGATCACGCGCCAGGCGGCGAGCACTGCCGCCCGGATCACCGCTGCGCCCTCCCCCGCGGCGTCCATCTTCAGGGCCGTCCGCCGCGCGTCTGCGTGTCGAGCCGCCCGTCCGTGTAGCGCACAGCGCAGCCCATCGGCACTCAGCCCGGCGATCCTGTCGTGCCATCGTGGGATGAACTCGGGCGCCAGGTCGGCCTGTCGCGCTCGGCGCTGCATGAGCGGTTCATGCAGTTGCGTGGCGATGACGGCGGCATCTACCTGGTACGCCATGGCGCCGCGAGCGACCGATGGGATCTGACCCTGTTCGACAGCAACCGCCGCGACGCGACCCGGCTATCCTCGACCTGAGCCGCGATAATTGGAGCGAAAGGTGCGTATCCACCTCGCTCAACACGGATCTTGGGTCCTCAAGCACGTCCGGACTGGCAGCGAGAGCGCAGCGACGCCGGCCGGCTGGTCGAGCTGCGGAGCGAGCAACAGCGCCCGGCTTAACGCGAACACGCGGCAGTTGCGGCCGCTCAGCCCCTTCCGGCTTCGGGCATCGAGGGACCGAGCAAGGCTCTGCGGCGCGCTGGCCGTATTTCGCGCGTGATCCTTCATTGTGTTCGACGGTGTCCTGCAGCACAGGCGCGGGACCAATCATCGCGCCGTTACCGGAGCCGAAATTGCCGTTGCTGAGCGACCGATAGTGTCGCCAGGCGAAGAATGCCACGGCCATTCACATGACAGTCCTGCATGCTCCAGGGCAAGGGATTATGCTGATCCCGCCATGTCCCGCCTCATCATGCACGTCGACCTCGACGCCTTTTATGCCGCAGTCGAGCAACGCGACCGTCCGCAGTGGCGAGGGCTTCCCGTCGTGGTCGGCGCCGAGCCCGGCAAGCGCGGCGTCGTTGCCACCTGCTCCTACGAGGCCCGCCGCTACGGCGTGCACTCGGCCATGCCGATCTCCGAGGCGGTGCGCCGCCTGCCGCCGGAGACGGTTTATGTCCGCCCGCGCATGGCCGATTATGCGCGGGCCTCGCGGCAGATCATGGATGAGCTGGAGACCATCTCCCCTGTGGTCGAGCAGGTCTCCATCGACGAGGCGTATCTGGATGTCTCCGGGATGGAGGGCCTCGTGGGCCCGCCCGAGGTCATCGCCCGGCGCACCAAGGCCGCAATCCGCGAGGCCGTCGGGCTGACCGCCTCGGTCGGGATCGGTCCCAACCGGCTTATCGCCAAGCTCGCGTCTGACTTCCGCAAGCCCGATGGCCTCACGGTGGTCCCGGCCGAAGGCGTGGCGGACTTCCTCGACCCCATGCCGCTCAGGGTGCTGCGCGGGGTCGGGTCCAAGACGGCGCCGCGGCTGCAGGCCATGGGCCTGGCCACGGTCGCCGATGTCCGCCGCCTCCCCCTGGTGGAGCTGCGCCGACACTTGGGGGCACGGGCCGGCACCGAGCTGCACCTGCAGGCCCAGGGGATCGCCGACGATCGGGTGTACCCGGCCAGCGGGCGCAAGTCGATCTCCAAGGAGACCACCTTCGCCGAGGATGTCATCGACGCGGCGGTGCTGAGCGACACGCTGCTCTGGGCCGCACAGGAGGTCGGGTACCTGGCCCGCCACGAGGGGCGCGCGGGGTCAGTGGTGACCCTGAAGATCCGCTTTCGCGGTTTCGAGACCCATACCCGCTCGCGCACCCTCAATGTCCTGACGGCGGACGACCCCACGATCCACCGGGCCGCATGGGCCCTCTTCGAGGCAGATGCCTGGGCCGGCAAGCCGGTGCGGCTGATCGGCCTGGGACTGTCGGGCTGGGAAGCGGACCTCGGTGTGCAGCCGGATCTATTCGCCGCCGCCGACATGCCGGAGCCGCACCCTCGGGACAGTCGCCTCGCGGAGACGCTCGACGCCATCCGGCGCAAGTTCGGCAGCGGATACATTCAGCGTGGGCTGAGTCGGCGGAAATAGCGACCTGGCGAGCGACCCACCTTGACGGGCGTGGCACCGGGGAGCGTGCCTTGTTAACGCTGATCGACCGGGCACGCGTAGGGGCGACGCCGGCCCTAGTGAGCCCGGGCTGCGACGGTACCCGTTTCTGGCAGCGTTGCCGGCCACCGGGAGGTAATAACGAGCGGGCGGTCAAGAAGAGACTATGGCACGGCCGTCTTCCGAGTTTTCTCCTAGAGTGACCGAGGGTACTCCGGCAACATGCGTGCACGGCCAACGACTGCGTCCGCATCCGGATGCCCTGGCGTCCGCGGAGGATCATTGGCGGCCATCCGCAGCGCGGTCGGGCTCGACAATGCGGCATTTCCGAAACTGTGTTCAGGCGTTTCGGTGGCTGCTGGACCGGACGACCTGGGTGCTGACCGACCCGGCCGGCAACCCCGTTTCCCTGACCAACGCCGAGTACCTGCTCCTCGAGGCACTGGTCGAGACGCCGCACCGGGTGCCCAGCCGCGAGCACCTGCTGGAGCGTACCCATGCCTTCGAGGCGGACGTCTTCGACCGCACCATCGACGTCCTGATCCTGCGGCTGCGGCGCAAGATCGAGCCCAACCCCCAGGCGTCGCGGGCGTTGATGGCCAAATTCATCAGGGCGTTTTCCAACTGGCCTGGGTCAACGCGCACCGCCGGGAGACCGGGTGCCAGCTCTGTGTTTAGGGTATTGCTGAAGTCGTGGGCCATGCCCCCGGTGAGCTGCCCCACCGCCCCCATCGTCTGCGCCTGGCGGAGCTGACCCTCGATCGCCCGGCCTCGGTGACGTCCATGTGCAGGGTGGCGAAACCGCCATCGGCGACCGGATTGCGGCGCAACTCGACCAAGCGCCCGTCCGGGCAGGCGATCTCGAACTGCCGGGGCCCGGTCGCATCCGTCACCGCCAGGTCCGACAGTGGCAGTCCCTCGCCCAGGGGCGTTCGCGCCCGAGCCCCCTGCGCGTCCAGGATCTGGAGGATCTCAGCGGGCGGCACACCGAGCCACACATCGCGCTCCGACAGACCATAGAGCCGCAGGTCTTGTAGGTTCCAGGCGACGAGCCGGCCGGCCTCGTCGACGACGGTGAACCCGTCGTTGATGCTCTCGAAGGTAGTCACCAGGAGGTTCGATTGGTCGACCAGCTCCCGGTGCAGGGTCTCGACCCGGAAGGCCTGGTCCTGGATCGGGCTGGCGGCCGGGACCACGTCGATCCATCCGCCGAAGGCCAGGAAGGTCACGGAGCGCAGCGCGGCCAGCCGATCCCACCGCCCGGTCGCGGGATTCCAGACCGCCTCGCTCCCAGGCAGGGGAAAGACGCCGAGCCTGCCGGCGACCCGGGAGCGGCGCGGGTCGCCGGCCAGCACGCCGGTGTCGGCCCAGTCGATGTTCATGGCCGCCGCGCCGTCCGCAAAACGCTGCCGCACCGCCTGGCTGTCGAGGGCAGAGGCATCCGCCGGACCGAACTGGCGCAGGTCGAGAAACTCTTCTAGGGCCCGCACCCAGGCCGGATTGTCGATGGCGGGGACCATGGTGTCGGGGTCGAAGAACATGGCCCCGGGATAACCCGGGTGGCTGGCGTAGGCCGCGGCATGGCTGAACAGGTACCAGATGCGCTGCCCATTACGGGCGTAGGCCTCCAGGGTGCCGGCCAGCAGTGTGCCGATCGGCGGGGCTGGGGCCGGAGCGGCCCGGCCGCTGAAGAAGGCCGCGATGTCGCGGTACTCCCCCCAGGTACGCGGCGGCTCCAGCGGCCGCCCGTAACCCGCCTGGAACCTAGCCTGCACCGCCGGGTCCTCGAACAAATCGCGCCGATAGGTGCCAAGGTGCAGGTCGCCGTCGGTGGTCAGGGCCTTCCACTGGTCACCCCAGCGCATCAGCGCGTCGCGATAGATTGGCAGGACGTCGGCGAAGGCCGGGGCCTCCACGAGTCTTTGTGGCGCCGTGACGCAACGCCGGGCCACCCATGGCGCTGGTATCCCGGGTAAGCACCCGCACGGCGCCGGCGTCTGTCGTCCCCGCCGGGGCGGCGAGAACGGCGTTTGTTACAAATTAGGAAGAAAAACGCAGCGAGTCGCTTCATTACCCTTTCATCGGCCGGCCGTCTACTCTCAGTCCAGGCAATCGCGCCATGGCGTCTCGGGAGATAGGA
>JBFZCW010000080.1:0-3217 GCA_041307765.1 Chromatiaceae bacterium
CTCCCCGATAGGCAGGGTGTCCCTGCCGCCCCGGTCGACCTGGGCCAGGAGCTTGAGCAGGAGTTCACGGGCGACCTGGCTCACAGGGGGTCAGAGGTCACCAGAGGGCCGTCCGGGCGGATCACCGGGTTGTCCGCGGCCAGCGCCCGGCGGGCCTCCGGCTTGATGTATTCGGCGTCGATGTGGACGCTACCGCCGTCGCGGTAGACATTGACGATGGTGTCCACGTGCTCGGCGATCTGACCGTACTTCTCGTCCGGCGCCGCCAGCAGGACCTGCAAGCCCAGCTCGTCCAGGAAACCCAGGGCGCTGACCGTGTTCTGGAGGTCGAGCTTCGAGAAGGCCTCGTCGAAGACGGCCAGCGCCATGCCGCCGCGGTAGGCGCCGTCCTGGTCCCGCTCGATGCGGTAGGCGGCGGCGAGCGCCGCGCCGATGGCGACGTAGAAGGGGGATTGGTGCTCGCCCCCGGACCCCTTGCCGAGCCGCCGGGAGAGGAGCTCCGGGTTGCCGCCGCCGTCCTTGTCGTCGCTCATGCGCACGTCGAAGTGGTAATACTGGCGGTAGTCCGCCAGGCGCTCGTCCCAGCCCCCACCGCCGCTTTGGCGGCGGCCCTCGCCGCCGGCGGCCTCCATGAGCAGGTTGCGTACCCGAGCGATGGCCTCCCGGTGGGGGTGGTTGGGGTCGTCGGCGGCGTCGAACAGGCCGCCCACGACGCTGCCCTGCTCGGGGGTCCAGGCCAGCACCCAGTCCAGGACCTGCTTGAGGTCGGGCTCGGGCTGCTTGACGAAGCTGTAATACTGGCCGTGGAAGGGGCGGTGCCGGAGGTTGCGGTTGAGCTCCTTGCGGCTCTCCTCCAGCAGTTGCAGGTTCTCCTGGAGCTTGCCGACGAAGTCGGCGCGAAACGCGTGCTCCGCGGCCCTTAGGGCGTTGTCGGCCTCCGTCACGTACCGGGCCAGTTGGGTCTCGCGCACCTGGGTCAGCTCGCGGACCACCCAGGCGGCCAGCGTCAGGTGATCGTCCGCGGCGCCGATGGTGGGCCTGTGCTCGGAGGACCAAGCGGCCCAGTAATCTGTGAGGCCGTCCCGGGCCTGGGCGCGCTGGTTGACGGCGGTCCTTTCCTGGACACCGGCCCGGCGTGCGGCCTCCTCGCCCAGGGCCCGCCAGGTGGCGGGGGACTCTTCGGCGAACAGCTCCTGGGCCTGAAGCTCCTCCAGGCGCTCGGCGGCCAGTTGGGCATCGAAGCCTGCGGCCTGCCGGATGGCCCCGCGACGCTCGGCCACGGTGCGGGCCTCGGCGTCTTTCTGCTCCAGTGCTTGGCGCTGGCCCAGCTCGGTATGCTCCCGCTCCCGCAGGTTCTTGGCGTTCTGATCCGCCTGAGCCTTGATCCGCTCCCGCTCGGCGCGGCAATGCTCGACCTCCGCCTGGAGGCGCCGGTAGTCGGCGTCGTCCAGCAGCGCGCGCTCCTCGGCCTTGAGCCGGGCGAGGTCGGCCTGGCTTTGCTGCCGCGCGTCCGCCAGGGCCACCAGGTCCGGAAATGCGCGCAGCCGGTCGTTGAGGGGCATCAGCTGCCGTTCCCGCAGGTCCTGGATAGCCGCCTTCTCCTGCTGCTTGACGTAGTGGTCTTGTCCGTCGTGGCGGAACTGCCCCTGCAGTGCGGCAAGCCGCAGCCGGCGGGCCTCCCGTCCCAGCATGGGCTCCTCGGGCCTGAGCCGCAGCACCGCACCCCCGGTGGCCAGCATGCCGTCGGCGGTGATGGCCCGCTCGTGGCGGAGCAGGGCGTCCTCGCTCTCAACCCGCAGGACGTTGCCGGCGCGCTGGTTGACGTACGCCAGGGCGTGGGCATCGGCGCTGACGGCCATCTCCGCCAGGCTGCCAGGGGTGCGGCGGTCGCGCCACTCGGTGGTCCTGAGCGTGTTGATGACCCGGCTGCCGTGGATGTCGAGCCGCTTGCCCTCCCGCCGGTAGAGGCCGACGGCCTCGCGCACCTGGCTCGGGTCCACCAGCAGCGCCTCGCGGTGACCGCCCAGGAAGGACTCCAGGGCGTCACGCCAGTGCTCGTCCGCCACGTCAACCCGGTCGCACAGCGGGACGGCCGCGATGCCGTGGTCCGCGAGCAGGGCGATCAGGCGCAGGGTAGCCGGCTGCAGGTCGCTGTCGCCCCGCTCCAGGCGGGCGATGCGCCCGCGCAGGTCTTCAAGCGCCCGGGCCATGTCGCCCTCCTCCCGGACCAACTGCTCGAAGCGGGCCAGCATCCGGTCCACCGCCTCGGAGACCCGCGGGGCGATGCGGGTCACGGCAGCCATGACCTCGCCGGGGGACTGGGGCCAGGTGGCGGCCAGCAGCCCCTCGTCCCGGCGCAGCAGGGGCGGGAGGGCTTGCAGCGCCTGGAGCAGGGCGGCGTCGCCGAGCTGCTCGGCGTGGTCGAGCAGCCGATGCACCGCCCCCAGGCCGATCCGCGCTTCGTCGATCGACCGGCTCGCGGCATCCAGGTTGGCCTGTGCGCCGCGCATCTCCGCGCGGACGCGCTCCCGCTGCTGCTCCACGTTGGTGGCGGCAAGGCGCCGATTGGCCTCGGTCAGGGCGGTATCGGCGAGCTGCCATTGACCTTCCAGGTCGGTGATGCGCCCACCCAGCGCTCCGATCTCCGCGGCGAGCCGCTCCAGGCTCTGGCGCAGCGGGTGAAGCTCCGCCTCCAGGGCATCGAAGGCCGCCTCCTGCTCCACCCAGCGCCAGGCCAGACCCAGCCGCTCGGCCTGCTCGGCCCGCTGGTAGCCCCGATCGATGGCCGTCAGGGCCTCCTCGCGGGCCCGCGCCTCGCGGGTGCGGGTCTGGATATCCCGGTAGTGCTGGAGGGCCTGCTGCAGGGAGCGGACCTGGATGGGTCGCTCCTCCAGGATGTGGCTGCGCACGAAGTCCGAGACATTGCGGATGGGTGCGAAGGTGATGGCGTTGCGGAAGGCGCGCAGGAAGCGGGGCGGGTCCAGATGGCGCCTGCCGTCGGAGAGCAGGGCGCAGAGGTGGCGCTGGTACTCGCCCACCTGGGGGAAGACCCGGAAGGGCTCGCCGAGGCGCTGCCGCAGGTCCTCCCGGAGCCGCCGCCAGGGTTTGGGCACCGGTCCCTCCGGCGTGCGGTCCACCAGGTCCGACAGGACCAGCTCGAGACCGGGGGCGACGAAGCGCCCGTCGATCACCTCCTGGGCCTCGTCAAGCCGGGCGT
>JBFZCW010000081.1:0-7038 GCA_041307765.1 Chromatiaceae bacterium
CACGCTCGCCGATGTGGAATTTGATCGAATTGGTGCCGGCGTCGATGACGGCATAGCGTTCCGGTTCGTCGTCGATCAGGGCCGCCAGAGCGCGGGGATAGCTCGTGTTCGTGTAGCCGCCCAGGCCGAGCTCCTGCACGGCACGGATAACCCCTTGCGCATCCGTCGACTCGACGGCGATCGTGCGGGTGGATTTGCCGCTCGCAACCACATCGGAGAATTCCGCCGTGCAGCCGCCGACCGTGTAGCGGACCCGTCGCTTGTGGACGTTCACCCTGCGTATCGCACCGCCCGACTGGGCGAATGCCTCGATGAACTCGTCGAGGGTGTAGCTCGCACGAGACAGTGCAGGCACCGGGAGCCGGAGCGATTCGAACACCCTTGCGGCTTCGGCCGCTGGAAGCGGAAAGCCCGCCTTCATGACCGGGGTCCACTGTTCGAGTCCGTCCGCGTTGACCTCCCGCAGCACCTTGATGTCCATCAGCGCATCGCGGACCTTCACGTTGTCGCCGGCCCCGGAGAGCAGATAAACCTCGTCGCTCTCCTGCACCCCGTCGGCGTGAGCACCGCCAGCCGCGTCTCCGCCTCCCCGAAGCGCTGACCGAATGAACACCATTGCCAGCACAGAGTGGTCTCATTCATGGCTACTGACTCGCTTTCGAAATAGTTTCAAAAAGCAGGAAGGGCGCGCGTTCTTACGAAGATCCGTCTGAATCGCGATCAACCACAAGACTTGAAACGTCTACGGCGGGGGCCGCATCCCAGTACTCGGGCGGGTCCAGCAGCATGTCCAGGGTCCAGATACATCCTGCTTCCCTGACCTGCCTTGTCCAATCTCCCGCTGCGTGCCGCACGTCCTGAACGGGGTCACCGAAAAGGCGGACCAGGCACGTCTCGGCATAGGTCCGCTCGGGCGCCCCAAATTTCTGAATCGTCCCTAAGGCAGGGTCGCGTAGCCGTTCATCACCAGAAGGAGCAGGGTCACGCCAGCCAGGATGAGCATAATGGCAAGGGCCGTCGAGCCCTTGGTCATGCGGTCCGACGGCGGCTTCACCAGGTACCTCTCCAACTCGCCGCTCGCGGCCAGGCGTTCGTACTCGAGCCTGTGCTCGTGCTTGAACTCCTCCAGCGGTACGGCCCCGGTGAACATGGTGATGCTCATGGGGAACTTGTCGGGCCGGAAGTGGGCGTTGAAGAAGTGCACCGTGAACAGGAACACCGTCGCCAGCAGGGCCTCCTCTGCGTGGATGATGGTGGCGATGTTGAACACCCAGCCAGGCAGCACCTGCGCCGTCGTGGTTGGGAGGAACAGCGTCATACCGCTGAAGCCGATGATCGCGGCACCCCAGAAGGGCGCCCAGTAGTCGAACTTCTGCCAGTAGGACCAGCGGTCGAAGCTGGGCCGCGGGGCCTTGCCGAAGAACCACCGGAACATCGCCCCCACGTCGCGCAGATCCTGCCAGTTCGGGATCATGGACGTCGGCCCGAACCACCTGAAAGTCTTGCGCTTACGGATGATGTTGATCGTCACGAAGAGGAAGTGGGCCAGGAATACCGAGAGCCAGATGACCGCCGCGGTGCGGTGGATGACGGCCTCGACCTGGGGCCCGCCCAGCAGCAGCATGATCGCCTTGGCCCAGGCGGTGTGGGAGAAGAGCAGGGTCATGCCGGTCAGGACCAGGGTCATGGTCGACACGGCGAAGAGCAGATGGACCCAACGCCAGGTGGCGCTGAAGCGCCGGAAGTACACGGCCTCGGGCTTCGCCGGGTCGGCAATGTAAGCCTTGCCCTGTCTGCGGTCCTGATACTCGCGGTAGAACCACAGGGCCACGTGCACCCAGAAGAAGGCAAAGACGCCAAGGATCAGCAGGTTCATGAAGGCCGCGGTGAGCCAGAGCCAGGGGTACTTCTCGAAGTCGTGGACATTGCCGTGGGCATGGAAGCCGAGGAAGCCCTCCGGCGCGTCCTCGTGGCACTTCCTGCAGGTCTCCAGGCGATTGTCGCGGTGTACCGACGAAACCGGATCGTCGACCTTCTCGACCGTATGGCCGCCGTGGCAGTCGAAGCACTTGGCCGTGTTCGTATAACCGAGGCGGCTGACCTGACCGTGATAGGAGGCGAGGTAGGTCTTTTGGGCGTCCTTGTGGCAGTCCCCGCAGTTCTCGATGATCTGGAGCTTCACCGCACTTCCCTTGGGGGAGGCGATGTCGTGGGTGGTGTGGCAATCGGAGCAGACGGCGGCCTTGCTATCCTGCCTCTCGGTCACTGCAGTACCGTGGATCGAGGTCAGGTAGTCGGCCTTCTCCTTCTCATGGCACCGGCCGCAGACCTCGGGGTTCTTGAGGCGGTGCTCGGCCCGCTGCTCGCTGCCGAGGGTGCCGATGTTGTGGGGCTCGTGGCAGTCGTAACAGGTGGCATTAGTCCTGGACTGATCCTTCCTGCTCGGGCGGGCATGGACCGAGTGCATGAAGCTGTCGATCTGCTGCATGACCACGTCCAGTCGCTTGTACTTCGGATCCTCGCTTTCCTTCTGCTCCTCCCACTTTTCTGCGTGGCACTCCACGCAGCTCACGCTAATGGGCAACGGCTCCTCATGCGGCAGCTTGGCGATGCCCGCGTGGCAGTTGACGCACTTCAGCTCGCCATGGACGCTGGCCTGGAACTGCTCATAGTCCATGTAGATGTTGACCACGGTCCCGTCGTCGCGGGTCTCTGTCTTCTCGTCCTCGTCGCCGTGACACTTCAGGCAGCGCTTGTTGGGGTAGAGGCGTTTTGCCTCCCCCATAGATTCCGACGAGGCCGCGGACTCGTCGGCCACACCCGGCTCGTCTTCGGCCCCCTGGACTGTCGGGGCACCCACCAGGCCCAGCAGTGTGGCGGTGATCCATACCAGTGACCGCAGCGTCGTTCTCGCCATCGTCATGCTCCTGAGCCGGGAATCCCGGATTGGTCAGTCAGGGTAAGTGCTGTCGCAGCTCACTGGCACAACTCTGCAAGCTGTTGTCATTCTCCGGCGCCAATCGACCCCGCCCCCAGGCAAGCACTGAATCACTCCACCCCAGAAGGGATTAGCGCACGACATCCCAAAGGACCTGTCTCCGAGTGCGGTCTTAGGGGATCGACTCAGGCGACCGACATAGGCCGCCGCCGGGCACGGCTAATGTCCATATAAATCGTCCTTTTTTTGCACTATGTTCGATCCGAAGAGTCGGGTCAATAGGGGTCGCCGTCAGGGTTTGGCAGCCTTGGGGGCGGCGCAGGGGCGGCCCAAAGCGCCGGTCCGATGCGGCCAGTTGCGACGCGATCGCCCGAGCAGAAAGCAAAAAAGGCGCTGTGAATACAGCGCCTTTTTCGGGTTAGAACCCAGATGGGGTCCTTGAGATGGTGCCGAGGAGAGGACTTGAACCTCCACGGGCTTTCGCCCACTAATACCTGAAACTAGCGCGTCTACCAATTCCGCCACCCCGGCAGGTGGCCTTGGGGGGCCGCTCGGGCCCTCGTGCCCCGAGGAAGCGCGCATGTTAGTGAGACAACTTGGCCTTGTCAACGGTACACTAATACGCTTTACGGACCCCTTAGGCGGCCATCGTGGCAAGACGAAAAAGAGCACCATCGGGCAGGGAGTTAGACCCCCACCAGCAGCGCGAAGCAAAAAAATACGCGAACCCGATCCCGAGTCGGGAATTCATCCTCCAAACCCTCACCGACCACGGCGCCCCGCTCGCCTTCGAGCAGGTAGCCGATGTCCTCGGCCTAACCTCCGACGAAGACCTCACGGCCCTTGAGCGACGGCTGGCCGCCATGGTCCGCGACGGCCAACTGGTACGCAATCGCGTCAACGCCTTCTGCCTGGTCAACAGCCGCGACCTCATTGCCGGGCGGGTCATCGGCCACCCGGACGGTTTCGGCTTCGTCAAGCCGGACGCCGGCGGCGATGACCTGTATCTCTATCCCAAAGAGATGCGGGGCTTGTTCCATGGCGACCGCATCGTGGTCCGGGTCACAGGGAGGGACCGGCGCGGGCGCCTGGAGGGGGGGGTCGTCGAGGTCCTGGAGCGCAAGACCCACAGTGTGGTCGGGCGCCTTTACCAGGAGGGCGGCGTCGGTTTCGTGGTGCCCGACAACAAGCGCCTGACTCACGAGATCGTCATCCCCCGCGACCTTATCGGTGAAGCCAAGCCGGGGCAGATCGTCGTGGCGGAGGTCACCGACCAGCCCACCAAACGCACCCAGCCCATCGGGCGCGTCGTGCAGGTCCTGGGCGATCACATGGCCGCGGGGATGGAGACGGATATCGCCATCCGCACCCACAACCTGTCGGTGGATTGGCCTACCGATGTCCTGGCGGAGATCGCTGCCCTGGCGGAGGAGGTCCCTGAGGCTGCCAAGGCGGGGCGGATCGATCTGCGCCATCTCCCGCTGGTGACCATCGACGGGGCCGATGCCCGGGACTTCGACGACGCCGTCTACTGTGAGCCCACCCCCAAGGGCTGGAAGCTCCTGGTCTGCATCGCCGACGTCTCGGCCTATGTCCAGCCCGACAGCGCTCTGGACCGCGAAGCCTTCGAGCGCGGCAACTCCGTCTACTTTCCGGACCGGGTCGTCCCCATGCTCCCGGAGATCCTTTCCAACGGGCTCTGCTCCATCAACCCCCGGGTGGACCGCCTGTGCATGGCCTGCGAGCTGCTGCTCAACGCCGAAGGGACACCCATCCGCTCGCGCTTCTTCGAGGGGGTCATGCGCTCCCAGGCCCGTCTGATCTACGAGGACGTGGCCGCCATGCTGGATGGCGACGCGGACCTGTGCGAGCGCCATGCGGGGGTGTTGCCCCACCTGCACAACCTGCACGCCCTCTACAAGGTCCTGCACCAGGCCAGGGCCGAGCGCGGGGCCATCGACTTCGACACCACCGAGACCCGCTTCCAGTTCACCGATCAGGGGCGCATCCAGGCCATAGTCCCCACGGTGCGCAACGACGCGCATCGTCTCATCGAGGAGTGCATGCTGGCGGCAAACGTCGCTACGGCACGCCACTTCGAGCGCAAACGCATGCCGGGGATCTACCGCATCCACAAGGGCCCGACGGCCGAGAAGCTTTCGGATCTGCGCGAGTTCCTCGCCGAGCTGGCGCTGACCCTTGGCGGCGGCGACACCCCAAGCGCCGCGGACTATGCCACCCTGCTGGAGGCGGTGCAGCAGCGCCCGGACCGCCACCTGATCCAGACGGTGCTGCTGCGCTCCATGCAGCAGGCGGTCTACAGCGCGGAGAACGTCGGGCACTTCGGCCTGGCCTTTCCTGCCTACACCCACTTCACCTCGCCCATCCGCCGCTACCCCGACCTGATCGTCCACCGCATCGTCAAGCACATCCTGGCCGACGGCACCCCGGCGGACCTGCACTACTCCCCGAGCGAGCTGCAGGCGGCGGCGGAGCACTGCTCGGGGACCGAGCGGCGCGCCGACGAGGCGACCCGCGATGCCGAGTCCTGGCTCAAGTGCGAGTACATGCAGGACAAGCTCGGCGAGGACTTCGACGGGACCATCACCAGCGTCACCTCCTTCGGACTCTTCGTGGAGCTGGACGAGGTCTATGTGGACGGCCTGGTCCACATCACCGCCCTGGACAACGACTACTACCACTTCGACCCCATCGGTCATCGCCTCGCGGGCGAACGCACCGGCTCCGTCTACCGCCTGGGCGACCGACTGCGGGTCAAGGTCGCGGCGGTTAACCTGGACGAGCGGAAGATCGATTTCGTCCTGATCGCCCGGACGGCGACCGCCAAGAGGGGCGCCAAAGGGTCTAGCGCCAAACCTGCAGCTCCAGCAACGGGAGCGTCTAAGGGCAAGGTGCAGGCCGAAACCGGCACCCAGCCCAGGTCTGAGGCCCAGCCCAAGTCGGGTCCGCCTGCCGCGCCGGAAACCCAGCCGGAGTCGCAGCGCCGATTCGAGTCAGAGCCACAAACGGGCGCCGGTGGGGGCCGCAAACGCAAGTCGAGGTCGCGATCTCAGTCCAGGTCCGGCTCGAAAGCCATCACGCCGGATCAATCCACCGGGCAGCAAGTCCGGGCCGAAGCCGCGGAGCCAACCCCTCCACCGGCCCCGGCGGCGCAGCCCCAGCCTACCCCTGAGCCGGAGCCGAATCGGGCGCCGCGGCGCAGACGCCGGGGCGAGCCCGAGGCTGCGGCCCTGACCTCCCCACCACACCAGGCGTCGCCACCCGAACCCCCACCCGAAATAGCGACCGCCCGGGAGCCGGCGGCCCGGCGCAGGCGGCGCGACGAGCCCGAGACCGCGGCCTTGACATCCTCCCCTCCCCCCAACCAAGTCGCCTCACGGGCCCCCGCGCAGGATGTTGCCCCGGTCGCCGCAGAGCCCGTTGTTCAGCCGACGGAAGCCCCAGCCCGGCCCCAGCGCCGCCGGCGCAGGCCCCCAAAGCCAGAGCAGGGCTAATTGGCCCCCTTCCCCCGGCGGGAGGCCCGACGAGCACCTCGGCCGCCGGGCGTGGGCCCTATAATGAGCCCATTGCCAACACCGGAGGACTGGCCATGGCCCTGCAACCCCGACCGAGCCTGAGCTTCGACGACTGGCTGGAGGGCGAGCGCGCAGCCATCGAGACCCGCAGCGAGTACATCGCGGGCGAGGTCTTCGCCATGACGGGGGCGAGCGAGCCGCACAACACCGTCGTCATGAACATCGGCAGCGAGCTCCGTGCGCAGATGAAGGGCCGCCCCTGCCGCGTCTACGCCAGCGACATGAAGGTCCATATCCGCGGGGCCGATGCCGGAACCTACCCGGACCTGGTCGCCGTCTGCGGCGAGCGCGAGTTCCAGGACGGCCGCCGCGACGTCCTGCTCAATCCGACCCTCATTGTGGATGTGCTGTCGGACTACACCGAGGCGTACGACCGCGGCACCAAGTTCGCCCTCTATCGCCAGATCCCGAGCCTGCAGGAGTACCTTCTGGTGTCCCAGGGCCGGGTCCAGGTCGAGCTCTACACCCGGGGCCCGAACGACACCTGGACCCTGCGGGACTACA
>JBFZCW010000082.1:0-16559 GCA_041307765.1 Chromatiaceae bacterium
CCACTGCAGGGCGGCGCGCTCGACCTCGGTGGCCGCCGGCCGGAGGGCACCGAGGCGGTAGAGCCAGTGCTGCACGATCTGCAGATATTGGGTCTGGCTGAAGGGGTGAAAGGCCACCCAGAGGCCGAACCGGTCCGAGAGCGAGATGCGCTCCTCCGCCCCCTCGCCCGGGTGGATCTCCCCGTCCACGCATTCGGCCCCACGGTTGTCCGCCTGGGGCTCCGGGAGCAGGTGGCGACGGTTGGAGGTCGCGTAGATCAACAGGTTGTCCGGGGCGCTGCTGACGGACCCATCCAGGGCCGCCTTGAGGCTGGTGTAACCGGACTCTCCGGCGCCGAAGGACAGATCGTCACAGAACAGGATGAAGCGCTCGGGGCGGTGGCGCACCTGATCGAGAATGTCAGGCAGGTCGCGCAGGTCATCCTTGGCCACCTCGCAGAGCCGCAGTCCCTGGGTGCGCAACTCCGTGAAGATGGCCTTGACGAGGGACGACTTGCCGGTGCCCCGGGAGCCCCACAGGAGGACATTGTTGGCGCTGCGCCCGGCGAGAAACTGGCGGGTGTTGGCCTCGATGGCGGCGCGCTGGTGCGGCAGACAGAGCAAGTCGTCGAGCCCCAGGCGGTGGGGCTCGCGCACCCCCTGCAGGTAGCCCCCACGCAGTCCGTTGCGCCAGCGGAAGGCCTCGCAGCCCCAGTCTGGCGGCGGGGGCGCGGGGGGCAGCAGGGTCTCGATGCGGTCGAGGACGGCCGCGGCGCGGTCAATCAGCTCCAGGGTATCGCTCATGCTTGGGGCGACAGAATCGGCAGGCTGTGGTCGGGTGGGCTAGGGTGAAGTCCGCCAGCGGGATGACAGCGCCGACGCCGTATCCCTGGGCGTAATCGAGGCGGAGGGCGCGCACCATGGCCAGGGTGTCCTCGTCCTCTACCCACTCGGCGATCGTCTGGAGCCCGAGGATGTGCCCGATGTGGTTGATGGACTCGACCATGGCGCGGTTGATCTCGTCGGTCGCCATGCCGCGCACGAAGGACCCGTCGATCTTCAGGTAATGCACCCCGAGGGCCCGCAGGTAGGCGTAGGACGACAGCCCGGTGCCGAAGTCGTCCAGGGCGAAGCGGCAGCCCCGGGCGCTCAAGTCCTGAATCAGGGTGCGGGCCTGATCGAGGCTGCCGACGGCGGCGGTTTCGGTGATCTCGAAACAGATGCTGGGGTAGGGGACCTGCCACTCGTCGAACTGCCGATTGACATAGCGCAGGAACCCGTCGTCCGTGACCGTGGTTCCGGACAGGTTGACCGCAAACAGGAACCGGTCGGGGTTCGCACGGTGCCAGGCGCGGAGGTTCTCGGCCTGGAGGGCGAACAGGCGGCTGATGATCCACCGGTCCACCGCGGGCATGAGGATGTAGTGCTCAGCGGCGGGGATGAACCGCGCAGGGGCCACTAGGGCCCCCTTGTCGTCCACCATGCGCACGAGGATCTCGAAGTGGCACTCGGTGGGATGGGTGCTGGCGAGGGGGACGATGGGCTGGGCAAAAAGGCTGAAGCTGCCGTCGCTCAGGGCCTGGTTGATGGTGGAGACGAGGTGCATATCGCCGCGCAGGCGGATCAGCTCGGCCTCGCCCTCGCGATAGACGTGGATTCGGTTACGCCCGCCGCGCTTGGCGAGCTGACAGGCCATTTCCGCACGGCCCAGGGCATCGTCCGGCGACTCGGCCAGCGGGTCCCAGGGCGCCATCCCGATGCTGGTGGCGATGTCCAATGAGCGGTCTTGCCAAGTGAAGAGGAAGCCGCGGACCGTTTGCATGAGGCCCTCGCAGAGGTCGATGGCCGCGTCGAGGTCCCTGACCCGGAGCAGGGCCGCGAACTCGTCGCCACCCAGTCTGGCCACCAGTTCGACCGGGGCCAGTTTGGCCTCAATGAGGCGTGCGGTCTGCTGCAGCAGCTTGTCTCCTGCCCCCGGGCCGCAGGTACTGTTGACGAGGATGAACTGGTCCAGGTCGATGTGGCAAAGGACACAGCGGCCCAGCTCGGCGGCAGATATTCTCGGAAAAGGGCCGGCGTCTCGTGAGCCAGGAGGCGCGAATGAGGCGATGGTGGCGAGGCGGGTGCGGAACTCCTGCCTGTTGAGGAGCCCTGTGAGCTGGTCATGGGAACGCAGGAAGGCAAGCTCCCGGCCCTGGCGGTCCTGCTCGCTGATGTCATGGACCGTGATCAGAAGGTACTGTTCGCCGTCGAGGGGCAGTCCGCGAACCCAGAGGCGGACGGGGAACCTCAGGCCATCCGCGCGTCGTGCCTCGGTCTCATGTACCGCCGGTGCCATGGTTGGACCGGCGGCGGCGGCGAGTTTTTCCGCAATGTCAACGGCGTCCTGGTCATCGCAGAGCCCGGGCAAGAGTCCCGCGACCCCGGTGTCAATCAGGTCCTCGCCCAAGCGCCCGAAGAGGATCTCCGCGGCGGGGTTGATGAGCCGGATGCGCCCCAGGTAGTCCGCCAGGATCATGGCCTCGGTGGTGCCGTCGAGGACCGTACGCAGGATGGCCTGGTCACGGGGTGGGTCGACCGCTCGCGTCGGCTGCTGCTCTGACAGGCGGACCCGGCGGATCAGCACGGCCCCGGCCAAGCCGGCAGCCACGGCGAGCAGCAGCCCGACGGCCATCCGCCCCGGCGCGGGGTCTGGCCCATGGACCTCGGCGGTGGGGGCCTCGCCGCGGTTTGCGCGCAGGCCATCCCAGCTCGCCCAGGCGATCAACGCGACCAGAGCGGCGACCAGGACCCCGACTCGGACGCCGCGCGCTCGCATGGGGCCCCGCACGGCGTCAGGCATGGGGCCGTGCGTCGGGTCGGGGATCCCTGGTGCTTGCGCTGGCATGGAGCCGGCTCGTTGCGTGGTCTGCAATCACCTCAAGCCGACAGTTTGCGGTATCTGATGCGGTGGGGCTGGTCTGCCTCGGTGCCCAGGCGGCGGTGGCGGTCCTCCTCGTAGTCGGCGAAGTTGCCTTCGAACCAGGTCAGCTGGGAATCGCCCTCGAACGCCAGGATGTGGGTCGCGATGCGGTCAAGGAACCAGCGGTCATGGGAGATGACCACGGCGCAGCCCGGGAAGGCGAGCAGGGCCTCCTCGAGGGCACGCAGGGTTTCCACGTCCAGGTCGTTGGTGGGCTCGTCGAGCAGCAGGAGGTTGCCGCCCTTCTTGAGGACCTTGGCCAGGTGCACCCGGTTGCGCTCTCCGCCGGACAGGTCACCGATGCGCTTCTGCTGGTCGGCGCCTTTGAAGTTGAAGCGCCCGCAGTAGGCCCGGGAGGGCATCTCGTAGCGCCCGACGATGATGGTGTCGGAGCCGCCGGAGACCTCCTCCCACAGGGTCTTGTTGGGGTCGAGGGCGTCGCGGCTCTGATCGACATACGCAATCTCCACCGTGTCGCCGACACGCAGGGTCCCGGCGTCCGGCTGCTCCACCCCGGTCAGGAGGCGGAACAGTGTGGTCTTGCCCGCCCCGTTGGGGCCGATGATCCCGACGATGCCGCCCTTGGGGAGGTTGAAGGACAGCCCTTCGTAGAGCAGCCGGTCGCCGTAGCCTTTAGTCAGCCCCTCCGCCTCGATCACCAGGTCCCCCAGGCGGGGTCCCGGCGGTATATAGATCTCGTTGGTCTCGTTGCGCTTCTGGAATTCCTGGGATTGCAGCTCGTCGAAGCGCGCGAGGCGCGCCTTGCTCTTGGCATGGCGCCCCTTGGGGTTGGCGCGCACCCACTCCAGCTCGTGCTGCATGGCCCGCACCCGCGCCTGCTCCTGCTTCTCCTCCAACTCCAGGCGCTTCTCCTTCTGCTCGAGCCAGGAGGAGTAGTTGCCCTCCCAGGGGATGCCATAGCCGCGGTCGAGCTCCAGGATCCAGCCGGCCACATTATCCAGGAAGTAGCGGTCATGGGTGACGGCCACCACAGTCCCCGGGTAGTCGTGGAGGAAGCGCTCCAGCCAGGCGATGGACTCGGCGTCGAGGTGGTTGGTCGGCTCGTCGAGCAGCAGCATGTCGGGCTTGGACAGGAGTAGCCGGCACAGGGCCACGCGCCGGCGCTCGCCCCCAGACAGGGTCGGGATCTGCGCGTCCCAGGGCGGCAGGCGGAGCGCATCCGCCGCGACCTCCAGGGTGCGGTCCAGGTTGTGCCCGTCCGTGGCCTCGATGAGGTTCTCGAGATCCGCCTGCTCCCTGGCCAGGGCGTCGAAGTCTGCGTCCGGCTCGGCGTAAGCGGCGTAGACCTCATCCAGCCGGGTCAGGGCGGCCTTGATGTGGTCGAGGGCCTCCTCCACATTGCCCCGCACGTCCTTGGCTGGGTCGAGCTGCGGCTCCTGCGGCAAATAGCCGATCTTGATCCCTGGCTGGGGGCGGGCCTCGCCCTCGATCTCGGCGTCGATCCCAGCCATGATTCGCAGCAGGGTCGATTTGCCGGAGCCGTTGAGACCCAAGACGCCGATCTTGGCGCCGGGAAAGAAGGAAAGGGAGATGTCACGCAGGATGACGCGCTTGGGCGGCACGATCTTGCCGACCCGATTCATAGTGAAGATGTACTGGGCCATGTTCTGGGGTGCTGTTTTGGGTGGTCGCGGGGGGCAGGCGGGCGCCGGACGCTGGCCGGCAATTGTGCTGCGCGGCTCGGCAAATGTCCAAGCCGGCCCACTTGTCGGGCACCCCGGAGAGTTGTCTGGGGTTGCGCTCCATGGGACCATTACCGACTACTTGGCCTCAGTGTGCAACCCCAAGCCGCGGCGGCTCAAACCCATTCACTCGGGCGATACCGCAATGAATCCAAAGGACAAAAGGATCGGGTGGCGGCCGCCGGACACCAGCCGAGCTGGCGGTGCCTAGCGTGCCTCGCGGCAATGTCCTGGCGCGGGGCCTCGGGCGCCAAGCTGGCGGAATCCTTTGGTTTTTTCTGCGCTGGATTCTGCTTCTTGGGCTGGCGGCGGCGTTCGGCGCGGTTCTCTACGGTGTCCACCTCGATCGGGTGGTGCGCGTAAAGTTTGAGGGCAAGCGCTGGGCCCTGCCGGCTCGGGTATACGCCAGGCCCCTAGAGCTCTATGTCGGGCGCGCCCTGTCTGTCAATGTGCTTCGGGCAGAGCTGGACCGCCTGGGCTACCGGGCGGTGCAGGCGCCGTCCAGGGCGGGGACTTACGCCCTCGACCAGGGCCGCTTCCTGATTCATACGCGGCCCTTCCGGTTCTGGGATGGGGAGGAGCCCGAGCGCACCCTGGACCTGACCATCGCAGACGGCAGCATCGCATCCATCGCCGATGCGGGGGGCGGACCGGCCCCGGTGCTGGTACGCCTGGATGCAGCCCTGATCGCCAGCATCTATCCGACCCACAACGAGGACCGTGTTCTGCTGCGCCGCGCGGAGCTGCCGGACCTCATGGTCAGGGCCCTGGTCGCGGTGGAGGACCGTAACTTTTTCGAGCACGCTGGCGTGGACCCTAAGGCCATTGGGCGTGCGGTCTTTCAGAACGTCCGGGCGGGGACCGTGGTGCAGGGCGGCAGCACCCTGACCCAGCAGCTCGTCAAGAACTTCTACCTCACCCAGGAACGTACTCTGGTGCGCAAGGCCATCGAGGCCTACATGGCCGTGCTCCTGGACCTGCGCTACCCCAAGGACGACATCCTGGAAGCCTACGCCAACGAGATTTTCCTGGGCCAGGATGGCAGCCGCGCCATCCATGGTTTCGGACTGGCCAGTCAGTTCTACTTCGACCGCCCGCTGGATGAGATCGGCGTCCCTCAGGTGGCCCTGTTGATTGCCCTCATTAAAGGGCCCTCCTTTTACGATCCGCGGCGCCACCCGGAACGGGCCCTGGAACGGCGCAATCTCGTCATTGACCTGATGCTGGAGGGTCAGGTGGTCACCGAGCAGCAGGCGGCGGCTGCCAAGTCGGCCCCCCTGGGGTTGCGCGACGGGGGCGGGCGCCCGACCGGCGAGTACCCGGCCTTTCTGCAGCTGGTGCGTCGCCAGTTGCAGCGTGACTATGCGGAGGAGGATCTGAATTCCGAGGGGCTGGGAATCTTCGCCACCCTGGACCAGCGGGTCCAGGGCCAGGCGGAGCGCGGGATCCGCGAGCGTCTGCCCAAACTGGAGAAGTCCAAGGGCATGAAGCCCGGGACCCTGGAGTCCGCCGCCGTGGTCACCTCCGTCGCTGGGGGCGAGGTGCTCGCCGTGGTCGGTGGCCGCAACGCCGATTATGCCGGGTTCAACCGGGCCCTGGATGCGCAGCGCTCGATCGGCTCCCTGATCAAGCCCATCGTTTATCTGGCCGCTCTGTCGGAGCCGGATCGCTATACGTTGACCTCCTCCATCTCCGACGGTCCGGTCAGCCTGCGTGTGGGCGACTCGCTCTGGCAGCCACAAAACTACGACCGCAAGTCCCATGGCAGCATCCCCCTCTACAAGGCCCTGGCCAAGTCATACAACCTTGCGACGGTCAATCTTGGGCTTTCTCTAGGCGTCAAGCGGGTGGCCGAACTGTTGGCGAACCTAGGGGTGTCGCATCGGGTGCAGGTCGTGCCATCGCTCCTCCTCGGCGCGACCGCCCTCTCGCCGCTGGAGGTGGCGCAGGTCTACCAGACCCTGGCGGCCGGCGGCTTCCGGGCCCCCCTGCGGGCAATTCGTGAGGTGGTCGATGCCAATGGGCGCCCCCTCAACCGCTATCCACTGGCGGTGGAACAGGTCGCGCGCAGCGATGCCGTCTTCCTGACCGTCTGGGCCATGCAGCAGGTGGTCAACCAGGGCACGGCGACCTCCCTGAAGAAGGTCCTCCCGGAGGGCCTGACCGTGGCTGGCAAGACCGGGACTACGGACGAGCTGCGTGACAGCTGGTTCGCCGGGTTCAGCGGAGACAAGGTGGCCGTGGTCTGGGTCGGCCGAGACGACAACCAACCATCGACCTTCTCCGGCTCTGCCGGGGCCCTCCCTGTGTGGGGTGATATCATGTCCAGCCTGGATAACCAGCCCTTGAGTGAGGTACCCCCGGATGGGGTCACCCTGGGCGGTTGCGGTGGCGGTCAGGTGCCCTACATCCGCGCCGGTGGCGCTGCGCGTTGCGGCGGTGGAGGCGCGAAGGCGGCAGGGGCCGGCGTCGGTGCTGGGGACGCCGATGAACCGGCGGTAGACGGCTCGGCCGAGCCGGTCAATCCGGAGCCACCCAAGCCGTCAACCAGGGCCCGCAAGACCGAAGAAAACCCCTTCCTTCAAGGCTTTTAGGCCATTCCCATTCCATGACCAAGAGACTCCTAACCCTGATCGCTGCCGCCACCCTGGCGGCATGCGCAACCCGCCAGGGGCCCCCGGCCCCGGTGATGACCGCAGGCCAGCGCCAGACCACCCCCGCGGAGGCAACGCCGGCGCCTGCACCGCCGAAGAAGGCGGGGCCCCGGCCGGTCCAGGTCTATGCGTACCAGCCCCCCAGCGAGGCGGCAAAGATCCCGGAGGAGGTCGAGATGGCGGCGGCCGAGGCCGAGGCGGCGGTTATGGACGCCGCCGCGGAACCTCAGCCGGAAGCTATGTCGGAGCTGTCCACGGTCCCAGAGGCTGCGCCCGCCCCCTCATCGGTTGCGGCCCGGCCCCCCGAGCCCCAGCCGCCTGCTGCTGTGCAGGGCCCGCCGGCGGCGCCCCCGGCGCCCGAGGTGGCGGCCACCGCGGCGGTGGACCAGGGGGGCCAATCCAGCCCGGCGGACGCCTTGCGGGCCCAGGCGGAACGGCAGCGCCAGGCGGGGGATTATGCTGGCGCCGCCGCGACCCTGGAGCGCGCCCTGCGTATCCAGCCACAGGATGCCCGGTTGTGGAATCGCCTGGCTCGGGTCCGAATGGAACAGGGCCTGCACTCCCAAGCCGCCAACCTGGCGGCCCGCTCCAACGCCCTGGCGGGGGATCAGCCGGACCTGAAGCGCGACAACTGGTCGATCATCGCCACCGCCCGGCGACAGGCCGGAGACACGGCGGGTGCTGCGGAGGCCGAGCGCAAGGCCCGCGGGGCCTGACGGTTGCGGCGCCGGTGACCAGCACGGAGGCAAGGCGCGATGCTGGCGCCATTCCTAACTCCGTATCAACGACCGCGGCAGCGGAGCGCGTTGCCGCGATATTCTCCCGGGACGGGTTGTTGGCCAGGGTCCTTCCTGGCTTCGGTTACCGCCCACAGCAGCAGGCGATGGCCGTGGCCGTGGCCGAGACGCTGGAAGACGGGGGCACCCTGGTCTGCGAGGCGGGTACCGGGGTAGGCAAGACCTTCGCCTACCTGGTTCCGGCCCTCCTGTCCGGGCGAAAAGTCCTGATTTCCACAGGGACGCGCAACCTCCAGGACCAGTTGTTCCATCGGGACCTGCCGCGAATCCGGGAGGTCCTCGGTGTGCCGGCGCGTATTAGCCTGCTCAAGGGGCGCGCCAACTATTTGTGTCTGCATCGCCTGGCCAATGCCCTGGACGAGGATGCGCGTCGGGACCCGGCCTGGTGCGCCCAGCTGATGCAGGTGCGGGACTGGAGCGCCGGAACCAAGAGCGGCGACATCGCCGAGCTGTCCATCCAGGAGGATGCGGCGGTCTGGCCGGTGGTGACCTCCACCCCAGACAACTGCCTCGGTCAGGATTGCCCGCAACTGGACGGCTGCCACGTCCTGGCCGCCCGCCGCCGTGCTCAGGAGGCCGACCTGGTGGTGATCAATCATCATCTGCTGTGCGCCGATCTGTCCCTGCGGGACCAGGGATTCGGAGAGCTTCTGCCCGGGGCGGACTGCTTCATCATCGATGAGGCCCACCAGTTGCCAGAGGTGGCCAGCGCCTTCTTCGGCACGGCGCTGGGCAGTCGCCAGCTTCTGGATCTCCTCCGCGACCTGGAGATCGAATACCGGCGTGAGGCGGGCGATGTCCCTGAGCTCGGTCAGCGCGCGGGCGCGGTGCGCCATGCCGTCCACGAGCTGCGCCTGGCGTTGGGTGAGACGGATCGCCGCGGCGCCTGGCCGGAGATCGCCGAGAGCCCCGGCGGCGCCGCTGCGCTACAGGCCCTGGCCAGCGGTCTCGGGGCCTTGGAGTCGGTGCTGAATGCGGTCAAGGGGCGAGGGAAGGGGCTCGACGCCTGCCTGACCCGGTGCGCCGACGCCACTGGGCGGCTGGCGGAACTGGCCGGGGCCGATGGGGGCGATGGGGGCGATGGGGGCGACGCGATCCGCTGGTTCGAAGCCCAGGGCCGGGGCTTTCGCCTGCACCGCACCCCGCTGGAGGTGGCGGGGGTATTCCAGTCCTACATGCAGCGTCACAGCGCCGCCTGGGTCTTCACGTCCGCGACCCTGGCGGTGGGCAAACGGTTCGATCACTTTGTCGGCCAGATTGGCCTTGTCGGCGCCCAGTGCGCCCGCTGGGAGAGTCCCTTCGACTACCCCAACCAGGCGCTGTGGTATGTCCCGCGGGGCATGCCGGATCCTGCCGATGCGGCCTATGGCCGGCGGGTGGCGGAGCTGGCCCTGGAGATTCTTGGGGCGAGCCGGGGGCGTGCCTTTCTGCTCTTCACCAGCCACCGGGCCCTGCGCGAGGCGGCCGACTGGCTCGCGCCGCGCCTGGAGTATCCATTGCTGGTTCAGGGCAGTGCGCCGCGTGCGGAGCTGCTGGAACGTTTTCGCCGTCTGGGCAATGCAGTCCTGCTTGGCACCTCGAGTTTTTGGGAAGGTGTCGATGTTCGCGGCGAGGCCCTGTCGTGCGTGGTGATCGACAAGCTGCCCTTTGCCTCCCCCGGTGATCCGGTCCTCCAGGCCCGCATCGACGCGCTGCGTCGCGGCGGCGGTAACCCGTTTCACGACGTCCAGCTGCCCCATGCGGTCATCGCCCTGAAGCAGGGGGCGGGCCGGTTGATCCGCGATGGGACGGATCGGGGCGTCCTGGTGGTTTGCGACCCGCGTCTCTTGTCGCGTCCGTACGGTCACGCCTTTCTGGCGAGCCTGCCGTCGATGGCACGCTCACGGGACCTTGCGGATGTTCGACGGTTCTTTGAGGAAGGCGAGAGGTCGCGCAGCACGACCCCCAGGGAGGCGTAGAACCTTTGGGGAGCAGGCACGGCTGGCATAGGTCTGCGTCGGCCCTGTAAGATCCGCCACATGTGGTCAGGGACGTCTCGCTGGGTTGTGCATTGGCGTAGGCGAAAGGGGAATGCAGTCCCGGATCACCAGCGCCGTGCGGGGCTTGCACGAGGCTATGTCGGGGCCCCAAGGCCCTTCCGTCTGTCGGCGAAACCATACTCGGGTGGCATTGCAATGGCTGAGGAGAATGGGTCAGGCTGTTATGGGTTGGCCAAGCTCGACCGGGGGCTGGCGATCCCGGACGACTTCGACCCCGCGACCCTGCTGGCCTGGTCGGATCGGATCACAGGCCTTGGAGCATGTCAGGCGGTTGTCGGGTTGATCCTCAAGCTCGATGCCATGAGCCGCGTGGTGATGCTCGGCTCCGACCGCGCCTTGTTACTGCATCTTTTGGAAGGCCCGGTGCACTGGATGTTTGAGACCAGACCCCGCCTGACGCCGGCCGCGGTCCGTGTAACGATGCAGGAGGGTTGGGGTTTGACCCTGGAGCAGCGCCTTGCCTGCCTGGTCTATCGGAACCTGAGGCAGGCGCTGCGCGATCTCGACGATGTGCCCGCAAGCTCAGGCGAGGACGTGTCAGACACCAGGCTCTGGCTGCTGGAGCAGCAGTTTTTCGTGCTTGACCACCAGATCCGGTATGCCACTCGGGCCCGCCTGACGCCGCCGACCGGCACCTGGCTGGAACTGCACGGCCGGTACCAGTACTTTCTCGATTGGTTCGACGGTAGTGCTGTCGCGGCGCCAGGCATGGGCAGTGAGTCCGACCTCCTGCCGGCGTACAAGCGTCTGTTGCTGCTCGGCATTGCGGCCGGCTCGGTTGGGGATGAGCTGAACACCGAGGCGTTTGCAGCGCGGCTTCGGGTTTGGGCGGCGGAGGCGGGGCTGGAAGCGCCCGGCGCTTCGGGGGCCAGGCCGGGTGCCTGGGTTGTCGATCCCTCGCTGGACGGTCCCCCGTATGAGACTGATGGGCCCGTTGACCTGGGGCCACGCTGCGCGTTGCTGGTCCCGCCGCCAGGTTTAGTGACTCTGATGCGGGCATCCGGGACGGCGGGCAAGGGGGCACCCCCCCAGCAAGAATCCCCCTGATGGACAATCTCGGCCAACACGAAAGAGAACGTTTCGGCGACGCAGAAGGGTCCGGCTCACATGGCTGATCGTAAGACACCAACGCCGTTGGAACGTAACCTGGCGAGGGCGGAGGCGCAGGCGGAGTTTGAAGTCCGCAGCGTTGCGGCCTGGTTGAAGGATCTGCGCGGGCAAGGACTGGGTCTGGCCCTACCCGCGTTGATCTTGAAGCTCGACGCCTTGAGCAAGACCGATCTCCACGCCTTGCAGCGCGCCGAGGTGCTGCGGCTGTTCAAGCGACCGGTTCTCAGAGCGTTGGCGAGTCTGCCGAAACCGATCGTCGCGGCGAGCGTTGTTGCCAAGAGCGCCGCTTGCGGGGTCACGCTGGAGCAGCGTCTGCTGCTGGTGATGGAGTCCAATTTTCGACACGCCTTGCACGACCTGGCGAAGGTGGAGCACAGCGGCGATGCGGCTTGTGACGACGCGAGATCTTGGGTGATTCGTAACCTGTTTCACTTCACCGAGCGGCAGATCCGGTACGGCATCGATTGGAAGGTGACCTGGCCTCCCGGCACCTGGCAGGCGCTTCATGATCTACACATCCTTCTGTCCACCCGCGAGATGCTGCAGGTCCTGGTGCCGACGCCGTTCGACGCCGGCGATCCGGACCTCGCCGACGAGCACCGGCTAGATCCCACCACGGCGTACAAGCGCCTGCTGCTGCTTGGGCTCGCAAGCCAGCTCAAGCCTGGGTGTTGCGATGATCCAGCGTTGGCCGAGCGGTTGGAGGAGTGGGCCGCTGAGAGCCGCCTCGATGAGCCCGAGGGGCGGGTCTGGGACGTGGGCGTCTACGTGGTGGAGGTGGCCAAGGACGCCCCCCCCAAATTTCGGCCGGGTGTCCTCGAGGACAGCTTTCACGGGTGGGTACTCGAGCCTGCCCAAGGCTTCCTGGATCTCGTCGGACGGGGACGGACCTCTGGGCCGTCGGGTTTTCACCCGGTTTAGTGTTGGCGCTTAGCTACCCCGAAGGCTGCAGTCCGGGCCTCGCGCGCGGCACGCTTTGCCGCTGACCCGCGGAACCGAAGCCCCCCATGAGACTCCTGGCCATCGATACCTCGGGAGAGACCTGCTCTGCGGCCCTGCTGTCTGGGACCGAGCTGACGCAGATCCTTGAGCTGGCGCCCCGCCGACACGGCGAGCTGATTTTGCACATGATGGGGCGCCTCTTGGCGGAGGCCGGTCTTGGGTTGAACGCCCTGGATGCGCTGGCCTTCGGGCGCGGCCCAGGGTCCTTTACCGGGGTGCGGATCGCCGCCGCCGTGGTCCAGGGTGCGGCCTATGGGGCGGGGCTTCCGGTTATTGGCATCTCGACGCTGGCCGCTCTTGCACAAGGGCACCATCGGTTGACGACGCACAGACGCATCCTGGCGGCCTTGGATGCGCGCATGGGCGAGGTCTATTGGGGGTGCTATCGAATCGCCGAAGACGGCCTGGCCGAGCTGGTTGGGGAGGAGTTGGTTGTAACGCCGCAGGCAGTGCCGAGACCGCGTGGCGAGGGATGGCACGGGGTCGGAAGCGGCTTCGGGGCTTATGCGGAGGAAATGGGTGGGGTGCTGGGCCCCGCACTCGCCGGGCTCGACCCGGCGCAGACCTGCGAGGCCGGGGACATCGCCCGGCTGGCGGAAGGCGCCTGGCACCGTGGCCAGGCTGTTGCACCGGAATTGGCGCTCCCGGTCTACCTGCGGGACCAGGTCACCGCCCGCTAACGCAGGCCTTCGCTCCCGCAGGGGCCTCGCGGTACCGACGGCGCGTCAACTCAGGGCCCGGTGATGGTGGTGATGGTGGTGGGGCGGCATCTGGCCGCCATGGCGGCAGTGACGCTTCATGCAGGTGAGGACGTAATGCAGCATGGTCCCGCCCACTGCAACAAAGGCCAGGCCCGTGCCGATGATGGTTGGGATGGGGTCGGCACCGACGAAGCCGAGCATGAGCCAGGTGAGGAAGGCGACAACGGAGGAGAAGAAGAGAACCATGGCAAATGGCCAAGGCGAGGTTTTGCATTGGGGGCAGAGTTTCATGGCAGTGGGCTCGGTCGTTTGTTGCACTTACCCTGGACCATTGGCGCGTCCCTTTCAAGGACATTTGTCGGCATCTGCCGTGTCTATGACCTACGGCAACCGATCTCGCCAGACCGCCACCCGCAGAGGCCCTATCAACCCGCGGACGACGCCTGAGGGGCGTTGCACCATGCGCCGCCGGTGCCGGTTCCGCCGGCCCCGCGCCGCTTGCGCATTCGGCGATTAAGGATACTCGATACTCGGTGACACGTCGGGTCGTGGACATGGAGGTAGTCGACGGCCGCGCTCATTGCTCGACGGCTTGGGTCCAGGCGGCCTGATCGAACCCCGGGATGGCGCCCCGGATGGGGCGCGGAACCTGGACCGGCTCAGACGCCACCAGGCATCCAGGGTGCAGGCCACAGTCCAGGCTTGGAGTGGGGCCCCGCGCGGCCGGTGGGGTGGATCGCCGTCGAAGACCTCGCCCAGGCTGCCCAGACCGGCCTCGGCCAGGTGGGTGGCCATGGACGCCAAGCGCGCAAGTGCGAGGTCGGCGTCCCCGGTGACCCGGTACTCCGCCAGGGCGAAGTGCCCGAGCAGCCAGCCCCAGACCGTCCCCTGGTGGTAGGCCCCGTCGCGCTCCGCGACGGTTCCCACGTGCTGCCCGCGGTAGTCGGGGTGGCTGGGGGCCAGGGTGCGCAGCCCGAAAGGCGTGAGTAGGTCCCGGCGGCAGACCGCGACGACCTCGGCCTGGGCCTTGGCTTCTAGGGGCGAGGCGGACAGGCTCACCGCCAGGATCTGGTTGGGGCGCAGGCTGGCGTCGTCCCCGTCGGGTCCATCGATGACGTCTAGCAGCCCCTGACCGCTGGATCGCAGGAATCGGCGGAAACCGGCCCTGGCGCGGTCTGCCAGCAGGGCATAGGGCCTGGGATTCGCCCCGACCTCGCTTGCCAGCTTCTGCATGGCGACCAGTGCGTTGAACCAGAGGGCGTTGACTTCCACCGGCTTGCCCATGCGCGGGGTCACTACCCGATCCCCGATTTTCACGTCCATCCAGGTGAGTTGCAGCCCCGGCTCGCCGGCCCGGATCAGGCCGTCCCTGAGGTCCATGCCGATCCCGAATCGGGTGCCGTCGCGGTAAGCCCGCACGATGGCCTCCAGCACCGGGTAGGTCTGCGCCAGGGCGGACCGATCGCCGCCCGCCGCCGTGAAGGCCCGCCAGGCTTCGATGTACCAGAGGGCCGCATCCGCGCTGTTGTAGGCGGGAGTCTCGCCGGCTCCCGGGAAGCTGTTTGGCAGCAGGCCGTCGCGGACCCAGGGGGCGAAGGTCCTGAGGATTCGGCGTGCCTGTGCCGGACGCCCGGTGGCCAGGGTCAGGCCGGGCAGGGCGATCATGGTGTCGCGCCCCCAGTCGCCGAACCAGGGGTAGCCAGCGATGACCGACGCACCGCTCCGGCTGCCTGACAAGGGTCGGTGAAAGAGGAAGGCGTCGGCGGCGAGGACCAGTTGCCGGACCCAGTCCGCCGCTCGGCGGAAGGCCGGCTCGGCCCACTCGGCCTGACTCAGCAACCTGCGGTCCCGTCGCTGGTGCCGGGCGAGGGACGGTCGCAGGTCCCCGGCGGGCGGTTCGCCGACCGCCGCGGTGATACCGACCCAGGCCCCGCGGCCTAGGAGGAAGTCCGCGTAGCCCAGGCGCAGGTGTGCGTCGCCGTCCTCCAGGCCGCGCTCCCGCTCCAGGGGCAGGTCGAAGCCATCGACCCAGGCGGGCTCCGCATGCAGGGTCCCCCCCTGGGCGCGGATGACGAGGGTGAACCAATCCGGGTGCTCCACCACCATCCGGTCGCCCTCGGCCCCGATCCGCGGATCGCATCGCCGATCGGCCGTGACGGCGTGGTGGTCCCGGGCGTTGGCCAGCAGGGCGACGCGCAGCCGCGGGGTCTGCCCGCCGCCGCCGCGCAGCAGGCGCCAGGCGATGCGCACGGCATCGGTGCCGTGCTCCATCCAGACCCGTTGTTCCAGCTCCATACCACCCACCGCAAAGCGCCAGACCGGGACCCGCCCCTCCAGTGCGAAGGCCGCGACGCGGACCCGATCCGAGGGGGCGACCACACCCCCGACCCAGCGGTTGGCGAACAGGGGCCATTCCCGCTCGCCCGCGGTCAGGGTTGCGTCGGCCTTGGCAAATACCAGGCAGCGTCCGAGCGGCGGGCGCAGCGGGGCGATGAGCAGGCCGTGATAGCGGCGGGTGAGGGGCCCCGCGACCGTACCCGCTGCATAGCCTCCGCGCCCGTTGGTGAGCCACCACTCCAGGGACTCGGCCTGATCCAGCTCAGCGCAGGCCGTCTGGTCCAGCCGGAGGCTCGGGATGGCGGGCTGGCTCATGGGGCCGAGCGGCGGCGGTTGATGCCCCCAGGCACCGGGGCGGCGCGTGCGGGGTCCTCGGGCCAGTGGTGTTTGGGGTAGCGACCGCGCAGCTCCTTGCGGACTAGTGCATAGCCGCGTGCCCAGAAGCCGGCCAGGTCCCGGGTGACCTGGACTGGGCGGCGGGCGGGGGACAGCAGGTGCAGCAGGACGGGGATCCGGCCGCGAGCGACGGCGGGAGTGGTCCCGGTGCCGAACATCTCCTGGAGCGGCACGGCGAGCACAGGCTCGTCGCCGGCGCAGTAGTCCAAGGCGCAGCGGCGTCCAGCCGGGGTGGTCAGGGCGCCGGGGGCCTCGTCCTCCAGGCGCCGCTGGTGCTCCCAGTCCAGGGTGCCGAGGAGGACCTGGGTCAGGTCGAGGCGCCGAACCTCCGCCAGGCGCTGCTTGCCGGCGAGCCAGGGGCCGAGCCAGGCGGGCAGCGTGGCAGCGAGGGTCGTATCGCTCAGGTCTGGCCAGCCGGAGTCGGGCTCCAGGCGGCGCAGCAGGGCGATCCTGGCCTGGATCTGGCGCGCTGCCGGGGTCCAGGAGAGGGCCTGGTCGAAGCGCCGGGCGACCTGCTCCAGCAGGAGCGTCGATACTTGGGCCTGATCGGCGACGGACACGACGCGGGAACTGAGCGCGATGGCCCCCAGGCGTGTCTCCTCCCGCCCCACGACGGCCTCGCGCTCGGGGTCCCAGCCCACGCGCACCTGCGTGACCAGGTGCTCGCCGAGGACCTCGCGGAGGTCGGCCTCGGCCAGGGGCAGTGCGAGCTGGATGCGCCCGTCCCCGGGCCTGGGGTCCAGCTCGGCGATGACCAGATAGGGGTGCACCGCCAGGGCGTCGTTGTGCGGCAGGGTGGCCCCGAGACCCGAGGTGAGCAAGTAGCGGCCGTCGGCCTCGGCGCGACGCCGGGCGACACGGTCTGGGTAGGCCAGGGCG
>JBFZCW010000083.1:0-11653 GCA_041307765.1 Chromatiaceae bacterium
TAGTGTTCGGGCCCCAGACCCTGCACCGGCTCCCGGCCATGCTCGCGGAGCTCGACGCCCGCCCGGATGGGATCAGGGCCCCGCAGCTGGACGTAGCTTTTCCGCAGATCGAGAAGTTCGACTGTCTCCCGGCACCCCGCGCGGCGGGCCCTACCGCCTTCGTCTCCGTCATGGAGGGGTGCTCCAAGTACTGCACCTACTGCGTGGTTCCCTACACGCGGGGCGAGGAGGTTAGCCGGCCCTTCGACGACGTGATCGCAGAGGTCGCGGCCCTGGCGGAGCAGGGGGTGCGCGAGGTCACCCTGCTCGGGCAAAACGTGAACGCCTACCGCGGTGCAACCCACGACGGGGACACCGCAGACCTGGCAGAGCTGATCCGCTACGTCGCTGCGGTGGATGGTATCGAACGTATCCGCTTCACCACCTCCCACCCGGTGGAGTTCTCCGATGCCCTGATCGCCGCCTTCGCCGAGGTGCCGGAATTGGTTGCCCAGGTGCACCTGCCGGTGCAAAGCGGCTCCGACCGCATCCTCGTGGCCATGAAGCGCGGCCATACCACCCTGGAGTACAAGGCCAAGATACGACGCCTGCGCCGGGTCCGGCCGGGGATCAGCATCTCCTCGGACTTCATCGTCGGCTTCCCCGGCGAGTCCGAGGTGGACTTCGTGGCCACCCTGTCCCTAGTCGAAGAGATCGGGTTCGACGGCAGTTTCAGCTTCATCTACAGCCGCCGTCCCGGGACCCCGGCGGCGGACTATGCCGACGACGTCCCCCACGAGGTCAAGCAGCAGCGGCTTGCGCGGCTCCAGGCCCGCCTCACCGAGCAGGCCCAGGCGGTCTCCCGCAGCATGGTTGGGACCGTGCAGCGGGTACTGGTGAACCGCCCCTCGCGCAAGGACGCGGACGTATTGGCCGGGCGCACTGAGAATAACCGCGTGGTCAACTTCCCCGGCGCCGCCGCCCTCATCGGGGGCTTTGCGGAGGTGACCATCACCGAGGCCCTCCCCAACTCGCTCCGAGGCGTACTGGCCTCAGGTCAAACCCCGGCCCCCACCGCCTGAGCACCGCGCAACCCCGCTTGTCAGCCCACCCCCATACGCTGGACATCGAGCTCCTCCCGGAGGACAACGCCCGCCTGGCCAATCTGTGCGGGCTCCTCGACGGACACCTGCGCCAAATCGAGCGGCGCTTAGGGGTAGAGATCGCAAACCGCGGGCGGGTCTTCCGCCTCATCGGTGAGCCCATCGCGGTCGCTGCGGTCGAGCAGATCCTGCGCGACCTTTACGCGGCGGCGGCGGACGAGGCCCTGACCCCGGAGCGGGTCCACCTACACCTCCAGGAGTCCGGGGTGGAAACACGGATCGAGGCCCAGAGCGAGCAAGGCGCCGAAGGCCTGCCGGAGGTCGTCATCAAGACCCGCGGTGGGCTGGTGCGGGCCCGCGGGCCCAATCAGCAGGCCTACCTGCATGCCATCCTGACCCACGACATCAACTTCGGCATCGGTCCGGCGGGGACCGGCAAGACCTACCTCGCCGTCGCGTCCGCGGTCGAGGCCCTGGAGACGGACCGCGCGCGCCGCGTCCTCTTGGTGCGTCCGGCGGTGGAGGCCGGGGAGCGCCTGGGCTTCCTACCGGGCGACCTGGCCCAGAAGATCGACCCCTATCTGCGGCCCCTCTACGACGCCCTGTTCGAGATGCTCGGCTTCGAGAAGGTCAACAAGCTCATCGAACGCAACGTCATCGAGGTCGCCCCCCTCGCCTTTATGCGCGGGCGCACCCTCAACGAGGCATTCGTCATCCTCGACGAGGCCCAGAACACAACCCCCGAGCAGATGAAAATGTTTCTGACCCGCATCGGCTTCGGCTCCACGGCTGTGATCACAGGGGACGTGACCCAGGTGGACCTGCCGCGCGGCCAGCCCTCGGGGCTCCGGCAGGTCATCGAGATCCTGCGCGACGTCGAGGGGATCAGCTTCACCTTCTTCAGCGCCCGTGACGTGGTCCGCCACGCCTTGGTGCAGCGCATCGTCAATGCCTATGACGCATTTGAAGCCCATTGATCGGTGAGCAGTAGGCGATCGTTTGTGGGCAGCGGTGACATGAAGCTGGATCTGGACCTGCAGATCGCCTGCGAGGCGCTTGGCCTGCCCGATGCGGAGCGCTTGCGCACCTGGGCCGCGGCGGCGCTGGCCGGCCGGCGCAAGGCCGCAGAACTGACCATCCGGGTCGTTGGCGAGGCCGAGGGGACACAACTGAACCAGCGCTATCGCGGCCGGCCCGGACCGACCAATGTCCTGTCCTTCCCATTCGATCTGCCCCCCGGGCTGCCGCCGCAGAACCTGATCGGCGATCTGGTCATCTGCGCCCCCGTCGTGGCGCAAGAGGCCCGCGAGCAGGGCAAGCCGGAGGAGACCCACTGGGCGCACCTGGTGGTGCACGGCACCCTGCACCTCCTGGGCTACGACCACCTGACAGACCCCGATGCCGCGGCGATGGAGGCGGTGGAAACCGTCATCCTGGCCGGGTTAGGATTCCCTTCACCCTACGAGGCCCATGAAAGCCCCAATGACCAGCGACCGATCTAGGATCGGTTTGCGCCTGCAACCCTGGCTGGAAAGACTCCGCCAGAGGATCCGACAGCGGATCAGGCGCGAACCGCAGGACAAACCGCAGCTCCTGGAGCTGCTCAGGGATGCTAAACAACGCTCCGTCCTCGACACCGATGCCCTCAGCATGATCGAAGGTGTCATGCAGGTCTCGGACCTGCGGGTACGTGACATCATGATCCCGCGGGCAGAGATGACCTACATCCGCCGCGACGACCCACTGGACCAGATCCTCCGGGTCGTGGTCGAGACCGCCCACTCCCGCTTCCCAGTCATCGGGGACGACAAGGGAGACGTCGTCGGGGTGCTGATCGCCAAGGACCTCCTTGCCTTCTGCGACAGCGGAAACCGCCGCCCCTTTATCCTCCGCGACCTGGTGCGCTCGGCGGTCTTCGTCCCCGAGAGCAAGCGCCTCAACGTCCTGCTCAAGGAGTTCCGCTCCAGCCGCAGCCACATGGCCATCGTTGTGGACGAGTACGGCACGGCCGCCGGGCTGGTGACCATCGAGGACGTGCTGGAGCAGATCGTCGGCGAGATCGACGACGAGCACGACTACGACGAGGGCGCCTTCATCTACCGCCGCAGCGCCAACGAGTACACCATCAAGGCGCGCACCAGTATCGAGGACTTCAACGCCTACTTCGACTGCGACCTGTCCGACGAGGAGTTCGACACCATTGGTGGCCTGGTGGTGCACGCCATGGGTCGCCTGCCCAAGGGCGGCGAGCGGGTGCGGGTGGAAGGGTTCCGCTTCACCGTCAAGCGCGCCGACAGCCGGCGGGTCCACCTGCTGACGGTCGAGCGCATCGAGCCGGAGGACGAGGCCGAGGACCTGTCGGAAGAGCAGGCGGACTCAACCGGATAGCTCACGGATGAGCCGCGAAAGCCCGCACATGCCGAGAAAGCAGCGGCCAGGGTCGGATGTCGGCCATCGCAGAACGGACCCCCAAAGGGCGCCACAGGGGAGCGGCCCCCCAGGGCGACCGACCCGGGACCAGGCTGCGGTCGCGGCCGACCCAGCACTCAGGATATCCTAGCGGCCCGCAACGGCTGTACCGCCGTCCCAGCCCCCGCCCCTTAACCCAGGAGAACGCCCATGTCGGGACAGACCGCCCGAGACGTCATGGACCCCAAGCCCACGGTGCTGGCTGCCACGGATACCGTCGGCACCGGCATCGGCTACATCATGGAGAACCGCTTTCGCAATGTCCCCATCGTTGACGGCGAGGGCTGCTACCTGGGGGTCTTCGGGGTCAATTGCCTGCTGCGCCTGGTCCTGCCCCAGGCGGCCCTGATGGAGCACGGCCTCACGGACATCTCCTTCGTCTCCGACAGCCTCAAGGATCTGCGCCGCCGCCTGCAGGAGTCCGAAGACAAGCCGGTGACCATCTGCCTCAGCGACGAGGCCACCGTGATCGACCCTGATACCCCCCTGCTCGAGACCCTGTTGGTGCTCTACAAGACCCGCCGGAGCGTCCCGGTGGTCGACCCGAAGGACCGTCGCCTGTTGGGTGTAGTCTCCTACTGGGACGTCGGCCGCGCCATCCTGGCGCAGGAGATCTAGATGCACGCCGATGCCGCACCGAGCCTGATCCTCGGACTGGATCCGCTGTGGTTCGCCACCGGCGTCTTTGCCGCCACCTACATTCTGGTGATGACCGAGCGCATCAACCGCGCCATCGTCGCCATGCTCGCCGCCGGGGTCATGGTCCTGGCCGGCGTCCTGACCCAGAAACAGGCCGTCAGCGGCGTGGACTTCAACACCCTGGGGCTGCTCACCGGGATGATGGTCATCGTCGCCATCACCCGCAAATCCGGGGTCTTCCAGTACTTGGCGGTCTGGTCGGCGAAGAAGGTCAACGCCGACCCCTGGGGCATCCTGGTGATGCTGGCCCTGGTCACCGCGGTGCTCTCCGCCTTTCTGGACAACGTCACCACGGTCCTGCTCGTGGCGCCCGTAACCCTGCTGATCACCGAGACCCTGAAGGTCAGCCCCTACCCCTACCTCTTCACCCAGATCTTCGCCGCGAACATCGGCGGGACGGCCACCCTCATCGGCGACCCGCCCAACATCATGATCGGCTCGGCGGTGGGCTACACCTTCAACGACTTTGTGTTCCACCTGGCCCCGGTTGTGGTGGTCATCATGGCCGCCACCCTGATCCCCATCTATCTCATCTGGGGCCGCAAACTCCATGCCCATCCCGATGATCGTCGCCGGGTCATGGACTACAACGAGCATGAGGCCATCACCGACCGGCGGGTGCTGGTCCAGTCGTTGTCGGTGCTCGCGTTCGTGATCCTGGGCTTCATCGCCGCACACCCCCTGGGCCAGGAGCCCTCCACCATCGCCCTGTTCGGGGCCGCGGTCCTGCTTCTGCTGGACAACTACCCGCGCACCGCCGAGGAGCAGACCCATGGGGTGCACTCGGCGCTGACCGAGGTGGAGTGGGTGACCCTCTTTTTCTTCCTCGGGCTCTTCATCGTGGTCCACGGCCTGGAGGTGACCGGCGCCCTGACCCTGTTGGCGCAGTACCTGCTGTCGCTCACTGGAGGCGACATGGGCGTGACCGCCATGGTCATCCTCTGGGGTTCCGCAGTGGCCTCGGCGGTGGTGGACAACATCCCCTTCGTCGCCAGCACCATCCCGCTCATCAAGGCCATGGCACCGACGTTCGGCGGGGCGGAGAACCTGATGCCGCTGTGGTGGTCGCTGTCCCTTGGGGCCTGCCTGGGGGGCAACGGGACCCTGGTGGGGGCGAGCGCCAACCTGATCGTGGCCGGCTTCGCCGAGCGAGCCGGGCACCGCATCAAGTTCGTGCCCTTCATGCTGATGGCCTTCCCGCTCATGCTTCTGAGCATCGTCATCAGCAGCGGCTATCTCTGGCTGCGCTATCTGTGAGGACGGGCCGCTGAGGGACTACAGCAAACAGTTTCGAGTGGAGCCCGGGTCCAAGGTCGACCTCGGCGAGGTGGATGCCGGATTCACCGACAAGCACGAATCCCACGAGCATGCCTTGCCCGAGATCGAGGCCGATGTGGCACGGCTGCGCGAGCTGCAGTACCTCATGTACGCCGAGGGCAAGCGGTCGCTCCTGATCTGCCTGCAAGGGCGCGATGCCGCGGGCAAGGACGGCACCATCAACCACGTCCTGGGGGCCATGAATCCCCAGGGCTGCACCGTGACCGGCTTCAAGGTACCGTCTCAGGAGGAGGCCGCCCACGATTTCCTATGGCGCTATCACAAGGCGGCGCCTGCCAGGGGGCAGGTCGCCATCTTCAACCGTTCCCACTACGAGGACGTGCTGGTGGTACGGGTACACGACCTAGTCCCCAAGGCAGTCTGGTCGGAACGCTACGATCTCATCAACGACTTCGAGCGGCTGCTGTATGAGAGCGGCACGCACATCCTGAAGTTCTATCTGCACATCGACCCGGAAGAGCAGCTCGATCGCTTTCGGGCCCGCATCCAAGACCCCGCGCGCCACTGGAAGATCAGCGATGGGGACTACGCCGAACGGCCCTACTGGGACGCCTATTCCGATGCATTCGAGGACGCCTTGAGCAAGTGCAGCACCAGGCATGCCCCCTGGTATGTCATCCCCGCGAACCACAAGTGGTTCCGCAACCTCGCCATCGCCCGGATCGTCCGCGAGACCCTGGAGTCGCTGGACATGAGGTTCCCGAAGCCTTCCGTCGATATCGAGGAGATCAAACGGAAATACCATGAGATCGCCGATGACGACGTGAACCAAGCGGCTCCGTCCAACGGCGAGAACAAGTCCGGAAAAGCCAAGGCCACAAACGGCAGTCAGCAGCCTTCAAACCCCGGCTCCGCCTAACGCCCCGACAGCGCAACAACGAACACACCGCAGAAGGAATCGCTCGTAGAGCCAGAAGCCGCGAGTTTGCGGCGCGGCCTCTGCGGGCCTGGCAGGCGTGGCCCCGGATCCCGGCGCGGGGTTAGAATGCCGCCTCGGTTCAGACCGGTCCTGGAGACCACGCTCCCCAATGAAAATCATCATCCTGGGTGCAGGTCAGGTCGGCACCTCAGTGGCCGAGAGCCTGGTCTCCGAGGCGAACGACATCACGGTCGTCGATACCGACATCCCCCGCCTGGCCCGCCTGGCCGACCGCCTGGACCTACGCGTGGTGGTCGGAAACGCGGCACTGCCATCGGTGCTGCGGCAGGCCGGGGCGGAGGATGCGGAGCTGCTGATCGCCGTCACCCAGAGCGATCAGACGAACCTGTGCGCCTGCCGCACCGCCAAGACCCTGTTCAACACCCCCACCCGCATCGCGCGCCTGCGCTCGTCGGACTACGCCCGGTACCCCGAGCTGCTGGAGCCCAAGAACTTCGCTGTTGACTTCAGCATCTGCCCCGAGCAGATCGTCACGGACTACATCGTCAAGCTCATCGAGTTCCCCGAGGCCCTGCAGGTTTTGGAGTTTGCCGACGGGCTGGTGAGCCTGATCGCGGTGCGGGCCTTTGAAGGCGGGCCTATGGTGGGGCACCCCATCGCCGACCTGCGCCGCCACATCCCGGACGTGGATGCCCGCGTCGCCGCCATCTATCGCAAGGACCAGCCCATCGTTCCGGACGGGGACACCCTGGTCGAGGCCGGCGACGAGGTCTTCTGTCTGGCGGCCACCCGCGATATCCGCAAGGTCATGAGCGAGCTGCGCCGCCTCGACCGCCCCACCAAGCGCATCCTCATCGCCGGGGGCGGCAACATCGGCGAGCGTCTCGCCAACGCGACCCAGGGACGTTACAACGTCAAGATCATCGAGGCCAACGAGGCACGCGCCAAGACCCTCGGGGCGCGCCTGACCGATACCCTGGTCCTGATCGGGGATGCGGCAGACGAGAACCTGCTGGCCTCCGAGGGAATCGACGACATGGACTTCTTCCTCGCGCTGACCAACGACGACGAGAACAATATCCTGAGCTCGCTGCTCGCCAAGGGCCTGGGGGCACGGCGGGTGCTAGCCCTGATCAACCGCCGGGTCTATGTGGACCTGGTCCAGGCCGACCGCATCGACATCGCCATCTCCCCCGCCCAGGTCTCCATCGGCACCCTGCTGGCCCATGTCCGCAAGGCCGACGTGGCGGCGGTGCACAGCCTGCGCCGCGGGGCGGCAGAGGCCCTGGAGATCGTGGTCCACGGCGACCCGCGGAGCTCCAAGGTCGTGGGGCGGCGCATCGAGGAGCTCGACCTGCCCCACGGGGTGACCGTCGGGGCCATTGTCCGCGGGCCGGCCCCGCCGCCGGGCCGGCCCGACCGGCGCCAGGTCCTGATTGCGCACCACGACACCCTGATCGAGACCGAGGACCATGTGATCCTCTTCCTCGTCAGCAAGGACCTGGTGCCCAAAGTCGAGCGTTACTTTCAGGTCGGCGTGATCTACTTCTGAATGCGTGCCCTGCTCACCGTCACTCAGGTTCTCGGCCGGCTGCTGCTCATCTTCAGCCTGACCTACCTGATGCCCTTCGCCTGCGCCCTGATCTATGGGGACGGGACCCGGCTGACCTTCTTCGCCAGCATGCTGGCCTGCATCGGCGCCGGCGGCCTGCTGATGCTCCTGACCCGCCGCCACCGCGCCGAGCTCAAGGCGCGCGACGGCTTCATGCTGGTCACCCTGGCGTGGACCCTGACCGCGGCCATCGCCACGGTGCCGCTGGTACTGCACCAGGAGATGTCCTTTACCGACGCCTTCTTCGAGACCATGTCCGGGCTCACGACCACCGGGGCCACCGTCATGACGGGGCTGGACACCACGGCCCCCTCCATCAACCTCTGGCGCCACGAGCTGCAGTGGCTCGGGGGCATGGGGATCATCGTCCTGGCGGTGGCCATCCTGCCCCTGCTGGGGGTCGGCGGCATGCAGCTCCTGCGCGCCGAGGTACCCGGGCCCATCAAGGATACCAAGCTCACCGCCCGCATCGGCGACACTGCGGCCATCCTCTGGACCGTCTATCTCGGCGTCACCGTCGCCTGCATCCTGGCCCTCCACCTGGCTGGCATGAGTTGGTTGGACGCCATCTGCCACGCCTTCTCGGCCATGAGCCTGGGCGGCTACTCCACCCGCGACGCCAGTGTCATGGCCTTCGACTCCGTGGCCATCGAGGTGGTCCTGACGGTCTTCATGGTCCTCGCCGCCATGAACTTCGCCACCCACTTCACCGCCTGGCACGACCGCAGCCTGCGGCCCTACTGGCGCGACGCCGAGGCCCGCGGTGTCCTCGGCCTGCTCGCCCTGAGCTGCCTGGGGTGTGGCGCCTATCTCTGGTTTTTGGGAACCTACCCGGACCCACTGTCGGCCCTTCGCTACGTGACCTTCAATCTGGTGTCCATCGCGACGACCACCGGTTACGCCAGCACCGACTATGAGGCCTGGCCCCTCTTCGTCCCCTTCTTCATGCTCTTCCTGTCCGCCATCACCTCCAGTTCGGGGTCGACCGGCGGCGGCATCAAGATGATCCGCACCCTGATCCTGGCACGGCAGAGCAGCCGCGAGCTCTCCCGTCTGCTCCATCCGACCCTGGCGGCCCCGGTCACCGTGGGGGGCATGGAGGTCCCCAATGCCGTGGTCTTTGCAGTCCTGGGTTTCATCTATCTCTACTTCCTGAGTGTGGTGGGGATGACGTTCCTCCTGATCTTCGGCGGGCTCGACTTCATCACCGCCTTCACAGCCGTAGTCGCCTGCATCACTAACACGGGTCCAGGGCTCGGCGGGGTCGGGCCCACGGACAACTATCAGTTCATGACCGACTACGAGACCTGGGTGTGCAGCTTCACCATGCTCCTGGGGCGGCTCGAGGTCTTCTCCCTGGTGGTCCTGTTCACCCCGCAGTTCTGGCGTAAGTAGCGGCCAGCGGGGTTGGGCATGGGCAACCAGGGTGGGAGCGGCGCCCTCGCCGCGACGGAGCGTCTTCCACAGACGCCTTGGAAGCCCCTATCGCGCCGAGGGCGGCGCTCCCACAGGCACGGGGGCCTCTATACGTGCAGCTGCCGCTATCTTCAGCGTTAGGGGATGCCTCATGTTCGTTTCGACCCTGCTTCGTACAAAGGCCATCAACGCCGACCACGGGGCATGCGCGATCACCCTGCGGCGGGTCCTTGGCCCGGTGGACCTGACCCTGCTTGGCATCGGCGCCATCATCGGGGCGGGGATCTTCGTGCTGACCGGGGTCGCCGCGGCCACCCAGGCGGGTCCAGCCATTGTCCTCTCCTACCTGGTGGCGGGGACGGCCTGCGCTTTCAGCGCCCTGGCCTACGCCGAGCTGGCGGCGGCCATCGGTGGCTGCGGCAGCGCCTACGGCTACAGCTACGCGGGCCTGGGGGAGATCGTCGCCTGGATCATCGGCTGGGACCTGATCCTGGAATACGGAGTGGCCACCTCGGCGGTGGCCATCGGCTGGTCGGGATACATGAACAACGCCCTGGCGGCGGCTGGGCTCTCGCTCCCGGAGTTGCTGCAGAAAGGCCCCTGGGAGGGCGGGCTGATCAACCTGCCTGCCGCGCTCATCGTGCTGACCCTGGCCATGCTCTTGGGCGTCGGGGTGCGGGAGAGCGTACGGGTCAATGCGGTGATGGTGCTGGTCAAGCTGTTCGCCATTGCGGTCTTCGTCGCGGTGGCCGCGTCCAATGTGGACCCATCGAACTGGAGCCCCTTCATGCCCTTCGGCTGGGAAGGCGTCATGGGTGGCGCCGCACTGATCTTCTTCGCCTACATCGGCTTCGACGCCGTCTCCACCGCAGCGGAGGAGGCACGCAACCCCCAGCGGGACCTGCCCATCGGGATCCTGGTCTCGCTCGGGGTCTGCACCCTGATCTACATCCTGGTGGCCGGGCTGCTGACGGCGGTGGTGGCCTACCCCAGCCTCAACGTCGGCTCGCCCGTAGCTGACGTGATGTTGCGCCTGGGCTATCCCTGGGCGGCGGGGGTAATCGCCGTCGGGGCCATCGCCGGGCTGACCACGGTGATGCTGGTGCTCTACTACGGGCTGACGCGCGTCTTTCTCGCCATGTCCCGCGACGGGCTCCTCCCCCCGGCCTTCGCCCAATTGAACCCGCGAACCGCCACACCCGTGCGGGTCATCCTGGTCGCGGGCCTGCTGATGGCGGCCATCGCCGGCCTCACCCCTATCGGGGACGTGGCGGAGCTGGTCAACATCGGCACCCTGGCCGCCTTCTTCCTGGTGTGCCTCGGCGTGGTGTTCCTACGCTACACCCACCCGGACCTGCCGCGCCCCTTCCGCACCCCGTTCTCGCCCCTGATCCCCCTGCTGGGTGCGGCTTGCTGCCTGTACCTGGCGGCACAATTGCCTCTTGTAACCTGGCTGCGCTTCGGTCTCTGGCTAGCACTCGGGCTGGTCGTCTACTTCGGCTACTCGCGTCGCCACAGCGCGCTGGCAACCACGCCGTCGTAGGGTCCGGCGCCGAGCGCGCAGACCCTTTGTCCCGGCGCCACTGCGCTGTTGAGCTCCCCGTGCCATAGCCCCGTCCGGTGGCCAGACTTGATCGAGCAAGGCAGCAACTGTCACCGGTACCGAAGCGGGCCGCGCCCTGGGCGCCGACCCCGCCCGCGGCCTGGGCGCAGCGCAGGTGAGCAAAGCGGCTAGCCCGCCAGGGGGAAAACCGTCTGGCCGCAAAGCCTCCCAGATCCAAGCGGCGGCTGCTCGCGCATCAATTCAAGAGCCTGCTGATCCTGGTGCTCGTGGCCGCCCCTGTCCTGGCGGGGTCCATCGGCGACCGCAAGGATGCGGTGGTGAACCTGGCGAACTGGGAGTTGGCCATGGCCGTAGCTTCGAACGTCCTGTTGCTGGATGAGCTGCGCAAGCTGATCCTTGTCCTGGGCACGCGCTCGCCTGCCAAGCGCCGGGGCATTTCAACCGGTCGCAGCGAATCGGTAAGCTAATTCCGTGCGCTCCGGAGCTAGGCTTGCACATCCCGAGCCGGTCTCACGGGCGGCGTGGTCGGCGAGTCTACCGCCGCTGGCGCCTCGCCGGCTGGCTTGGCAGCGGAGGAAGTCGCCGCCCCTTCG
>JBFZCW010000084.1:0-16478 GCA_041307765.1 Chromatiaceae bacterium
CGTTCAGAGCGCGAGAATCAAGGAGTTGGAGAAGTAGAGTAATTCCCGCCCCGTTCGGGGCGGGCGACATTGAAGGAGCCGCTTGGCGATCCTGTCCCGCAGCAGTCGGTTGGTAATTCCCGCCCGAACGGGGCGGGCGACATTGAAGGAAGGGAATGGATGATGTCCACGAACTGACCACGCTGGTAATTCCGCCCGAACGGGGCGGGCGACATTGAAAGGGCAGGGGATGGGGATAGGGATAGAGATTAGGAATAGGACGTCCAACCGAACGGCGGCTGTGGTCGGGGAAACCTAGCATCGAAGGACTGGGCTCTGAAAGGCACAGTGCGAGCCGACGGGGAGCGAGGGGGGATGCGGGGAGCAAACCGCCGTTGGGGAGGGTGCCCGGCGGGATTTGGCGGGGCACGATCACAGCGGGCGCAGGACGTGGCACGTCTCCTGCTCGATCAGGCGACGGGAGACGGCTACCACGGCACCCGCTGGTCGAAGACGTACTCGGGTTGCGGTTGGGCCAGGACATCCCAGTCGGGTACGGCCTCGACGGGCGGGTCGTCCCACGCGGGCGGCCCGCGGGCCGGGCTGATCCGCGGCGGCTCGGGGGGCTCGCCGATGTGGTTGAGAATCCGCGCCACCGGGGGGGGCCTCGGTGATGAAGGCGACGATGCGTATGTCGGCACCGCAGCTCGGGCAGACGAGCGGCAGGGACTCGAACAGGCGTGCGAGCAGCAAGGCCCACAGGTCGTGCGCCGGGGAGCGGACGCTTGGCGCTGTGGCAGCGGATGGTGAAACCTCGGGCGGTGGCGGTTGGTGAGTGAGGTTCGCATCGCGCCCGTAGGCGGTGGCGCCCAGGCGCAGCGGCGCGTTGGGTCCCAGGACACCATGGTAGTGGTGGCGGTGCCGGCGTGGCGGGGGGATCAGGGCGGCGAGGTGGTCGATGAACTCCAGCGGGGTGAGGGACAGCGACTTTTCCGGGCTGTCCCAACGCCGTCTGGCCCAGGTCGCCAATGCTTGGACTTCCTGACACCCGAGGAGGTCATGTCGGCCGAAATCAACACCTAGACAATCCCATTGCACTTCAAACTTGAAACTGCCCAGCTTTAAAAACCGCCGCTTTCGAGCGGCTTTTTTGTGTCTTTGAGGCCAGGATGCCCGCCTGAATGCCTGCGGGAGCGGGACTCGGCGCAGCGTGCGGGCCTTGATCCAGGTTAAGGAGGTGGGGGGCCGATCGGGGAATGATCGCCCGGCCCTCGGGTGGGTTAATCGCTATCCGAAGGGCAAACCCTGACGCGTCCGCCACCGACCTGCGTCACGTGACTCCGCCCTGTTGGACTTAAGGAGAACTGCCCATGAATCGCTCCCTGACTCTGCTTGCCGCCATGCTCCTGTCCTCTGCCGGCACCGTCTCGGCCGCCACACCGGCGGACGCCTGCGCCAACCTGGGCGAGGCCCGCACCCATCTGGTGGCCATGCTTGGCGAGTCGGATCCCGCCAAGCTGGATGGCCTCAAGGCCAAGGTGCACGCCGCCAGCGATAAACTCGACAAAGACTTGGCCGCGATGGCCTCTGGCCCCGATGCGGCCAAGGTGGGCGCCTTCAAGCCGGTCTGGGAGGCCTTCAAGGCGACCCGAGAGAACGAAATCATGCCGGCGCTGTATGCTGGCGACAAGGAGAAGGCCAAGGGCTTGGCCACCGGCGTTCAGGCCGGTCGCATGAAGGAGATGAAGGCCGCGATGGGTTGCCAGTAGGGCCCGACCGCCAGGGCGTCGATCCACCCAGTCGCTGTGGTCGGGCTGAAGCCCGACCCACGGCTGGCGGTTACGCGGCTCCGGCGTCCAGCAGCTCCAGCCAATGCAGCACCGGCTGGCCGGCGCCCGCCTCCAGGTGGAGTTGGCAGCCGATGTTGGCCGTGGCGATGACCTCGGGCGCCCCGGCCTTGAGGGCCGCGAGCTTGTTGTCCCGCAGGCGCACGGCGAGCTGCGGCTGAAGCAGGGAATAGGTCCCGGCGGAGCCGCAGCACAGGTGGGCATCCGCCACCTGGGTCAGCTCGAAGCCGAGCCGGGCCAGCACGCCCTCTACCGCCCCCTTGATCCGCTGCCCGTGCTGGAGGGTGCAGGGGGCGTGAAAGGCGACCCGGCGGCCGGCCCCTGGCTGTCCCAGCGGCGCCAGGTCCTCCGCCGCCAGCAGCTCCACCGGGTCACGTGCCAGGGCCGCGATCCTCGCCGCCTTTTCGGCATAATTTGGGTCCTGCGCCAGCAGGTGGCCGTACTCCTTGACCATGGCCCCGCAGCCGCTGGCGCTGACCAGGATGGCCTCCGCCCCCCCTTCGACCAATGGCCACCAGGCGTCGATGTTTCGGCGCATGGCGGCGAGTCCCTTTGCCTGGTCGTTGAGGTGATAGGCGACAGCGCCGCAGCACCCGGCGGCCTTGGGCTCGACCAGGTCGATCCCAAGCCGGGCGAGGACCCGGGCCAGGGCGGCATTGGTGAGCGGCGTGGCGGCCGACTGGACGCATCCGGCCAAGGCAACGACCTTGCGTCTCCCGGCCGGCGCGGGACGCGGCCCAGGGCTGCGCCGCGCCGGGACCTTGGCCTTGAGCCCGGCGGGGAGGAGGGGGCGGAAGGCCCGTGCGAGCGCGAGCAGAGGGCTCACGAGCCGCCAATGGGGGACGACGGCGATGAGGAGGCGTCGGACCAGGCGTTCGGACAAGGGACGCTCAACCTGGCGTTCGACGAGGGCTCGGCCGATGTCTGCCAGGCGGGCGTACCTTACCCCGGATGGGCAGGTGGTCTCGCAGGCGCGGCAGGTGAGACAGCGGTCCAGGTGCAACTGGGTGATGCGCGTTGCCTTGTGGCCCTCGAGGACCTGTTTGATCTGGTAGATGCGCCCACGGGGTCCGTCCAGCTCGTCGCCCAGCAACTGGTAGGTGGGGCAGGTCGCGGTACAGAAGCCGCAGTGAACGCACGCGCGCAGGATAGCGTCGGCCTCCTGGCCCTCCGGGGTGGCGAGGATATCGCCCTGGATGGCGGTCTGCATCGGATCGCCCTCAAAGCTCGGGGTAGAGGCGGCCGGGGTTGAGGAGGCCCTGGGGGTCGAAGGCGCGCTTGAGGTTGCGGTGGATCCGCATCAATGCCGGCGGTAGAGGGTGGAAGACGGCACCGGCGCGGATACCGCCACGAAACAGGGTGGCGTGGCCGCCGACCCGGGAGATCGTGTCACGCACCTTGGTCGGGTCGAGATGGGCGTGGACCCACCGCTGGGCGCCGCCCCACTCGACCAGGGTCGCCTCCGGACTCAGACCCTGCAGGGTCTGGGGCGGCGTTGCCGGGGGGACAGACAGGCGCCAGAGGGGCGCATCGCCAGCAAAGAGCGCATGCCCTTGCTCGCGGATCTGGTCACGCCAGAACTCGACTGCGTCGGGCAGGGTCTCGCCGCCGATTTGGCTCGCCGCTTGGGCGACGGACGACTCGGCCCCGGACAGGCGCACCAGCAGGCGTCCGTCGACCCAGCAGGTTGCGGTGACGGGCAGGGGGCGTCCCGCCCAGGTATTCATGACAGCGATGGCCTGGGCCTGTTTCATTTCAAGGGCCTGCGTCTGCTCCGCGGCTGGCCTGGGTAGTACCTTCAGGCTGACCTCCAGAAGAATGCCCAGGGTCCCCATGGCCCCCGTCATGAGGCGGGAGATGTCATAGCCCGCGACATTCTTCATCACCTCGCCGCCGAAGCGCATCAGCTCCGCACGCCCTGTGAGGACCCGCGTGCCGAGGACAAAGTCTCGCGCCGCCCCGGCATAGGGGCGCGCCGGGCCGGACAGACCGCAGGCGATGGTCCCGCCCAGGGTGGCCCCGGGGCCCAGTCGGGGGGGCTCGAAGGGGAGCCCCTGACCCTGCTCCGCCAGGGCGGCATCGATGGCGTCCAGGCTGGTCCCGGCACGGGCCGTGACCACCAGCTCCTTGGGCTGGTAGTTGACGATGCCGTGGTGACCGGCGATGTCCAGCGGCTCGCCGGTGGCGGCCCGGCCGAGGAACGCCTTGGACCCGGCGCCGCGCAGGTTCAGCGGCGTGGCCGCCGCGGCGGCGGCGCGCACGTGTTCCTGCAGGTGCTGGGTCTTGTCGTGGTCCACGTCGGCCGCTACTTGCCTTGGGCGGCCAGGGCGTCCAGGTACTTCTCCGCGTCCAGGGCGGCCATGCAGCCGGTCCCGGCGGAGGTGATGGCCTGGCGGTACACGTGGTCCATCACGTCCCCGGCGGCGAAGACACCCGGGACTGATGTCGCAGTCGCGTTTCCGTCGGTCCCGCTCTGGACCTTGATATAGCCGCCGGCCATGTCGAGCTGGCCTTCGAAGATGGCCGTGTTGGGCTGGTGGCCGATGGCGATGAAGACCCCGTGGACGTCGATGTCCTTTTTGGCCCCGTCGCGCACGTCCTTGATGCGGACACCGGTGACGCCTGAGGCGTCACCCAGGACCTCGTCCAGGGTGTGGAACCACTCGATGGTGACCTTCCCTGCCTTGGCCTTGTCGAAGAGGTGCTGTTGCAGGATCTTCTCGGAGCGCAGGGCGTCGCGGCGGTGCACCAGGGTGACATGCTCGGCGATGTTGGCCAGGTACAGGGCCTCCTCCACGGCCGTGTTGCCCCCGCCGATGACGGCGACCCTGCGGTTGCGGTAGAAGAAGCCGTCGCAGGTGGCGCACGCGGAGACGCCGCGTCCGCGGTATTCGGTCTCAGAGGGCAGGCCGAGATAGCGGGCGCTGGCCCCGGTGGCGACGATCAGGGCGTCGCAGGTGTAAACGGCGCCGTCCCCCGTGAGGCGGAAGGGCTTAGCGCCCAAGTCCACCTGGTTGATGTGGTCGAAAATGATTTGTGTCTCGAAGCGCTCGGCGTGGCGGCGCATGCGGTCCATGAGGTCCGGGCCCTGCACCCCGTCGGGGTCGCCGGGCCAGTTGTCCACGTCGGTGGTGGTCATCAACTGCCCGCCTTGCTCCAGGCCGGTGACGATCACAGGCTTGAGGTTGGCGCGGGCGGCGTAGACGGCGGCGGCATAGCCGGCCGGGCCCGAGCCCAGGATGAGCAGGCGGCAGTGCTTGGTGTCACTCATGGGGTGCTCCGGGAGGGTGATGTGTCCGGCGCCCGGTGCGGGGGCCGGCGGGGCAGGGGTACGGGGAGGCGGTCGTGGGCCTGGACCCCAAAACGCGTAACGATAGATGCATGGTAAGGTGTGGGCCGGTTTCGGTAAACCCAGGTCCCCGCGGTCTCCGTGCCCGTCGGCGGGCCCGCTCGAATCAGGTGAGTGATGATGCGCATCGGCATTCCTCGTGAGATCAAACCAATGGAGGCCCGGATCGCCCTCGTCCCCGGGGCTTGCGGCGACCTGGTCCGGGCAGGGCACGAGGTCCTGGTCGAGCAGGGGGCGGGCGAGCCAAGCGGCTTCGCGGACGGAGACTACATTGCCGCCGGGGCGCAAGTGGTGCCGGACGCCGCCGCCTTGTACGAGCGTGCTGCGCTGGTGGTGAAGGTCAAGGAACCCTGGGGGCCGGAGCTGGACCTACTGCGCCGGGACCATCTGGTCTTCTCTTTCCTGCACCTGGCCGCCGATTCCGCCCTCACCGACCGGCTGCTGGCCATCGGTCTGACAGCGGTGGGGTTCGAGACGGTGGCAGACGGCGGGGCCTTGCCGATCCTGCGGCCCATGAGCGATATCGCCGGGCGGCTGGCGGTTCAGGTCGGCGCCACGTTGCTCCACGCACCGCAGGGCGGCAAGGGGTTGCTGCTGGGCGGGACTCCGGCGGCCGGGCGCGGGCATGTGGTGGTTCTGGGGGCCGGCAACGCTGGGGGGGCGGCCATCGCGGCAGCGGCGGACTTGGGCGCCCGGGTCACGGCCTTCGTCCGCGATCCAGCCAAGCTCGTGGCGCTACAGCGGGTCGGGCCGAACGTGACGGGGCTTTTCCCTTACGCCGAGGCTCTGGCTCGCACCGTGGCCGAGGCCGACCTGCTCATCGGGGCGGTGCTGGTCCCCGGAGCCCGGGCGCCTCGCCTGGTCTCGGCGGCCCAGGTGGCAGAGATGTCCCCGGGCAGCGTCATCGTCGACATCTCCGTAGACCAGGGCGGGTGCGTCGAGACCACCCGCCCCACCACCTATGCGGACCCGACCTACCAGGTCCATGGGGTCGTGCACTTTGGTGTGACCAACATGCCCGGGGCCGTCCCGCGCAGCGCCTCACTGGCCCTGTCGGCGAGCCTGCTGCCCTGGGTTCTGCGACTGGCGGGTCCGCACTGGCGGGCCGATGCACCCCTGGCGGGGGCGGTCAATGTGTCGGGAGGGGACCTGATCCACCCGGCCCTGCGCTTGTGATCGTGCGGGAACGCGCGCGAGGAACCTGGGGCAAGGCTATAATCGGCCGAACTTTCGGAGGGCAGGATTTAGTGGCTCAGGCGACCCGTATCGGTGTATTGACCTTCGGTGATCATGTGGAGCGGGCTATCCGCGAGGTGGCCATGTGGGGGCTCTTCGTCGTTGCCCTCTACCTCGTTTTGGCCCTGGCGAACTATTCGCGGGATGACCCGGGCTGGTCCTATGCCGGGCACACGGATGAGGTTGCCAACCCGGCTGGGCCGGTCGGTGCCTGGTTCGCCGACGTGACCCTCAGCCTGTTCGGCGTTTTCGCCTACCTGGTGCCGCTGGCATTGGCCTGGAGTGCCTACCTGGTCTTCCGCAGTAGCCGCGGCGAGGGTGAGAACCGCTTCTACATCCTGACCATCCGGTGGATTGGGTTCGTGCTGACCGTTGGGGCCGGGAGCGCGTTTGCGACCATCCACCTGTCCGGGTTCAGTCCGCAGGACCTCCCGGTCGGGATCGGGGGCGGTGTGGGGCAGTGGCTGCGCGATTCCATGGTTGCGGCCTTCAACCCCAAAGGCGCGACCATGCTGTTAGCCGGGGCCCTATTTGCCGGCGTCAGTCTGTTTGCAGGCATCTCCTGGATCGCCATGCTGGATGCCGTCGGCGGCGCCGTGCTGCTGGGGCTCGGCTGGATACAGGCGAGGTTCGTCGATGCCGTCGCTTCGGCAGGCGCGCGGCTGAGATGGGCTGGGCCGGGCGAGGAAGAGGAGCCGGAGAGGGATGACGGCGGGGATATCGGGGCCGAGCCCCCTCGTCGCAGGCGGCGGGAGCCGCGCCTGTCGTCCGCGTCGGCCCAGGACCTGGACGCAGCGGCGCTGCTCAGCGCCCCGGCCGATCACGACGGCGGGCTGCACGGGAGAGGCGCCAGCCTCTCGGACCTGGTCCCGGGCCTGATGCTCAGCGACAGGACCGCGGTACATGCCGCAAAACGGCGCAAGCCAGCGCCGGCGGATGAACGCCAACTCCCCCTGCCGCCGGTCTTCTCCGCCGACACCCTGCACCCCCCGCTGGAACTGCTCGATCCGGCACACAAGAGCGGCAAGGGGTACTCCGAGGCCGTGCTGCAGAATCTGTCCCGGCAGGTCGAGACCATTCTGGCGGACTTTGGGGTCACGGCCCAGGTAGTGGATGTCCTTCCAGGCCCGGTCGTGACCCTCTTCGAGCTGCAGCTGGCCCCAGGTACCAAGGCCAGCAAGATCGTTGGGCTGGCCAGGGACATCGCCCGCGCCCTGTCGACCGTGAGCGTGCGGGTGGTCGAGGTCATCCCCGGAAAGTCGGTCATCGGCCTGGAGATCCCCAACGAGCATCGGGAGATCGTCTACCTGAGTGAGATCCTCTCGGCCCCGGTCTACCAGGAGGCGAAGTCGCCCCTGACCCTGGCACTCGGCTCCAGCATCTCCGGCAGCCCCGTGGTCGCAGATCTGGCCCGCATGCCTCATGCCCTGATTGCCGGCACCACGGGTTCCGGCAAGTCGGTGGCCATCAACGCTATGATCCTGAGCCTGGTCTACAAGGCCGGCCCCAAAGACGTGCGCCTCATCATGGTGGACCCCAAGATGCTGGAGCTGTCGGTCTACGAGGGCATACCGCACCTGCTCACCCCCGTGGTCACGGACATGAAGGAGGCAGCCAACGCCCTTCGCTGGTGCGTCGGGGAGATGGAGCGGCGCTATCGGCTGATGTCCCGTCTCGGGGTGCGCAACATCGGCGGGTACAACCGCAAGGTGGCGGAGGCCGAGGAGGCCGGCGAGCCGATCCCGGACCCGACCTGGGTCCCGGCGGACGCCGGGCTGCTTGGCGCGGACGGGGTCGAGCCGCCAGTGCTGGGTCACCTGCCTTACATCGTGGTCATCATCGACGAGCTGGCGGACATGATGATGGTGGTGGGGAAGAAGGTGGAGGAGCTGATCGCCCGCCTGGCACAAAAGGCCCGGGCCTCCGGCATCCACCTGCTGCTCGCCACACAGCGGCCCTCGGTGGACGTGCTCACGGGGCTGATCAAGGCGAATATCCCCACGCGCGTCGCCTTCCAGGTCTCCGCCCGGGTGGACTCGCGCACCGTGCTCGACCAAATGGGCGCTGAGCAACTCCTGGGCCATGGCGACATGCTCTACCTGCCGCCGGGGACGAGCATCCCCCAGCGCGTCCATGGGGCCTTTGTCGACGACCACGAAGTCCACCGGGTGGTCAGCTTCCTGAAGCAGCTCGGCAAACCGGACTACATCAAGAACATCCTGCAAGATCCCGGCGAGCCCATCCCGGGTATCGACCCGGAACCCCGCGGCGGGGGCGACGTCGAAGACCAGGACCCCCTCTTCGACGAGGCGGTGCAGTTCGTTGTGGAATCCCGTCGTGCCTCCATCTCCGGCGTGCAGCGGCGGTTCAAGATCGGCTACAACCGCGCCGCCCGCATGGTCGAGGAGATGGAGCGCATCGGCCTGGTCGGGCCCGCCGAGACCAATGGCAACCGGGAAGTCCTGGCGCCGGTGCCGGTGGACGATTAGAGCAGGCCTGTAAGGCCGTACCGGCCGGCGGCAATCCTGTCCCAATATCCGCAGCCGATGGCAATGCCTGGCGGATTGCGGGCCCCAGACCCTCCCACTCACCCCAGACGCGCCCCGGCGCGTGGAGTACCGAGCCTTGGCCCAAACCCAAATCCTCTGCGTTGCCAGGGGTACCCTGGCACTTCTGATCCTGCCCCTCGCCGCGCTCGCCGCCGAGCCAGGCCAGGCCCTCACGGACTACCTCAAGGGCCTGGATACCCTGTCCTCCGACTTCGAACAGCTCACTTTCAACGCCGACCACACCGCCATGGCAGAGTCGAAAGGGGTCTTCTACATCAAGCGCCCAGGCAAGTTCCGGTGGGAGTACCGCAAGCCCGGGGAGCAGGTGATCGTCGCCGACGGCAAGCGGGTTTATGTCTATGACGTGGAGCTGGAGCAGGTATCGCACCAGGATCAGGCCAAGGCCCTGGCTGGGACCCCGGCCCTGCTCCTCGCCGGAGGCGGGCCCATCGACCGGGAGTTCTCGGTCAGGGACCTGCCCTCCAGCGATGGTCTGGTCTGGGTCGAGCTGACCCCCAAGGCCCAGGATGCCGAGGTCCAGTCCATCCAGATCGCCTTCGAGGGCAAAGAGCTGCGCAATCTCATCATGGAGGACGGCTTCGGCCAGGTGACGCGGCTCCTGTTCGCCGGCACCAAGCGCAATACAAGTCTCCAGGACGACCTCTTCCGCCTCAAGCCCAACAAGGCCACCGACATCCTGCAGTTCGACTGAGCCCCGGCCGCGGCGGCGCGGACTCGGTTATACTGCGCCCCCTTCGACGGGCGGCAAGCCCTTTGGGTACGGGACCAAAGTCCAACCCAGGGGCTCCCAAGAGCTCCAACACGAGCACGTCTTCCTTAGAGCACGGACGGTCCGGGGTTGGACTGCCCCAGCCTTTTCCAACCGGAGTCCCGACCTGTGATCGAGAACCTGCGCAACATCGCCATCATCGCCCACGTCGACCACGGCAAGACCACCCTGGTGGACCAGCTCCTGCAGCAGTCGGGGACCCTCGGGGACCGTTTCGGTCCGGTGGAGCGGGTCATGGACTCCAACGACATCGAACGGGAGCGCGGCATCACCATCCTTTCGAAGAACACGGCCATCCGTTGGGGCGACTATCGTATCAACATCGTCGACACCCCAGGGCACGCGGACTTCGGCGGCGAGGTCGAGCGCGTCCTGTCCATGGTCGACTCGGTCCTACTCCTCGTGGACGCGGTGGAGGGGCCCATGCCCCAGACGCGCTTCGTCACCCAGAAGGCCTTCAATCACGGCCTGCGGCCCATCGTGGTGGTCAACAAGATCGACCGAGACGGGGCGCGCGCGTCCTGGGTCGTCGACCAGGTCTTCGATCTCTTCGACCGCCTCGGCGCCAGCGATCACCAGCTCGACTTCCCCATCGTCTATGCCTCGGCGCTGGGGGGCTACGCCGGGCTCGACGAGAGCGTGCGGGAGGGCGACATGCAGCCCCTGTTCAAGGCGATCGTGGAGCACACCCCCCGCCCCCCGGTGGACCCGGACGGGCCTTTCCAGATGCAGATTTCGACCCTGGACTATTCGAGCTACGTGGGCGCCATCGCCGTGGGGCGCATCGCCCGCGGCGCGGTGCGGCGCAACCAGCCGGTGGTACAGATCTCCCGCGACGGCGAGGTGCACCGCGGCAAGATCGGCCAGGTCTTCAGCTACATGGGGTTGAACCGGGTGGAGGTGGAGGAAGCCAGCGCCGGAGACATCGTCGCCATCACCGGGATCGAGGCACCCAATGTGTCCGATACCCTTTGCGACCCGGACAACCCCCAGGCCCTGCCGCCCCTGACGGTGGACGAGCCCACGGTGAGCATGACCTTCCAGGTTAACAGCTCCCCCTTCGCCGGACGCAGCGGCAAGTACCTGACCTCCCGACAGCTCAAGGACCGCCTGGAGCGGGAGCTGATCCACAACGTGGCCCTGAGGGTGGAGGAGGGCAACGACCCGGAGAAGTTCCGCGTCTCCGGGCGGGGCGAGCTGCACCTCTCGATCCTGCTGGAGAACATGCGCCGGGAGGGCTACGAAATGGCCGTCTCGCGCCCCGAGGTCATCTTCCGCGAGATCGAAGGGGACATCTGCGAGCCTTATGAGCAGGTCACGGTCGACGTGGAGGAGACCAACCAGGGGGCCGTCATGGAGGCCATGGGGGCCCGCCGCGGTGAGCTGCGGGACATGATTCCCGACGGGCGCGGGCGGGTGCGGTTGGACTACATGGTCCCGTCGCGCGGACTGATCGGCTTCCAGACCGAGTTCCTGACCATGACCTCGGGCTCCGGGCTCATCTACCATGTCTTCGATCACTATGGCCCGGCGCAGCAGGGCGGCATCGCCAAGCGCCGCAACGGCGCGCTGATCTCCAATGGGACTGGCAAGGTGCTGGGCTATGCCCTGTTCAACCTCCAGGATCGCGGCCGCCTGTTCGTCGCCCCGGGAGAGGAGGTCTACGAGGGCCAGGTGGTCGGCATGCACTCCCGCGAGAACGACCTCACCGTCAACCCGCTCAAGGGTAAGCAGCTCACCAACATCCGTGCCGCCGGGACCGACGAGAACATCATTCTGACCCCGCCGATCCGCTTCTCCCTGGAGCAGGCCCTGGAGTTCATCGAAGACGACGAGCTGGTGGAGATCACCCCCACGGCCATCCGTATCCGCAAGCGCCACCTCACGGAGAACGACCGCAAGCGGGCCGGGCGCGGGCAGTCATGACCAGCAAGGGCGCCGTGCCCTATCCGGCCATCGAGCCCTATGCCCGGCACCGGCTCGCGGTGGACCAGCGGCACAGCCTCTACGTGGAGGAGTGCGGCAACCCAAAAGGTATCCCGGCGGTCTTTCTGCACGGCGGTCCTGGGGCCGGGTGCGAACCTGGCCACCGGCGTTTCTTCGACCCGGAGCGCTACCGGATCGTCCTGTTCGATCAGCGCGGCAGCGGCCGCTCCACCCCCCATGCGGACCTGACCGACAACACCACCTGGGACCTGGTGGCGGACTGCGAGCGGATCCGCACCGCCATGGGGATCGAGCGCTGGCTGGTCTTCGGCGGCTCCTGGGGCTCGACCCTGGCCCTGGCCTACGCCGAGACCCATCCGGAGCGTGTACTGGCCCTGGTGGTCCGCGGCATTTTCCTCTGCCGCGAGCCCGAGATCCGCTGGTTCTACCAGGAGGGGGCCAACTGGGTCTTCCCCGATTGGTGGGAGGACTTCGTTGCCCCCATCCCCGCGGCGGAGCGCCACGACCTGTTGGGTGCCTATCACCGCCGCCTCACCGGCGCCGACGAGGTCGGGCGCATGGCAGCGGCCAAGGCCTGGTCCGTCTGGGAAGGACGCACCGCCACCCTGCTGCCCAACGCCGATCTGCAGGCCCACTTCGCCGATCCCCATGTGGCCCTGAGTTTGGCGCGCATCGAGTGCCACTACTTCGTCAACCAGGCATTCCTGGAGCCGGATCAGCTCCTGCGCGACGCCGGTCACCTGGCCGACATCCCCGGTGTCATCGTGCAGGGGCGCTACGACCTCATCTGCCCCCTGCGCTCCGCCTGGGAACTGCACCGCGCCTGGCCGAGGGCCGAGCTCAATGTCGTCCCCGATGCCGGCCACGCGGCCTTCGAGCCCGGCATCCGGTCCGCCCTGGTTGCGGCCACTGACCGACTCGCCCACCTCCTGGGCTGATCCCGGTCATGATCGGGCTCCTGCAGCGGGTGAGCTCCGCCCGGGTTGAGGTCGCCGGCATGATCGTTGGGGCCATTGACCGGGGTCTCCTGGTCCTGGTGGGCGTGCAGCGGGGCGATGACGTCTTGCGGGCCGAGCGCCTGCTGGAGCGCTTGCTCGGCTACCGTGTCTTCCCGGACGCGGAAGGACGGATGAATCTGAGCCTGCGCGACATCGGCGGCGGTCTGCTCCTGGTCCCCCAGTTCACCCTGGCCGCAGACACCCGTAAGGGGACCCGGGCTAGCTTCACCCCGGCCGCCCCGTCGGAGCTGGGTGCCGACCTGTTTGGCGCGCTGGCCGCCCGGGCACGCGTCGTTCACCCGCAGGTTGAGACCGGCCGATTCGGTGCCGATATGCAGGTCAGCCTCGTCAACGACGGGCCCGTCACCTTCTGGATCGAGACCTGAAGACTTGCACCATCACCAAGACACCAAATGAGCGGACACCATGCGGATCCTCATCGTTGAAGACGACGCGCGGCTCGGCGCGGGGTTGAAGACTGGCCTTTGTCAGGATGGCTATGCCGCGGACTTGGTGCGGGATGCCGCTGCGGCCGAGCACGCGCTTCGGCTCGAGCACTTCGATTTGATGGTCTTGGACCTCGGCCTGCCCGGCCGCGACGGCCTGGCGTTGCTGCGCGACCTGCGCCGGGACGGCTTTTGTCTACCGGTACTGATCCTCACAGCCCGGGATGCCGTTGCCGACCGGGTCGAGGGTCTCGACGCGGGTGCGGACGATTACCTCGTCAAGCCCTGCGATCTGGATGAGCTCAATGCCCGCATTCGTGCGCTCAGGCGGCGCAGCCAGGGCCATGCCGAATCCGTTTTGCGGGCTGGAGACCTGGCGCTGGACCCTGCTGGTCGCCAGGCGACGCTCGGCGACCAGCCGCTGTGCTTGTCGCCCAGGGAGCACGCGTTGCTTGAGGCCCTGCTCGGCACCCCGGACCAGGCGGTGCCGCGCGCGCGGCTGCAGGCCGCCGCTTACGGATGGGGGGATGAGGTCGAGAGCAACGCGCTGGAGGTCCACATCCACAACCTGCGCCGGAAGCTCGGCAAGGACCGCATCCAAACCGTCCGGGGTGTCGGCTACCGACTCGTATCGGGGCCGGGCGCATGACCTCGATCCGCCACCGCCTGCTGTTGCTGCTGCTCGGGTCTTGGACGACCGTCTGGCTCGCGGTTGCCGTCATCACGCTCGACCGCTCGAGCCATGAGGTCGAGGAGTTGCTCGACGCGCAGTTGGCGCAGACTGCCCGCGTGCTGTCCCAGATTACCCGCGTGGGCAATCTGCCAGACCTGGAGGGCCTGCCTCAGGTCTTATCCCCGCTGGATCACCATTACGAGAGCAAGATCAGCTTCCAGCTCTGGCGCGGGGAAGTGCTGCTCAGCACCTTCGGCGGTGCTCCGCAGGGGCCGCTGGGCGAGACGCTGGGATTCTCGGATCATGAGATCGGGGACACGAAATGGCGGGTCTACGGCCTGGCCACTGGCGAGCCCGATGGGAAGCTGTTCGTGGCCCAAAGCTACGCGATCCGCCGTGAGCTCGTCGAGTTCCTCACCGTTCATGCCCTACAGCCCATCCTGTGGTCACTGCCGCTGACGGTCTTGTTGATCTGGTTCGCGGTGACCGACGGCCTGCGACCCCTGAGCCGTCTGGCCGACGACATCCGCCGGCGCTCGGCCGCGCGCCTGCTGCCCATCGACGAGGCCGCTGTCCCTGCCGAGATCCAGCCGCTGACCAACGCCCTCAACCGCCTGCTGGGGCAGCTCGATCAGGCGTTGTTGGCGGAGCGGCGCTTTGCTTCGGACGCCTCCCATGAGTTGCGCACACCGCTTGCTGTGATCCGTACCTATGCCCAGATTGCCAAGCGCAGCAAGGACCCGGCCGAGCGGACGGAGGCCCTGCAAGACGTCATCTCGGGGGTGGACCGGGCGGCGCACCTCTGCTCCCAGTTGCTCGTGCTGGCCCGACTGGACCCCGAGGCAGCCGAATCCGTGCACCGCCGCGCGTCCCTGGCCGATGCGGTGGCGCAGGCGGTCGAGGACAAACAGGTAGCCGCGCGGGTAAAGGCGGCTGCGGTCACCGATGCGCTGCCCAAAGGTGACCGATGCGAGGTTGCCGTCGACCCCTCGGCCCTGGGGGTTCTGGCCTCCAATCTGCTCGATAACGCGATCAAGTACACCCCCGAAGGCGGTCGGGTCAGGATCGGCGTCATGTCTCTGGGGGGCCGGGTCGTTCTGCAAGTGGTGGACTCTGGGCCTGGTATCCCAGCGGTGGATCGAGCCCGGGTGCTGGAGCGCTTTTACCGCCGCGACGAAACATCGGCGCCTGGCGCAGGGCTTGGCCTCTCCATCGTCCAGCGGATCTGCGAGCTGTACGGTGCCGAAATCTCACTGCTGGACGGCGATAACGGCCGCGGGTTGTGCGTCGAGGTGACATTCCGGTCGCCGACTTGAGGGCCCTTGAGTCGCGCCCCCTCCCCCGGATCGGGGAGCCTCAGGCGTCCGTCCATTCGGCAAGAGATTGTGATCTCCGTCAGTATCAGCAAGGAATTTCGAGTGTCCTTAAGGTGCTCTTAAGGTGAGGCCGGCTACCCTCTCGCCCAGGCAGGGCCGCGACAACCCGTCTGTGTGGGTTCATGAGACGGCCACCGCCTGGAACCGACGGCAAGATCGCGAGCGTGCCAATCGGTCCAGCCTGGAGACGTAAGTACACGGAATCCTAACCAGCGTTACCTGGCACCGCCAGTTCGCCGGGCGCGTTCGCAACATCAAAAAATGAGGGATGGTTCCATGAATATTCGACACCCGATCGGGTGCCTAGCTTGGCGTGTCCTGACCAGCCTTGTGCTGCTCGGGTCCGCGCTGACTTGGCCCAACCTGAGTCAGGCTCAGGTGGTGGACACTCAGCCGCCGACTAGGCCGGCGAACCTGACAGCGACGGCCGTCAGCTCCAGTCAGATCAGCCTGAGCTGGACCGCCTCCACGGACAATGTGGGGGTGACCAGGTACCGGGTGTTCCGCTGCGAGGGCGCGGGTTGCACACAGACGGTCCTGATCGGCTCGACCGCGACCACGACGTATAGCGATACCGGCCTGAGCGCGAACACTAGGTACCGGTACCGGGTCCGGGCGAGGGATGCCGCTGGCAACCTCAGCCCCAACTCCAACTTCGCCGGCGCCACGACCCTGCCGGCGCAGCAGCAGGACTGCAACATCGCCGTGACCCCGACTGCGCTCGCCTTCGGCGACGTGAGCGTGGGCACTTCCGCCACGCTCAGCACTACCCTGAGCAACAGCGGCACCGCCGCCTGCACCGTCACGCTGGTGCGCACCGGCAGTGCGGACTTCGCCGTCAGCGGCGCGACCAGCTTCACTGTCGCCCCTGGCGCGTCGCGGGCCGTCTCGATCCTCTATACCCCCGCCGGGATCGGTGCCGACACGGGCAACCTCGCGGTCAATAGCAACGACCCCAGCCCCCCCACGGTCAACGTGGCCCTCACGGGGACTGGCGTGCAGCAGCAGGTGCTGTGCACCCCGACGAACCTGAACCGGTCCATCAACTCCACCAGTCAGGACGGCTGCCCGGACGCCACGGTCCCGCAGCAGGCCACCGTGCCCAACACCAGCTACAGCGTGCTGGCGATCAACGACCTGGGCATGCACTGCGGGGATCTGGATACCCGTGTCTCCAGCATCCTGCCGCCGTTCCAGGTGCTGTTGGCGCAGGTGGTCCAGAAGCAGACGGCCACAAATACGCGGCCAACGCTCAACCCGGCCGGCGTGAGCGTGTTCTACTCCGCAG
>JBFZCW010000085.1:0-4303 GCA_041307765.1 Chromatiaceae bacterium
CACTGCCAACAGGCGGCGGAGAAGCTGCTTAAGGCGCTGCTCGTCGCGTCGGGCGTCACCCCGCCTCGGACGCACGACCTAGAGGAGCTCGTGGCCCTCTTGGCCCCTGCCCAACCGCTTCCTGCCGATGTCGAGGACGCTTTGACCTATCTCAGCGAGCTAGCGGTTATCCCGCGCTACCCGATCCGCGCGGACCTGCGCTCACCCGGACGCGCAGACATAGCGCGTCGGGCGCTCGACAGCGCGATGGATTGGGCGGAGGCCGCCTACGGGTGGGCGGTGCCGCGCCGTCCGTCAGAGCCCGCAACCGGGGACCGGAGCGCTTCTGACTGAGCGGCGAAGGGCCGCGGTGGGTACCGAAAGAATGCTGCTACACAAGAATGCCGCGAAGTTCCTGCACCGCGTCGCGGCTCCCGGCCGGTGGCACAGACCGTCAACCACCCAAATCCGTGATCCGGGCCACTAGGGGAAAGTACAGACGGTAAGGAAGTAGCCGCAGGAGCTTCATCCAGGTCGCGAAGCCGATGGGGAAGGCGATCTCGAACCCGCTGCCCTTGAGCCCGGCGAGGATGCGGCGGGCAGCGTCCTCCGGGGTCAGGATGGACGGCATGGCGAAGCGGTTCTGGGCTGTTAACCGGGTAGCGACGAAGCCTGGGTTGACCAGGCGCAGGTCCACCCCGCTGCCGCGTAGCTCCAGGCGCAGGGTCTCGGCGAGGTTGATCAAAGCCGCCTTGGTCGGGCCATAGGCCGCGGCCTGGGGCAGGCCGCGGTAGCCGGCCACCGACGCGACCACGGCCAGCTGGCCGCGACCCCGCGCCCGCATGCCGGGCAGCACGGCGCAGAGCCCATTCACCACGCCCTGATAGTTCACCGCCATGTGCTCGGCGAAGACCTCGGGGGCGGCCAGACCCCCGGGGACGGGCTGGTAGACCCCGGCATTGAGGACCGCCAGGTCCAGTGGGCCCTGGATCTGCTCGATGCGCGCCACCGCGGCGGCCACGGCCGGGGCGTCGGTCACGTCCAGGGGCTCGGGGTGCAGCCCTGGGTGCTCCCGGGCGAGTTGCGCCAGGGCCTCGCCATTGCGGGCGGAGATCGCCACGCTGGCGCCGCTCGTCGCCAGCTCCAGGGCCAGGGCCCGGCCGATGCCCTGACTGGACCCCGTCACCCACACGGATGCGGGCGACGTGCTCACAGGGTGGACTTGGCGTCGCAGCTGGAGCACAGGTAGCGGATCTCGGAGCCGTCGCTCCCCTTGAAGCGCATCCCGAGCCATTGCCCCCGGTCGTCGTACCAGGCGTCGAGGCTCAGGTCGCCGACGTACCGGTAGCGGGCGGCTTGCACCTCACCGGTGGGGAGCTCCAGGGTCTCTGTCCCTATGCGGACGATGTCCACGCGATTCAGATCCCCGGTCAGTGTGTTGAGGACCCGATCCTGGTTCAGCACGCCCGGATCCCAATGGTTGGTCGGGTAGACGGACTGAGGGTGCTCACCGGCGCCGGCGTCCGAGGTCCATGCGAAACCTTTGGCATCGCGCCGGCCCTCCAGCCGGAAGGGCTTGCCGTCGTCGTCCACCCGGACCTCCAGGCGCGCGAGCCCCGCCTGGTCCCAGACCTCCAGGGCGCTGTAGCGGAACCGGTAGAGGTCGAGCCCGAGCAGACGTATGTCGATACGCGAGTCGGACCTGACCCGGGTCTCGCCTGCCGCGACCTCTCGCCGTACCTCGTGGACCCCGACATCGCTGTTGCCGCGCAGGATGGTGTAGCGGTGCTCTACGACCTGGGAGGCAGCGGCTTGGTCCACGTAGGCCAGGGCGAGGGTCCCGGCCAGGAGTCCTGTCAGGGTCGGGGCGGTGACGAAGGGAATGGCGGTCATGGCGATCCTCCCCGGCGTTGGTGGGCAGAGACGTTCCGGTTGACATCCTCGTTACGCTCCTTCGACGCCGATGGATCACCCGGGCCGCTTCGGAACCCTGAGGTGCCGCGGTGAGCGGGTTGACCCACTGTCCCTGCGGCTGTATATTAGAAAAAAATAATATTCCAACAAGCTGAGTTAGCCCTCGTGGCTCGCGCAACAGTCAACCGAAACGACGATCCCCAGGGTGCACTCAGATGCCAGATGCCAGCACAGCGCATGCGCGCACCCTCCTGCCCATGGGCGGATACCCGGCGATCCTCGCCGAGTGCCGCTCTTTGGGCCGCCCAGAAACCTGCCGCCGAGTCTTGGACGACTGCCTGAGCCACCTCGACGATCAACTCCGCAGCCGGGGGAGCGGCACGGACCGCCGTTCGGCCCGCCAGACGCTGCGCGAGCTCGCTGACCTCATCGCCTCAGATCGCTTGGGGTTGGACAATGGCGATTACGAACGCCTCCTCGGGCGCCTCGCTGCGATCTTTGCCACTGGGCTCACCCCCGCGTCCCAGGGCGTGCTGGTCACCACGGCGCCAAGCTATGCCGGGATCATCGCCGCCATCAGCCGTGCCTGCCCGAGCTGCGACTACGAGGCGCCCCTGGGCCAACTGCTGACGTACATGGCGCGGCTATTCCTGGACAGGCGTGCCGGTTGGAAGGCCATCTACCGCAGCATTCAGGCTATCTCGGACGGCGTCGCGGCCAAGCGGCGGCTGGACGAGGTGGAATTCGCGCGTATCCAAGAGTGGATCGAGTCCGGCGCCGCGAACCTCTTCTCCATTCAGCGGGATCTGGCGCGGGCCATTGCCCATCTCGACAGGAAGGCGGCAGCGATCGATGCGCAGATCGCCCGTCGCTCGGCTGCCCTGGACCTGTCCGCGCGCCGGCGTCGCGCGGACGACACCCTGCGGAACGTTGTCTCTCTCGATACCTGGAGGCAGGGGCGCCAGATCGCAGAGCTGGAGCGGCAGCGGCTGGACCTGCTCGACCAGATCGAGGCCAAGCAGGGGGTCAAGGACCTCATCGACGCTGATGTCCGCGAGCTCGAAGACTGCCTACGGGCGACCCGTCGCGCCTACTTCATCCGCCTGGCATGAACCGCCGCCTTGTAGCCTGACCGGCCGACTGCCGTCGCCTGGCCCTGGGCGATCTGGCCCGGGTCCGAGCGCCTCGGCATCTCCACCGTCCCTGGACAAGACCAATGCGGCGGGCGGGCGGTGTCCCGCGACGGTCTGACGACGGCCAGTCACCAGGCGCAAGCCCGGCCGGCTTCACGCCCCGGCCCCATCCGCCCTTGCCCCGAACAGTGCGGCTTCCTTCACCTTCACCCGCCCGCATCACTCCACCCGGATGGGTGCGACCTTGAATACTTCCTCCAGACTGGTCACCCCGTCCGCTACCTTCGCGGCCCCGCCGATACGCAGGGGTTTCAGGCCCTTTTGGTAGGCAAGGCTGCGCAGGGCGGCCTCATCGAAGTCGGCGCGGATGAGGTTGCGGATCTCCAGGTCCAGGCTGAGCATTTCATAGAGGCCGATCCGCCCGTAATAGCCCGTGTTGCGGCACTCCAGGCATCCCTTGGGGGCGCAGATGTGGGCAGGGGCGGGGATGGGCCAGGGGTGGACCAGGGACTCCCAGATGGCAGGGTCGAGGGGGATCTTCCGCTTACAGTGCGGGCAGAGGGTGCGCACGAGTCGCTGGGCGACTACCCCGATCACGGTCGCCTTGATCAGATAGTGGGGCGCGCCGATGTCGAGCAGTCGGGTGATGGCGGAGGGGGCGTCGTTGGTGTGCAGGGTCGACAGCACCAGGTGGCCCGTCAGAGACGCCTGGACCGCCATATCCGCCGTCTCCAGGTCCCGAATCTCTCCGACCATGATGATGTCCGGATCCTGGCGCATGAGGGTTCGGATACCGCTGGCGAAGTCGAGCCCGATATTGTGCTGGACCTGCATCTGATTGAAGGCGGGCTCCACCATCTCGATGGGTTCCTCCACGGTACAGACGTTGACCTCAGGCGTGGCCAGAGTCTTGAGCGTGGAGTAGAGGGTGGTGGTCTTGCCGGACCCGGTGGGCCCGGTCACCAGGATGATGCCGTGGGGGCGTCCGACCATCTCCTTCCATCGCGCCGCATCCTCCTTGCCGAAGCCTAGCTCCGCGAAGTCCTTGAGGAGGACGTCCGGGTTGAAGATGCGCATGACCAGCTTCTCGCCAAAGGCCGTAGGCATGGTGGAGAGACGCATCTCCAGCTCCCGGCCGTCCTCGGTGCGGGTCTTGATGCGCCCATCCTGGGGGCGGCGCTTCTCGGCCACGTCCATACGCCCGAGGATCTTGATGCGGCTGGTCACCGCGGCCATGACCCGCGCCGGGACCTGATAGACCGGGTGCATGACCCCGT
>JBFZCW010000086.1:0-6940 GCA_041307765.1 Chromatiaceae bacterium
TGACCTTGCGATCCCGGCTCTCGCTGGACGGCGAGAGGACCTCGCACACCCAATCCGGGACCACGGTGTACCGGTGCCCTTCGGGAAGGAGAGGCATCCGTTCGCGCCGCCAGCCCGCCAGGTCTGGAACATCGACCTCGGCGTCTTGGACAAAGTGCAGTTCGGGTTCGTCGATGATCCACCAACCCCCAGGACCGCCGCGGCCCCTCTGGAACGGGCCGAGCAATTCGTAACCGAGCGACGAGGAGGCGTATCCATGCGGTCCACTCGGGCGCGGCTGCGCGTAGAGCTGGCCGTCGAGGATCTCCCCGGTCAGCCCCTCGGGCAGAGCCTCAAGCTGTTCGTAGAGGCTGGGGCGCGTACGTGCTTGCATGTTCAGGTCTCGCGTGCAGCTTGATCCGACAAGCATATCCCACGGGGGAGTTTGAGTTCGATCCCGAGCACAGTCGTGGCGGCCGAGCTCCCCGCCTCGGCCGGCGGTTGCGGGTACCCGGGACTCGGCGTACGTTTCCCTTGCCCGGATCTGGGCCAAGACGGCGCCCTGGGCCGAGTAAAGCGGCGGCATCGAACCTTTCCTCCATCAAACGCAGATCAACGAGGAGTCGACTATGGCGAGCATCGAGCAGATCGAGTTGGCACGTTACCGTACCGAGCTGGATGACGACGTCCAGCACCTGGTGAAGAAATACTGCCGCATCATGGGCTGGGAGGTCCCCGAACTGGACGAGGCGGCGGCCCGCGCGCTGATCCTTCAGGCCCTGCGGGAGTCCCTGGCCAAGGTCGAGGCGGCCTGAGGCCAAAGGCCGGAATCGGCGCCCAAGGCTATTGAAACGCTGATCTATCCGCGTCGTCCCAGCGGGGCGGGATGCCCCGCGATTGTCAACGACGATCAGCCTTTGATGACGTTTTTCCCAATCTCTGAGCTCGGGAACCAAGTCAAAAGGCAACGCACTCGAGTCATGCCCGCATGAATTCTGACCTTCTGATCGTCCTGCTCCTGTTGGGGGCTGCGGTCGTGATGTTCACGCTCAACAAGCCGCGCGTAGACGCCGTAGCCCTCATCATGATGGTGGCGCTACCCTTTACGGGTGTCATCACCGTGAACGAGGCCATCGCGGGCTTCAGCAATCCCAACATCGTGCTCATCGGGGCCATGTTCGTGGTGGGGGAGGCCCTGGCCCGCACCGGGGTCGCCCAGCGGATCGGGGACTGGCTGGCCAACCGGGGCGGCGATAGCCCCTGGCGGCTGTTGGTGCTCCTGATGTTGGCGGTGGGTTTCCTCGGATCCGTCATGAGCTCCACCGGTGTGGTCGCCATCTTCATCCCCGTAGTGCTGCGGGTCGCGACCAAGACCGGCATCGCACCCAGACAACTCATGATGCCCATGGCCTTCGCCGCCCTGATCAGCGGCATGATGACCCTGGTGGCAACCTCTCCCAATCTGGTGATCAACTACGAACTGATCCGTACTGGCGTGGCTGGCTTCACCTTTTTCTCCTTTACCCCATTTGGGATTCCGATCCTCCTGCTCGGCATCCTCTACATGCTGGTGGCACGGCGTTGGCTAGGTCCGCAGTCGCTTGATGAGGGCGGCGCCCGGCGGCGACCGAAGCTCAAGCACTGGGTGGAACGTTACCAGCTCGCCGACCGCGAATACCGGGTGCGGGTTAGGCCCAATTCACCCCTGCTCGGTCGGACAATCGACGAGATGGATCTCCCCGCCAAGATAGGCGTCAAGGTCATCCTCATCGAACGGGGCAAGGGCCGCGCACGCCGACTGCTGCCACGCACGGGCGACACCTATCTGCAGGAAGGCGACATCCTGTTGATCGATATGGACAAGCCAGGGTCCGACGTGGAGGCGCTCGGCAGGGAGTTCGGGGTGGATCTGTTGCCCCGGTCGGGGGCCTATTTCGCGGACAGGTCCCAGGACCTGGGCATGATGGAGATCGTGCTGCCCTACGAGTCGCAATTCGCCGGCAAGACGATCGCGGACGCGGAGTTGCTGTTCGAGTCCGAGCTGTCGGTGGTGGGGCTGCGCCGGGGTCGGTCCGCCAAAGAGCCCCATCACCTGCGTGAGCAGGTCCTCAAGGTCGGCGATACCCTCCTGCTCGCCGGGCACTGGAAGGCGATCCGACGTCTACAAAGCGGCGGCCGCGACATGGTGGTGCTGAATCTGCCCAGGGAATTCGATGAGTTCCTGCCGGCGGCCAAGCGGGCGCCCTATGCCCTTTTCACGCTTGGTCTCGTCATCACCCTGATGGCCACGGGAATCGTGCCCAATGTCCAAGCCGCCCTGATCGGCTGCCTGTTGTTGGGGCTCTTCCGCTGCATCGACCTCGATAAGGCGTACCGCGCCATCCAGTGGAAGGCCCTGATCATGATCGTCGGCATGATGCCCTTCGCCCTGGCCCTGGATCGCACCGGCGGCGTGGACCTGGCGGCGAACGCCTTGGTGACCCTGGCCGGGGGTGCCGGTCCCAGCGCCATCCTCGCCCTGCTATTTCTGATCACGGCCCTGCTCGGGCTATTCATTGTCAATACGGCGAACGCAGTCTTGATGATACCCATCGCCCTGGCGGTGGCCGAGGCGCTGGATGCGTCGCCCTATCCCTTCGCCATGATCATCGCCTTGGCGGCATCCAGTGCCTTCATGACGCCCATCTCTCCGATCAACACCCTGGTGACGACCGCGGGCAACTACAGCTTTGCCGACTTCGTCCGCATCGGGCTGCCCTTCACCTTCATCGTTCTGGCCGTGAGTGTCGTGCTGGTCCCTTGGTTGTTGCCACTCCATTGAGGCGTCCCCGCGAGGTACCGCGGCAGCGCTCTGAGCGGGATGGGGTTTGCAGCCCCATCCCGAACGCTTGGGAGCTTGCGGTAGGCGCGACAGGTGCGGCTACTTGGCGGGCAGACATCGTTCCGGACGGGGCGGATGCCCCGTCCAGCATGGTGCGGTCGTCGCCCCTTTCCGTCATCGCCGCCCGCCCCTCCCAGACGGAGGTCTGCACCCGGTCCGGTCCCATCGCCTCCCATCGCCTCCCATCGCCCCCCATCGTCGGGCCCTCGACCGTTGCACGCGCCTCCCTTCGATGCTAGCGTTCCTGCCCCTGTGCGGTGGGGTTTCCTGTCCCCACGCATGCCACAGTGTGCCCGAAGGCTGGCCACGCACGGCGGATACCACGCCGGACTTCCGGCCCAAGAGCCGCATTCATCGAATCCACCGCGTTTCGAACGAGGGACGACATGGCACACAAACCGGGTTGGAGCAGCGGACTGATTCTGGCCTGCTGGGCGGGTCTGGCAAGCTGCATGCCGCACAGCGGCGGCGCAGCGGTGCCCGACCCCGCGCACAACAGCCGCAATGCCGTCGACTGGGCAGGCACCTACGAAGGCGTGACGCCCTGCGCCGACTGCCCGGGCATCCGCATGCGGCTGTCGCTACAGCACGATGGCCGCTTCGCCCTGAGCACGCAGCATCCGGACCGCCAAGTCGCACCGCAGACAGTGCTCGGTCCCTTTAGTTGGAACGCCGCCGGCGACACGGTCACGCTTGAAGGCGACGGCGGCGGCCGTCAGTTCCGCGTCGGTGAAGGCCGGCTGCTGGTGCTCGACCGCGACGGCGGCGTGCCGTCTTGGGGCGCACCGGATCGGGTCCTGACACGGCAGCCCGCGGGGGATGCCGCCACCGCGGCGCCGAAGCCCCCCCAGGGCAAGGACGGCGCATCGCTGGGGCATGCGCTGCAGGACCACCGCTGGACGCTGCAGACCGCCACCGACGCCGACGGCAAGCCCCTCGACGCCCTGCTCGTGCCGGGCCACCCCTTCGTGATTCACCTCGACGGCGAGCGCATCGGCGTACAGGGTGGCTGCAACCAACTGTCTGGCAGTTGGCGGTTGAACCCACCCAACCAGGTGAAGGTCGGGCGCCTGGCCTCGACGATGAAGGCCTGCGAGGCGCCGCTGATGGCCGCCGACAAGGCGATGTCTGTGCTGCTGGCGGAGCCGCTGCAGGCCCGCATCGAGCCAGGGCAGGCGCCCACGCTGCACCTGCTGTCGCCCGAGCGGCAGACGCTGAGCTTTCTGGGCCAGCGCACGCCGCAAAGCCTGTACGGAGCGCCAACCCGCATCTTCTTGGAGGTAGCACCGCAGCGCGTGGCCTGCACGCCGACGCCGATGCCGCCCACCACCTGCCTGCAGGTACGCGAACGGCGGTTCGACGACAAGGGCCTTCGCGTCGGCGAACCGGGCGCCTGGCAGACCTTCTTCGGCGAGATCGAGGGCTACACGCATCAGCCGGGCGTGAGCAACGTCCTGCGCATCAACCGTTTCAAGCAGCCGCAGCCGCCGGCCGACGCATCGGCCTACGTCTACGTGCTCGACCTGGTGGTCGAGTCCAAGATCGTCGACAAACAGTAGGCCCGGGGTCGCTGAACAGGGTTCATCGCCCTATGACCAGGTTATCGACCATCGCGCACCTTAAGCTGTTGCGTCACTTCATCTAGCGAGGCTATGCCTCAGGCCGACGAGTCCGGGTGGGAGCGCCGCCCTCGGCCGCTGTTCCAGACGCGGCTGTACCTCCTCCATCCATGGAGTCGTCGGCGCGACTTCTCCGGCCCACGAGCGAACTGCGAGATCCATCGCGGCGAGGGCGCCGCTCCCACAGAGGAAGCTCTCCGCAAAAATCTGGCTCATTTGTGCAGATGGGGGGCGCTCAAGGAACCCGAGGGGCTCTAACCTTCCCCTCCGCCGTCTTGCGGGCCCCGGCACCGTCCAGCTTGAGGATGCGCTTCAACTCGGCCACGGCATCGGGATGGGTGAAACCGCCATGACCGGTGGGGACCACGACCTCGGACTCAGCGGCGGGGAAATGGGCGCTGCTGTAGGGGACTACGCCGTCAGATCCGGTCCACAGATCACCGCGGCCCCGGTCGCCGAGGATGCTGTGGGTGGGGACGACGGGCTTGGTATCGTCCAGGATGCGCAGGAACCGCGAGTCCGGCGACAGACCGTGGATACTGGTGGGCAGGTGCCCTCCGTGCTGCCCGGCAAGGGTCTCCAACAGGTCCCCCACCTCATTGATCAAGGTGTCCGGGAGGCGAATCAGACGGACACCCCAGGCCCCCAGGCTGTTGGAGGCGAGGCGGCTGCCCCTGTGGGGGGTGAACAGAAAGACCGCCCGCCCCACGTCCGCCCGGGGCGCGAAGACCAGGGCCCGCCGCACCCGGCTGTCCTCGGGTAGTTCCGCAACCCCGGGGACAACACCATCGGCCTCGGCCGGCCCGACCTGGGAGACCTGGGCGCGGGACAGGATACCGCCCATGCTGTGCCCGACCAGGACCATGGGCTTGACCGGACCGTGGGCGGCCACCGCGGCATCCAGGGCCTCGCGCAACTGGAGGGCCGAGAGCGGAACGGGCTGACCGGTAGGGTAATAGAAGAACCAGATCTGGTAGCGCGAGCGAATGGCCTCGTCCGCGAGCAGATCCATGACCAGGGGCGCCCACATGTGGGGCGTGGACAGGAGGCCGTGGACCAGGACCAGTGGGATCTTGTCCGGGTCGTAGGGTTGCAGAAAGACGATGCGTGGATCCCCGGCGAAGGCCCCGGGGCGCAGCAGATTCCACAGCCCGGCGCCGAAGCGCGACCCGGTGGCATTCGTCGCCAGGAGCGGCGCCTCCAGGTCCATGGCCACCCGCAGATCGCCGTGGCTGGTGCGCACTGCCGTCACGCGCTGCGGGTCCACCAGGGCGGTGCGGCAGCAGGCCTTGGCCTCGGGCAGGGCGACCAGGGTCAGGGGCAGGCGGAAACCGCCCGGTGGAGCATTGGCATCGCCCGAGTCCAAGCGGCCCACCAGGGGTAACCCAACGCCGAAGCGGTGCAGGCCGGGGCGGGTCTCCCGGGACCTGAGCACGGGGTCGATCCCGGCAAAACCATCCGGCGTCAGGACGCCGGGCCAATCCTTGCCCGTCGGGACCAGGGTGGGGCTCTTGGCATCCCGCAACAGATCGGGGAGCCGGCCGGCGATGATGTCGCGGTAACTGGCCTCGGCGTCGCGGCGCTGGCGCACGCTGGCGTCGGGGGCGGCGAGCACGGCGATGCTGGCATCCAGACGTGCCGCCAAGGACGGTGACAGGGCGGGGGCCGGCGCCTGGAGGACACTCTGGCACCCCGCCAGGACCAGCCCGGCCAGGAGTCCGGCCGCACGTCCCATGGGGCCGGAGAAGGCTGGTGGTTGCATTTGATCGGTCCCCTGGCGGACCAAGTCGGGGCAGAGTGGGCAAACAGGGTAGGCCAAAACCGCAGTTCAGGCTACGATGCGCCGCGCTCTGCCATTCCTGGAGGTGTTCCTTTGGAAACGTCGATCTTGGTTGCACGCGGTCATGCCGTCCGTGCACTCCCCCGCCCTTGGGCGCTGGCCCCCTGCGCCATCGCCTTGCTGATCGTCCTGCCCGGCTGCCAGCCCGCCGATGCACCCCAGGCCGGCCCCGACCCCGTCCGGCCGGTGCGGGTGGTGACGGTGGAGGAACGCCCGGGCGGCGAGACCGTCACCCTCACCGGGACCGTTCAGGCGCAGGAGGACGTCGCCCTGGCCTTCCGGATCGGCGGCCAGCTGATCGAGCGATCGGTCAATATCGGCGATCAGGTCAGCGCCGGCCAGATCGTCGGCCGTCTGGACCGCTCCACCTGGAGCGATGCGGTACAGGCCGCCCGCGCCAACCGAGCCGCGGCCATGGCGCGCCTGGTGGAGGCGCGCAATCAGGTGGAGCGTTTCGAGCCCCTGCTGCCGCGGGGCTTCGTCTCGCGCAAGATGTTCGACCAGGCAGTCGAGGCCCGCAAGGCGGCCCAGGCCATGGTGGACGCGGCCGACGCCCAGGTCAGCACCGCCGAGACCCAACTCTCCTACACGGACCTGCTGGCCGACGGCCCCGGCGTGGTC
>JBFZCW010000087.1:0-17862 GCA_041307765.1 Chromatiaceae bacterium
GGGTCGGGCGGCGCGCGACGGCACCCGACAGGACATCTGGCCCTTTCACGATGACCTGTTCCGTCGCTTCTTTGGCGACGATTTCCCCGGCCTGTCACACCCGGCGCCCGAGAGTCCCCGCCGGACAATCGGTCAGGGCTCTGGCTTCGTCTTTGCGGCGGGCGACGATACGACCTACATCGTCACCAACAATCACGTGGTGGCGAACGCGCACCGCGTCCGGGTGAAGTTTCAGGATGGCCGTGAGTTCGACACCAAGCTCCAGGGTTCCGACCCCAAGTCCGACGTGGCCGTGCTGAGGATCGCCGCGCAGGGGCTGCCAGCCCTGAAGTGGGGGGACTCCGCACGGCTGGACGTGGGAGAGTGGGTGGTAGCGCTGGGCAATCCCTTCGGTCTCTCCAATACCCTAACCACCGGTGTGGTGAGCGCCAAGGGGCGAACCAGCCTCGGGATCAACGACTATGAGGACTTCATCCAGACCGACGCGGCGATCAACCCGGGGAACTCAGGCGGCCCGCTGCTGAACCTGGACGGCGAGGTGGTGGGCATGAACACCGCCATTTTCTCCAAGAGCGGCGGCTACATGGGCGTGGGCTTCGCCATCCCGAGCAACCTGGTGCGCGCCATTGCCGAACAGCTCATGACCACGGGTCATGTCGTGCGCGGTTATATCGGGCTGACCGTTCAGCCGCTGACCCCGGACATGGCCGAGGCCATGGGGATTCCGGACCAGGGCGGCGTGCTGGTGAATCAGGTCAACCCAGGCTCTCCCGCCGAGCGCGCCGGGCTCCGCGTTGGGGACCTGATCACGACCTTCGATGGGGTCAAGCTGACGGACGGCGGACATTTCCGGAACCGCGCAGCTCTGGCGCCGCCAGGCACCAGCGTCACCCTGGGGCTGCTGCGGGATGGCCGTCGCCTCGACGTCCCTGTGCGGACCGGCCGCCTGGACGAGGGGGCGGGTCAGGGGACGGAAGCCGTCCAGGCCCTGGGGGTGACGGTGCGTGGCCTCACCCAGAAGGAGGCCCGCCGGCTTGGTCTGCCCAGAGCAGTGATGGTGACGGCTGTGGAGCCTCAGTCGCTGGCCGACCTGGCTGGTATCGTTCGAGGGACACTGATCCTCGAGGCGAACGGTCAGCCGGTCGGCAGTCCCGCCGAGTTTGAGGCGGTGCTGGCGGAGGGCGGCGATGGCGTCGTTTTGCGCATCCTGGAAGGGGGACGCAGCCGTTATCTGAGCCTGCGCTGGCGTTGAATCCGAGGCCGCCGCAGGCCCGATGAACCATGCTGCGTGCGTGCCGTCCGCCCAGAGATACCGCTCGATGGTCTAGCACGAGGCGCAGGCGTTGAGGACGACCCCGATGAGCGGGGCTCCCACTTGACGCAGGGGCTCGATAGCCGCCTGAATCTGGGGTCTCGGGGTCTGGTTGGCGCGGATGACCCATACGACGGCGTCGCTTGCCCGCGACAGCATGACGGCATCGCTGACTGCGTGGGCAGCGGGGGAATCGATGACGATCCAGGCGTAGCGCTCGCGGAGTCGGTCCAATGTCTGGGCAAATTTCCCCGAAGATATCATCTGCAGCGGGTCGGGCGGGACCGCGCCGGTTGGGAGCATATCGATGTTCGCGCCAGGGATACGTTGGATGCAGGCGCTCTCGTCTGCGGTGCCCTCAACCAGCTCGGACAGCCCCGGGGTATCGCTTGAGAGGCCCAGCCTGCTTGCCGCTGGCGCATGGCGCATGTCGGCGTCGATGAGCAGGACCTCGCTAAGCTGGCCCAGTGCCAGGGCCAGGTTGGTCGCGACCGTGGTCTTGCCCTCGCCGCGGCGGCTGGATGTGACCAGCACCACGCCGTGGGGATGATCGCCGCGGGACAGCAGAACCCGGGTACGCAGGGTGCGAATAGCCTCGGCGAATGGAGATGTCGGTTGATGGGCGAAGAGTCGGTCCAGCGGGGTGTTTTTGCGCCGATGTCGGCTCAAGCGCGGGACCGTTCCCAGCAACGGCAACCGCAGGTCATCTTCGACGTCCTGGGGCCGCTGGAATGTCGCGTCGAAGAACGCGCTCAGCATGGCCACGGCCAGGCCGGCGGCGAGCCCGAGGAGTGCAGCGGCGCCGACGATCCTCGTCGCATTGGGACCGACTGGGGAGTTGGGGACCAGGGCGGCATCGATCACACGGGCATGGATCCGCCCGCCGCCGGTATCCAGGGCCATGCCCTTGAACAGGGCCGACAAGGGAGCATCGAGCTGGCGTTGGGTCGCCGCTTCCTGCACCAGGGGCATCGGGTCAGATTCACTGCGGCCGGTGTCTTGGGTCGTTTTCTGGATCGCATGGCGCTCCAACTCCAACTTGTCTGCCAGGGCGCGGGCGTTGTCCAGATCCTGCCCGGCGCTCGCGACGGCGCTGTGGATCTCCGAAGCTAGCATGGAGCGCACGGCTTCGAGGTCTGACCTCGCGGCGATCATCCTGGGATGCAGCGGGCCATACCGCTTGGCGAGCTCGGTGACCTCCCGATCGGCCTGCCGCTCGGAGGCCTTGAGGGATTGAAGGGTGATGTTGGGGGCCAGAGTGGGGTGGGTGATCAGCTCTGCGGTCGATACGGTGCCGGTCCGCTGCATCTGATCGTGCAGCTCCTGGAGGGCGTCGCGCCTGCCGCGTGCCTCGGCCAGGCGCTGAGAGATCGCCTGTACCCGGTCAACGGTGAGGTCGGCTACGCCGACACCCGCCGCCAAGCGGGGGGGCACCGGATCGGTTTGAAGTGGCCCCGCGGAGCTTTGCACCCTTTTGGGCAGACTGCCTTGGTGGTCGCTCGCTGGGGCTTCTGTTTTGACGCCTCGCTGCGGGCCGGTCTCAAGCCCCATCTCCGCATAGGCGTCCGCAAAGGCATTGGCGGCCCGGGCGGCCAGGGCGGGGTCGTGAGCGGTGAAGCTGAGCCGGATGACCCGGGAGTCCGGGATGGCCTCCGCCCTTAGGCGACTGCCGACCGCGGCCAGGACGGCCGCTCGGGCCTGGGCCTCGGTCGGCGGCGGCACTGATGCCGTGCGAGAGAAGACCTCCGGTACCCAGGCGGCCAAGTCCAGTTGGAGCGGGATCTGATGCGGCCTCGCCTGGCGCGGGTCGAATTCTGGGTCCTCCCATAGGCTAAGCCGAGTGGCGACGGACTCCGCCATGGCCCGCGACTTGAGCAGGACAACCTGTGTCTGCAGGGTGCTGGGGCTGTCCGAGGAAGCGATCCAGCCCCCACCGCCCCGGTTCTGAGCCGGCCCGGATCCGATGCAATGAGGATCGACCAATAGGGTGACCTCGGCCTCGTAGAGGGGCTGCACGGCATTGGCGACCAACGCACCGAGCAGGCCGCAGAGCACGGAGAGGCCCAGGATCGCGAAACGGTGCCTGAGGACCCGGTTCCAATAGCCCGTTCTGCGGGGGCGCGGTTGGCGACCCCTCGCCCCCGAAGGGTCGTCTCGCATCGATGGCTTGAGGTCCTGTCCCACTAAAAAAAGCTTCCTTTGACGACGACGGTGTCGCCCGGTCCGATCGAGTCGCTCTCGTCCACCTTGCGCTCCTCCTGCGGCGCCTGCTCGGACGAGAGGAAGATCTTTCCCCGGGAGGCTCGGTCGGTGAAACCACCGGCGAAGGAGATCGCTTTGCGTACGGTCATGCCGGGAGAGTAGGGGTAGCTCCCGGGCCGATTGACCTGCCCCATGACGAAGAACGGCCGGTACTCGTCGACACTGACGGTCACCTTGGGATCGACGAGGTAGGGGCCCTTGAGGCGGCTGGTGATCAGACGCTCCAGATCCGATGGTGTCAGGCCCAGCACCTGCAGCTCTCCGAGCAGCGGATAAGGGATGGCCCCGCGGGCGCTGATCCACTCGCTCGCCGAGAGGTCGGGCTCCCCGAAGACGGCGATGCGCACCTTATCACCGGCGCCGAGCGCGTATCCGGAGGGGGTGTCCCCTGCCTGCGCCAGGTAGGGGGCGTACAGGAATGTCAGCAGCAAGACGACCAGAACCCGGTCAGCGGGGACAGGCATGCGCGCAAGACTCGCAAGGGCCAAGAGGGACGGGTGCAGCCGGTGCAGGCTCGCCGCCGCACCCCGGCGGGATGTTATCCCAAAGCGGCGCCGGGGTCGCGAATGCGGATCGGCGGATCAGCGGCAGGCGGCGAGCTGTCGTCGGCGGGCGGCGGTCTTTGGCAATTCGGAGGCTTGGCGATGGTGGACATCCCCCGGTCTCGTGCTAGGGGCTATCTGATCTGCCCAGCGATTGCGTCCCTTTGGCGTTGTCGGCGAGGGGCGAGGCCATGCGCCGGTAGGCCGTGGCCAGGGCGGCATCGTCCCCCACGTTGCCCGGAAAGATGACCACAGGCAGCCCGGGGTAACGGGGGTGGTCATCCGGGCAGCGCACGACGGAGCAGCCCGGCAGGACCTGGCCGAGGACGCGGCAGCTGTGCAGGGCGAGCCCATCGCTCAGCACATCGTTGGAGGTGATTCCGCCCTTGCTGATCAGGAACCCCAGGTCGGGCGGCAGGACGCGCACCAGGTCCATGAGGAAACCGGAGACCTGCTCGCCGAAGGCCAGCCGGGTCGCCTGGTCCGGGAAGGTCCGCTCCACACGGCTGGTGTAGATCACGGGCGTGAGACCCTGGGCGAAGGCGGTGGCGATGCGGTCCAGGGTTTCGGTGCGGAATGTTTCGCCCTCGGGGCCGATGCGGTCCACATCGACCTCCAGGGCCGCCACGCCGGGTTCGCGCAGGAGGGCGGCGAGCTGCGCCGTGGTCTTCTTGACATGGGACCCAACGATCACGGCCCCTGGCCTTTGCCCCCGGCGGTAACGACCCATGTCCTCCGGGGCGACGGGTTGGGGCGGGAGCCTGGCCAGGGCCGTGAGCAGGCTGGCGCCGCTGCGGAAGAGGAAGCGCTTGCCGCTGGCGGCTGCCTCGATGATTTGCGTGGTGAAGCCGTCCAGGTCGGACTGTCGCTCTGCGTCCACGACGCAGCAGGTGTTGCCGGTCAGCTCAGCCAGGCGTCCCCCCACGTCTCCGCGGACATCGGTCAGGACGAAGCGCTGGACCTCCGCCGCCGGGATGCGCCCTCGGGTCTTCTCCGCCACGTAGTCCGGCAGGTAGGCGGTGGTGTAGCCGAAGACCGAGTCCCTAGCGAACTCTGTCTCATGAACCGGGACCCGGCGGCCCTCGACCATCAGGTAGTGCGTACTGTCGATGGTCACCCGCCCACCCTCGAAGAAGGCCGGGATCAGGAAGTGGGCGTCGAAGGGCCCCAGCTCCGCGGCGATGACGTCGGTCTCCACCGGGTAGTGGCCGCGCAGTGTCGAGTCCGAGCGGCTGACCAGGATGGGACGGATCTCGTGTCCGTCCGCGGCCAGGCTGTCGAGCGCCGCCCGCAGGTTGCGGCAGACGGTCCGGGTCAGACCGGCGGCGCGCTCGGCGTCCATGCCTCGGGTGTTGGTCAGGACGAAAAACAGCGGGGAGGCATCGCGCAGGGCCAGGCTCAGGGTGTCCGGGTCCCAGCGGGTCAGCAGAAGACAGCCATGGACGGTCTGGGACCCCGTGGGGTCGTCGTCGAGGACGATGATCTTGGTCTGGGGCATGGGTAGCTCCGGGGATTGCATTCCGTTAACGATTGGCAATTGTCCACCAGGTTGGTTAACCGCTCCTTGCAGGGTGGGAGCGCTGCCTCGGCGCGATGGTGGCAGGGCCGCCCTCGGCCCGATGCAGCGTCTTCCAGAAACCCTCTGGAAGACACCCCGTCGCGGCGAGGGCGCCGCTCCCACAGGGCGCCTCTCTCACAAGGCGCCGCTCTCACAAGGCGCCGCTCCCACCCGTGCCTTTGCAGGGCCGACAGCGCCCAAGCGTTGGTCTACTCCCCAGTGCCCAAGGCCCCGAGCACCCGCCCAGCGATGTCCCGGGCCGTCAGGCCATTGACGGCCATAACCTCCGCCGGGGTCGCGGTGGTCTCCCCGCGCTGCCAGGCCATCAGCTCCCGCCGGGGCGCCCGGGTCCGCAGCAGCACCGGCTCAAGCGGGGCGCCGGGCCCACCGCTCACCGCGCACAGCACGTCGCCGTCGAATAGCGCGTTGAACTCAGCATCCCCCATGAAGCCCCCGTCCGGCTGGGCGCAGGTCTTCCAGGCGACATCCTGCGGCCGGTAGAGGCGGCGCGGGTTGGCCACAGCCACGATGCGTACACGGTAGCCGGCAGCCTCCAACTGGTCCCTTGCTTCGAAGACCGGCAGCAGGACCATATCGCCGGTCACCGCGAATACGATGGTCCCCCTGTCCCCGGTGCCGCCCTCGTAGAGGCAGGCCGCGCCCTTGGCGATGGCCTCTCGCGCCTGGTCCAGGGTCGTGTAGACCGGCAGTGGGGACTTGGAGGCGAAGATGGCAATCCCCTTGTTGAAGCTCCCCAGGGCCCACTCGTAGGCCGCCTGGATCATGTTGGCATCCGCCGGGAACAGAGCGTAGACATTGCCGTTTCGCATCTGGGCCGCGACATAGTTCTCGATCTCCGGTCGCTGGTGGGTCCAGCCGTTGCGTCCCTGCTCCAGTGCCCCGGCGGTGAACATGGTGACCAGCGATGGGGTGGGACGGCGCAGCTCCGCCATGGCCTGGGTCACGGTCTGGATGATGGGCCAGCCGTTGATGGCGAAAGACTCGTAGGACAGCCACAGGGAGCGGCCGCCGAACAGGGCAACGGCAGCGGCCAGCCCGGCGCAGGCATCCTCGTTCAGGGGCTCGTAGACTTGACCGTCGGGGCGCTGGTTGTAGAGCGGGTCTGGGGTTGGATGGCGAATCCCCAAGGCCTCGTTGATGTTCTTCATGGCCGAGGCCTCGTTGCCGTCGGCATTGGTCACCAGGAAGCGGGAGTCGGCCCGGCCCACGGCCGCTGCCAGGGCTCCGAAGGCGGTGGCAGGGACCTGCTTCTCCCCGACCGGGAAGTCCTGCATCGGCAGCTTGCCCAGCCCCGGCAGGGCGATCTCCTGCTCGGTCACCGAGGTCTGCCCGGCGGGTCCGCCGCCGGCACGGGTGAAGTTGGTGCGCACCAGCTCCCAGGCCGCTGGCGGCAAGGCGCGGCGCTGGAGCCCCTCGATGATGTGCGGCTGGTCGAGGGTGTCGACGGGGTAGAGGTTGTGGGCCTTGGCCCCGACGGTATGCACGCCCGACCCCTTGAGCTGCTTGATGACGAACGCCGTCGGCGTGCCTGCGAGGGCAGAGCGGGCGGCCTGGTCCATGCCCTGCAACACCGCGCGGGCGAAGGCCAGGCGACGATCCAGGGCGAAGTGGGTGCTGTCCACGTAGGGCCCCTCCTGCCCGGAGTCGTCGAAGGGCTTGGCATCCACCAGGATCACCTCCTGGAAGCCGTGGGCACGCCAGTAGGCGACCATGCGCTCGTTGTCCCAGGTGGAGACCATGGCGTGGTGCTCCTGGCTGTAGCCGTTCCAGATCAGCACCGGGAGGAAGTTGGTCGCGTGCGGAAAGGCCGTCAGGAAGTGCATCATGGCCGAGAGCGGGTAGGGCTCCCCCATGCCGCCGTCGCCCATGGTCACCGGAAAGAGCTTGTCCGGGTAAAGCAGGGCACCGGCCATGGCGAAGTGTTGCCCCTGGCCCAGGGGGCCGGCGGGGGAGAGGATGCCGGGAACGGCCCCGGACAGGTGGCCGAGCAGTCCCTCGCGCTCGCGGAAGCGCTCGCGCATCTGGGCTACCGTGTGGATGCCCATGGCCTCCAGGGAAGAATCCAGGAACATGGAGCTGTAGAAGCCGGGGGCGTGGTGGCCCACCTCGGTCACGATGTTGGTGTGGCCGAGCATGATCAGGGCCGCATGGGCCTCGGCGCTGGAGGCGAATCCGCCGGGGTGGCCGGACCCCTTGGCCCCGCACACCTGCAGGGTCAGGTAACGTAGGGCGTCGGCACCGAGCAGGGTCTGGTAGATGGCGGCAGGGTCCGCGCTGTCGGCGATGGCCTCGGCACCCTCCGGGATCGCGGGCTCCGCGCCCAGGGTCTCGAAGTTGGGCCAGGGGGTTCCAAAGTGGTCGATACCGGTACAAAAGTCAGGGGTGGCAGTCTGGTGCTCGATCGAGGCGCTCATGGTGCAGTCTCCGGTGGGTGCTGGATTGCCGGGCGGCCCTGTGCCGCATGGTTCTGTACTTTAGGGGCCTTTCTGATATTCCGCAATACAGTACACGTTGCGCATAATGAAATATTGGTAACTCTCCGGCCGGACCCCGATGCTGTACCTGATGGTTCGCTCATCGTCGCACTTGTAGAGGTGGGCGGGCCGCGCCCGTTGGATGACGCAATCATTGGCTACGCCAACCTGACTCCGACCGTGACCGCCCATTCAAGACGCCGACCATGGAAACTCCCGACCTGAACGATCTGCTTGCCGAGATCCGGGCCTGCCGGCTCTGCGCGGCGCACTTGCCCCATCCGCCCAAACCCGTACTGCGGGCGGGGCCAGGGGCGCGGCTCCTGATCGTTGGCCAGGCGCCGGGGCGCCGGGTTCACGAGACCGGAATTCCCTGGAATGACCCCTCCGGCGACCGCCTGCGCGACTGGCTGCAGCTCGACCGGGAGGCCTTTTACGACGAGACGCGCATCGCCATCGTTCCTGCTGGGTTCTGCTACCCCGGTACGGGCCGCGGCGGCGATCTGCCGCCGCGCCCCGAATGTGCCCCCCTCTGGCACCCGCGGGTGTGGGCAGGCCTGCCGGGGCTTCGGCTGACCCTCTTGGTCGGCGCCTATGCCCAGGCCTACTACCTCGGCGCAGATCGCAAACCGACTCTCACCGCGACCGTGGCGGCCTGGGCCGAGTACTTGCCGGCCCGGTTCCCGTTGCCGCACCCGAGTCCGCGGAACGGCGCCTGGCTCAAGCGCAACCGCTGGTTCGAGGCGGACGTTATTCCGGCCCTGCGGGAGTGGGTTGCGGCGGTGCTGGCGAGCTGAACGGGCACAGGATGGGGTGGGACCGAAACGCGCGTCTCGCTCGGAAGGTGCATCCCGCACCCAGGCCCCTCTCTCGGGCCAGCCCTCCGGCCACAGGGGGGCAGAGTCTCAGCCCGCTGCCCCGTCGTCCCCACTGCCGGGGGCCCGCTTCGAGGTGCGTTTGCGCCTGGGTTTGGTCTGGGGCTCGGCCGGTGTCTGGTTCAGCACTTTTGCCTGCCCTCGCGGCCCGGCTCGGGCGGAGCTGGCCGGCCGGGACGCCTTGCGTGGGGAAGCGGTGCCAGTGTCGGAAATGGCCAGCAAGAGGCCCAGGGTTGCAAAGGCGGTGAGCAGGCTGGCGCCGCCGTGACTGATGAAGGGTAAGGTGATGCCGGTCAGGGGGACGAATTTGGTGACCCCGCCGACGTTGAGAAAGGTCTGCGTTGCAAGCACGGCGGTGAGCCCCGTGGCCAGCAGCATCCCGATTTGGTCGTGGCTGTGCCGGGCGATGCGCATGCCTCGTGCGAAGAGGATGAGGAAGAACAGCACCACCAGGACACCGCCGACGAAGCCGACCTCCTCGCCCACCACGGAGTAGACGAAGTCCGACCTTGCGATGGGCGTGTACCCCGGGCTGCCCTGTCCGAAGCCCTCGCCCCAGAGCCCGCCGGAGTACATCCCGGACAGCCCCTGGAGGATCTGCCAGCCGTCGCCCGTCGGGTCCGCAAAGGGGTCCTGCCAGGCCTCGATGCGCCGCCGCCCGTGCTCGAAGACTGCCGTCATCAGGTAGCCAAGCCCCCCTGCCGCGAGCAAGCCGAAGACCAGGTAGCCAGGGCGTCGTGTCCCCGCCACCAGCATGGCGAGCAGGGCTACGCTCAGGATGACGATCATCCCGAGGTCGCGCTGCGCCATCAGGAGCCCCGCCAGCGCGGCCCAGAAGGCGGCCAGCGGCCACAGGGGGCGCCAGGGCGGCAGCGGCAAGTGCAGGCGCCGGTCCCACTGGGCCAGGGTCTGGACGTGGCGGCCGACGAAACCGGCGATGAAGACGACGACGCTGAGCTTGAGGACCTCGGTCGGTGTGGTGAAACCCAGGGCATAGACCCCGCCGCGGAAGCGCTGTCCAGTGATGAGGAGCACCGCCACCATGGCCAGGGACAGACCGCCCCAGACCCAGGGTCCAGCCGCCAGGACACGGTAGCGCCCGCCCATGAAGGCGGCGACCGCCGTCACCATGATCAGCACCCCCGCCGGGAAGAGGTACAGGGCCTGGGCATCGGGGCCGTCGAAGGCCCCCAGGCGGTACTGGGCGAGCAGCCCGAAGCCGGCCAGGAAGGCCCCTGCGGCGACCAGGATGGGGTCGCCGCGGAACCGTATCGCGACCAGCACCAGATGCAGGCAGATGAGGCACAGGGCATAGGTGAAGAGCGGCAGCAGGTCCGCGATGCCAATGACGCGCCCCCCTGAGTGAACTGACCCTAGGACCAGGGTGAAGCCCAGGGTCATGCACAGAAGGCACCAGGCGAGCAGGCTGCGCTCCGACCGGCGCAGGGCCCATGCCCGGCCCAGGTCCTGGGGGACGGTCGCCGCGGTCACTGGATGATCCCCAGTTCCCGGGCCTGGACCAACAGGTCCCGGGCAATTGGCGCGGCGGCGCTGGAGCCATAGCCGCCGTGCTCCACCAGGACGGCGACCGCCAGGTCCGGGTCCTGGGCCGGTGCGAAGCCGATGAACCAACTGTGAGCGGGTCCGCGCGGGTTCTCCGCCGTTCCGGTCTTGCCGGCGATGGCGAGCTCCGGCACCTCGATGCCCTTGCCGGTTCCGGAGCTGACGACCTTGCGCATCATCCTGGTCAGGCGGGTCGAGGTGGCCGGGGCCATGTAGCCAGAGAGCGGCGCGGGGGGCTCGTCGGCGAGCAGGCGTGGGCGCATCGCCAGGCCGCCATTGGCCACTGCCGCAGCGATGAGCGCCATGTGGGCCGGGGTGGCCAGGACGCGCCCCTGGCCGATGGAGGCCTGGGCGAGGCCATAGAGGTCGGACTTGGCGAGCCGTGGGATCCGCCCGGTGCTCATGGTCCCGGCGCGGTCCGCCCCGGGATAGAGGCGTACCTGGCGGTCAAAGCCGAAGCGCGCCGCGGCGGCAGCCAGCGCGTCGTGGCCCAGCCGCACCCCGAGCTGGGCGAAGAAGACGTTGGACGATTCGGAAAAGGCCGTCGGCAGGTCCAGGTCCCCATGGCCGCGCCAGCCCCGGCCGGTGTAGAACTCGTGATCGCGGATCTTGGGGTAACGGCGAGAGGTTGTGTAGCCATCCGCGGGGCAGTTCAGGGTCCCGGTGAAGCCGCCCTCGATGGCCATCGCGGCGACCACGACCTTGAAGGTGGAACCCGGTGGGTAGAACCCCTGCGTTGCGCGATTGAGCAGGGGGGTGCTGGCATTCGCGCCCTGAAACAGTTCGGGCCCGATCCGGTTGGGGTCGAAGGAGGGGGCGCTGGCCAGGGCGAGGATGGCGCCGTCCCGTGGGCGCAGGACCACCACGGCCCCGCGCCGGCTTCCTAAGCCCTGCAGGGCGGTGAGTTGCAGCCGGGCATCCAGGTTGAGCACCAGGTCTTGTCCGCGCAGGCGCTTGTCCTTGGCCAGCAGGTGCAGGCCAAGCCCGCTCCAGGCCGCCAGGTTGTCCGGGGCCCCTCCGTTGAGGCGCGTGTTGGCCGCCGCCTCGGCCCCGGTCACGCCAAATCTGGGGTCGGTGTAGCCCACCGCGTGGGCGAAGGCCGGTCCGTAGGGGTAGAGCCGAAAGACCTGGCCCTGGTGCTCCTGGCTGTAGGCCAGGACCTCGCCGGTACGGTCCAGGATGCGCCCTCGCTCGATGAGGTGGGCGGGGTTGAACTCGCGCCGGTCGTGGGACTGCATGAAGGCCACGAACTCCGGGCGGAATACCCCGGCGAGCTGCCAGCTCGCCTGGTAGCCGAGGACAGCCGCGAAAAGCAGGGTCAGCCCGATGACGGGTAGGCTTGGCAGGGGCGGCGAGCCGCGGCGCCGCGCCTTTTGTCCCTTGGCTCCGTCACCGTCCCTGACAGTCGCGAGGACCTGCCGCAGGATGAAGAAGGCACAGAGGAAGAACGCGACGTGCAGTGCCACCCGCAGGGTCGGCCAGGCGCCGGAGTCCACTAAGGCACTGAAAAGTCCGAGAGGGCTAGGGAGGGTCAACCTGGTACATCGTCCTGAAGGTTGAAGTCGTCTGCGCCATTATCCCGCAGTCTCCGGGTTCCCGTCGCCGTGCCGATACGCCGGGCCAGACACCGGGGGATCTAGGTGGCGGGGAACCCAGGCGGGCGGTAAAGGTCCACCGCATTGCCGAGGAGGACACTGCGGGTCAGGGCGGGATCGCCCAGGGCGTCGGCAATTAGATCGAGATCCCGCGGGTCGAACGGGCGAGGGGCGCGAGTACCGGGGAGGTCGCTGCCCCACAGGACCCGGTTCGGGTTGGCGCGGCAGAGCTCCACCAGGGCGTCAGCGACCGGGAAGTCGATGTGCCCGAAACCGCTGGCCTTGACCCAGGCCCCGCACTCCACGAGCCCCAAAAGGTGGGCGTATCCGGCGTGGCTCAGCCCAAGGTGGTCGATGCAGACCGCGGGCAGCTCGCCGAGCCAGCCGCGCAGGCGGGGGATCTCTACGGCGTCGAGGTAGATCTCGGCGTGCCAACCAGCGGCCTCATGGGCTCGGTGGGCCAGGGCGAGCATGTCCGGCAGGCCGCTCTGGACGCCCCGACACAGGTTGAACCGGACGGCGCGCACGCCCAGGGCATCGAGTCTTCGGATTTCGGGGGCCTGGGTGTCGAGAGGAAGCTGGGCCACGCCGACGAACCCGGGCCCGAGGCGGGCGAGGGCGTCTTCCAGGTAGCTCAGGTCGAAGCCTTGGAAGGACCCCGATACCACAGCCCCTCCGGCGACACCGAGGGGCCTGACCAGGTTCAGGTAGTCCGCAACGTTGAAGGTCGGGGGCAGGTAGCCCTGGTTCGCGCTCAGCGGGAACCGCGAGTCGATGATGTGCAGATGGGCATCGAACGGGCGCACAGTTCAGCAGCTTTCCCTTGCGCCGTCACGATTCTGTCTCATAAACTCCTTCAAAGCGTCAAAAAAGATCCCTAAGATCAGACGCCAGCAACGAAAAGCCATCAAAGAGGCCAGGACAAATGAACCCTGAACGCAGATCTCACCCCCGACACCCCGTCGGCTTTGCGGTCCAGATCCGCTACGGCAAGCGCAGACTGCACAGCGCCTGCGGCCGGAACCTGACCGAAGACGGGCTCTATCTGGAGCTGCGCGCCGTGACCTTGCCGGAGGGAACCCCAGTCGAATTGGAGATCGATACGGTCGGTCGGCGGTGGTTGGTTCAGGCTGTGGTGACCCGCGGCGACCGTTTCGGCATCGGGGTGAGATTCATCGAAGAGCAGCCGCAACTCGTCGCCGATCTGTCACAGGCGCAAACGCTGCCCATGTCCCCTCCGCCGCACACCCCAGTGCGGGCACCGGTGCTACAGCGCCCGGGCCACTGATCCGGCTGGGGTTCCCCCGTACCCGAGGCCGCAGCCGGCGAAGGCCAAAACCCACCCAATCCAAACCAGAGAACCGGTAAGAGAACTGGCCGCGACCGGCGACCCTGGCCTGGGGCTGGGCTGCGGTCGTCCAATCTGCCGAGGCAGTGTGACCAGGTCCCGGCTTACCAGCTGTATAAAACCCACTGCTGAACCGCAGCGTTCATCGGTGAGTCGCTCTGCACGTCGAGGATTCCGTCGCCGTTGGTGTCGAGCAGGAAGTAGGGTGGCCCGACCTGGGGCTGGATCTTGACCATGTAGACGCGGCCACGTACGCGGTACTCGTAGACCACGCCTTCGGGGCCCTCGCTGATGTTGATCTCCGGCTCCGTCGGATCTCCGGCGACGGCGGATGCAGGAGCGGCGGGGGCCGCGAGGGCTTCATCTTCCTGGGGGCTAGCCAGGACACAGGAGGTGCACAGGGCCAGGATGGCGGCGGTGAGTTTGTGATTCATGGTGCCTCGGCGGCCATTGACAGCGAAGACTCCTATCTTACTAGAGGGCATCTGGAAAAGCCGCCGTCCGCCAATTTTTTCGGCAGGCCCCTGCGGCGTCTCACTGCGTTGGGACCAACAGGGCCCGCGCTTGCCCTGCCCGGTCGGCGCTTCGCGGCCGGCGGCCGCTTGGAGCATAATCGCTCCCCCGGTCTGCCGGGAATGCTTTCCCGTAAACCAGCGAGGTCGCCCATTGAAGGGACTCAACCCAAGCCAACAGGAAGCGGCACGTTACGTAGGTGGCCCCCTCCTGGTCCTCGCCGGGGCCGGCTCCGGCAAGACGCGCGTCATTACCCACAAGATCGCGCATCTGATTGGCGAGTGCGCCATCCCGGCTCGGCACGTCTACGCGGTCACCTTCACCAACAAGGCAGCCCGCGAGATGCGGGCGCGGGCAGCAAGAGAGGTGAAGGGACGCGACGCCCGTGGCTTGACCATCTCGACCTTCCATACGCTTGGGCTGGACATCCTGCGCCGCCACGCCGATCGCGCCGGGCTTCGCCCCGGCTTTTCGCTGTTCGACGCCCAGGATGCCGAAGCGGTCCTCAAGGAGCACCTGCGCAAGTCGGCCCGCCAGGACGCGAACTCTGTCGCCGGCCTGCAGGCACGTATCTCGCGCTGGAAGAACGACCTGGTGACCCCCGAGCGCGCCCTGAGCCAGGCCGAGGACGACTACGAGGCGGATCTGGCACGGTTCTACGGCGACTATGAGCGCAGCCTGCGTGCCTACAATGCCGTGGACTTCGACGACCTCATCCTCGCCCCGGCGCGCCTCTTCGGCGGCCATGCGGATGTCCTGGAGGCCTGGCAGGCGCGTATCCGCTACCTTCTGGTAGACGAGTACCAGGATACCAACGGGGCCCAGTACGAGCTGGTCCGCCAACTGGTTGGGCCGCGTGGGGCCCTGACGGTGGTCGGCGACGACGACCAGTCGATCTATGCCTGGCGCGGCGCCCGACCCGAGAACCTAGCCCGGCTCAAGGCTGACTATCCACATCTGAAGGTGGTCATGCTGGAGCAGAACTACCGCTCTAGCGGGCGCATCCTGGGGCTGGCAAACGCCCTCATCGCCAACAACCCACACGTCTTTGAAAAGCGCCTTTGGAGCTCCCTGGATCCCGGCGATCCGCCGCGCATCCTCACCTGCCGCGACGAGACCCACGAGGCCGAACGGGTCGTCTCGGAGATCCTCCACCGCCATTTTACCGAAGGGGAAGGCTTTGGACGGTTCGCCATCCTGTACCGCGGCAACCACCAGGCCCATCCCTTCGAGAAGGCCCTGCGCGAGCATAAGGTCCCCTATTTCCTGAGCGGCGGGACCTCGTTCTTCGCCCGGGCCGAAGTCAAGGACCTCATGGCCTATCTGCGCCTCCTGGCGAATCGGGACGACGATGCGGCCTTCCTGCGCATTGTCAACACCCCGCGCCGGGAGATTGGCCCACATACCCTGGAGGCCCTGGCTAGCTACGCCGCCGGGCGGGGCGTCGGTATGCTCGCCGCCTGCCAGGAGCTCGGCCTGGGTCAGCATCTGGGGGAACGGGCGCAGCGGCGTCTCCAGGGCTTTGCGGCCTGGATCGGCGGCTACGCCAGGCGCGCCGAGTCCGAGCCCGTCGCCGCGGTGAAGGCCCTGGTGGAGGGGATGAACTACGCCGCCTGGCTCCGCGAGAATGCCTCCAGCCCCCAGGTCGCTGAACGTCGCATGGAGAATGCCACCGACCTTCTCAACTGGCTCGGGGCTTTGCACAAAGGTGAGCTGCAGGAGAAGACCCTCGCCGAGATGGTCAATCACCTGTCGCTGATGGATGTCCTGGAGCGCCAGGCGGAGGATGAGGGCGGCGAGCGCGTCGCCCTCATGACCCTGCACGCGGCCAAGGGTCTGGAGTTCCCACACGTCTTCCTGGCGGGGATGGAGGAGGAGCTGCTCCCCCATCGCACCAGCATCGACGAGGGCAGCATCGAGGAGGAGCGCCGCCTCGCCTACGTCGGCATCACCCGCGCCAAGGTCAGCCTAACCTTCACCCTGACGCAGCGCCGCAAGCGCTATGGCGAGCTCATCGAGAGCGAGCCGAGCCGCTTCCTCTCGGAGTTGCCCGCCGAGCAGATCGATTGGGATGCCAGACGCGGGGTTACCCAGGAGCAGCGCAAAGCCCGCGGCACCGCTCACTTGGCCAACCTCCGGGGGATGCTGGAGGGGTGATGCACCCATTACCAAGCCGGCGACGGCAAGGGTGACGCTCACCGCGAAAGCCCATAGACGTACCTTGAGGCAACGGTTATCCTTCCACGCCTTCGCTAGGTTCCCTGCCTGGCTGACTCCGGCTTCACCCCTAGAGTCGTTTCGTGCGGTCTGGCAGTCTGGGGCCGCCTCAGTTCCAAGCGCCCGTAGCTCAGATGGATAGAGTACAGCCCTCCGAAGGCTGGGGTCACAGGTTCGAATCCTGTCGGGCGCGCCAATTTCTTTAGAATCATCCGTCTAGAGCTGCCGACGGGCCGGGCGGATTCGGTAGATTCCTGGTGTGCCAAACTCAAGCACGTCGTTTACGGGTTAGAGTCTGATTCTTAGCCAACTTCCGGCTTCGTGCCCCGTCTTCCTGGGTTTTGGGCCCTGTGCCCAGTGTGTCCACCCTGCGCCCGCATTTCCGGACCCGTCGACCTGCGACGGCGAGCGACGCACCGACAGCTCCGTCCCGATGCGGTGAGTCAGCAGGGTGCCCCGGACCGCCCGAACCCGGCCCAGGCAAGTCATTGACCACCTCGGTGCGAGTGGTCGTAGCTCAACCCAGAGGGGACATTGAGCGTCCCAACCGCGGTTGACATCTTGGCTCCAAGCCACCCGCCGCTGCTCGCGGCTACTCCCGGGAGCTTAGCCTCCCGTCGTTCAACCGGGGTCGCCCACTCCACCTCATGCCTTGTCGGCCTGAGGCGAAGTTTCGCCAGGGATAAGGGGGAGTGCCGCGCGAGGCCGGGAGGCCGACGGGGAACGACGGGGTCGTAGCGCATGCCGTACCGTTGCCGGGATTGCTGATCGGCGACCTGCGCATCGCGCCGTCCGGCGGTGTCACCATCGCCCCGGTAGACCCCTTAGAAGTCCGTGCGGGCTGGGCGCGCACCCCGCTCCGCCCGGCGAACAAACCGCCGGAGACCTGTCGCGCGCGGCTTAACCCATCGAGAACCAGGTCCGGCCATGAAACGACCGTCCATCTCCGCGCTCCGTACCGGATCCGCGCTCGTCGTCGTGGCCGGGCCGGCGTTCTACAGGCTCAAGCTGGCCCCGGAGGAGGTCGCCGCGCATACCATTGATCGAGGAACGAACGTTGGCGAGGTCATGGGTACCGGCACGCGGTAGGCGCGGTGGAGCACGACCATCGGTGCGCGCATCCAGGAGCGCCTTGCGCAGGTGCTGGGGACCAGGGCGACCGGGTCCATGCGGGCCAACGCCTCGCCCGACTCGGCGATGCGGAGACCCGCCAATAGGTCGCCGTGGCCAACGCCGGGTTGGATGCGGCGCGCCGAATGGCCGAGCGCGTAGAGGATCAAGCTCGGCAAGGAGGTGTATGAGGTCGTCGGGCAGACCCGCGGCCTGGTCGGCACCAGCGGCGACGGACTCGCGTTCTTCACCGTCAGCGACGCGATGGCGATTCAGCTCGACGTCCCCGTGCGTCTGCCGAAATGTCATCCGCAGCGATCCGGGGTCCCGACCCGAGACCCGAGCTGGCGGCGACTCACTCGGCGCCCCACTCGGCGCCCCCACCGACCTTCGGGGTCCACCTCAGGGCGGGGGGCCCGGGCGGGTTCGCCACCAAGCTGTCGCCGTCGGCGGCGATGAACTGCCGGCGTGC
>JBFZCW010000088.1:0-3855 GCA_041307765.1 Chromatiaceae bacterium
CGCCATGGGGACAGGTACCGACGTGGCGATGGAAAGCGCCGGGGTGACCCTGGTCAAGGGTGACCTGCGCGAGATCCTGCGGGCGCGCCGCCTGAGCCGGGGGGTGATGGGTAACATTTGGCAGAACCTGTTCTTCGCCTTGGTCTACAACTCGCTCGGCGGACCGGTGGCAGCAGGGGTGCTGTATTCCTTCTTCGGCCTGCTGCTCTCGCCGATGATCGCTGCGGCAGCCATGAGCTTCAGTGGAGTAGAGGGCGGCGCTGGCCTGCGTCCCGCACGGGGAGCCGTGGACCAGTCAGCCCCGGCGCAACACTGGCAGCCATATCGCGGTGCAGATACGGGTTGTTCTGCACGGCACAAGAGTCGACGACTGCCGCGTTAGACCGGTGATTTGGCTGGTACCTCGGATGGGCACCGCACCCGGGCCGGAGGTTACATCAGGGTCGTCGAGATCTGCAGCAATGCACATGCTTCAGCGGGGCAAGCCTCTGCGGCCGGAAACCGAACCGGCCGACTGAGTGTCTACGCACATTGATTGACGATGTTGGGGCATCGGGACCCCAGCGGCCGGTTTGGAGCGCAAACCGGAAGAGCCTGGCCCGGGCGCCAGTGGCCGCAACGGGTCGACTACGGACCTTGCCTCCACCTTTGACGCGGTGTCGCATTGTGGGGAGATTGGCTGGTGCCGAGGTGGGCGAATCTTGGAAGTTCGTGACGAAATATCTTTTGAAACAACACCATTGGTTCTACGATCTCAACGCTGGCCGGATTCTTGGGACCAACCCCGGGCGTCGGATCCCCCCTTGGGCAGCAAGAAGGCCAGGGCTCCGAGCAGCAGGGTCACGCCCAACACGAAGAGGTGCAGGTTGACCGCGCCAGCGAGGGCCGCCTTTGGGTCCACCCCGGCGGGGACCAGGGCCGCCACCGCGGCCAGCTCGTAGCTGCCGCTCCCCGCAATGCCGTGGAAGGGTAGGACGCTGGACAACTCTGCCCCCATGACCCCAACCAGGGCCCGCCATAGGTCAACCGGCAGGAAGTGACGCAGCAGGGTGGCGAAGGCCAGGAACTTGGTGACCCAGGTCAGCGCGGTCCACAGGTAGACCCGCGCCATCCGCAGTTGTGAACCCGGGGCCGCGGAGGCGAGCAGGCGCAGAGCCTTGCCCGCCGCCCGGCGCAGGCGCCCCCTCTGCCCTTGGGCCCAACCCGTGTCCAGGCCGCCAACCGCGCTGAGCAACCCCAGGGCCGCTAGCCACACCACCGCCGCGGCCGGCCAGACCCAGGACGGCTGGCGCAGCCAGGCGATACCGAACCCGATCAGGACGAGGAAGTGCAGATCCAACAGCCGGATCCACAGCAGGGCCGCCGTGGCGGGGAAGAACCCGTGCCCGAAGTAGCGGCCCATGAGCCAGGGGAAGACCAGCTCCCCGACACGCATGGGCAGCAGGTTGTTGGCGGTGTTGTGCAGGACAGACAGGCGTAGCACTTGAGGGAAGCGCCCCGCGCACCCGCTGGCTAGCGTCGCGAGGCACAGCCAGTCATAGACCCGCACCGCACGCAGGGCGTAGCTCAGGGCACTGAGCAGAATCAAGGCTGCGAGGACCGACGGGGCCAGGGTGCGCCAAGGGGCCAGCAGCTTGCCCCATCCCAGGGTCACCTCTACGGCCAGGATCAATCCCCCCAGCAGCAGGGACCCTATGACCCAGTCCCGCACCCGCCCAAGGCGCGGGCGCTCGACCCCATCGAGGGCTGGCCCGTTCACCGCGGCACCTGATCGGCGTAGATCGGCGGCTCCCCGGCGGGACGGGTCTTGAAGCGGCGGTGGACCCAGAAGTACTGCTCCGGCATGGTGCGGACGCGGGCCTCGATGACGCGGTTCATGAGCGCCGTGTCGGCCACCGGGTCGTCGCTGGGAAAGGACACCAGCGGCGGATCGAACATCAGCTCGAGCCCGCCTCCCCATGGCAGATAGCGGGCGTAGGTCGGGATGACCAGGGCCCCCGTCAGGCGGGCGAAGCGGCTCAGGGTGGGGACCGTGGAGGCGGCCACCCCACAGAAGGGGACGAAGACGCCGTCGCGTGGCCCGGCGTTCTGGTCTGGGAGGTAGAAGAAGGGCGTCCCGGCCTTGATCTCCCGGACCAGGCCACGCAGGTCGTCCTGGCGCTCGATAGAGCGGCCGCCGAAGCGCGTACGAGCGCGCAGGACCTGGGCGTCGATGACCGGATCGCGCAGACGCTGGTACATGTAGACCCCGGGGTGGACCAGGGCCGTGAAGGCGGCCCCGGCAAGCTCCAGGCCCACGAAGTGGGGGACCAGGACGATCACCGGCCGGCCCCCAGCGATACAGGCGTCGATGCGCCCGCGGTCGACCACCCGGACCAGGCGCTGGAGTCGCCGCCGCGAGATCCCCCAGATGAGCCCCTGGCCGAAGGCCGCCTCGCCCAGGTATCCGAAGTGGCGGCGCAACATCCGGCGGCGCTCACTGGGGGGCAGGTCCGGGAAACAGATCTCCAGGTTGCGCAAGGCCACCCGGCGACGAGGACCGGCCAGGTAGTAGCCCAAGTACCCAAACCCGGTCCCCAGGGCCCAGAGGACCGGGTAGGGCAGAAGGCCGAGGGCGCGGAACAGCCCCACCGCCAGCCAACTCGGCCAGTACCTGGGGGAGAGCAGCTTGGGGTCAGTTCTCAAACTTGTAGAAAATGTCGGCACCCTGGCCACTCCCGGTCTCCGTCTGCAGCTCGATGCGGTTGGACAGCTCGTAGCGGAGCTTCACCTTGTCCGCCGAGTCCCCCAGGTTGCTCTCGTACTCCATGTACAGCTTGGGACTGATGTAGGTTCCCACCGCCAGGGCGCGGGCGTCCTCCGCACTGCCCCGCTTGGGCGGGATCCCCGTTACCAGGTAGCTCGTGATCTCCGACTGGGACATGTCGGGGTCTGACTCGGAGAAAAAGGCCAGCTTAGGCTTCTTGATGGTTCCCAGGACCCGCACCCCGGCCGTCACGTCGCCACCCTGCCGCTGGGCCGTCAGGACCAGGCCAGGATTGTTGAGAGGGGTCTTGGCGAAGACCAGGATGCCCTGCTCCACCGTCAAGGGCTTGCCAACGGCAGCCATCAGCCCCATGGCGCCGGACAGGCGGTAGGTCGCGTCCACCACCGAGATCTGCCCGTCGCCTACCGGCTCGCGCCCGGGAGACTTGATGACCCGCAGGTCCCCGCGGAGCAATCCGCGCAGGCCGAACGCGTCGATGGAGACCGCATCCCCCAGGACCAGGCGCAGGTCCGCGGCGATGGGGAAGGGCTCAGCCTGCTTGCCCCCCCCCTGCTCCAGGACCACGTCGCCGGAGGGCGAGACCGTGCCCGGGGGGATGGCGCGAGGGCGGATGCGCGCCTCCGGTACCCGTAGCTCCCCGGTCACATCCAGTCCCGTGGGCCCGATCTGGAGGCTGATGTCCGGGGAGATCAGGGCGAAGTACTCCTTAGAATCCGCCACCTTGAGCCTCTGGCCGGAGATTCGGACCTTGGTCAGCCAGCCCGCGGTCTCCTGCACCGAGTCGCCCGTCAGCTCCAGACGTCCCCCACCCAGGTCCAGGCCGCCCCGGTAGACGACCTGGCTTGGGCTCTGGGCATCGGCCCTCAGATCGAGATTGCGGACCTTGAGCCCGAACATCGGCACGTCGAAGCCGCCCCCGGAGACCCGCCCCCCGCCTTTGACGCCGGGCCGCGCCAGGGTCCCCGCCAAGCCCAGGTCGAGGTCGATAGTCCCGGTGACCGCGGCCAGATCCGGGACCAGGCTGGCGATGCGCCGCAGGTCCGTGACCCGCGCCTGCACCCGGCCGGACAGGGGCTGGTCGGGGCGCG
>JBFZCW010000089.1:0-3269 GCA_041307765.1 Chromatiaceae bacterium
CCCTGGCCGAGGGCGGAAAGGGGCGTTCGTCTGGTCAATCTGCTGGGCGGATCAACCAGTTACGCGGATTGTATTGGGGCAGTGCGGCGGCAGAGTGTAAAGGAGATCGGGCTCGGTTTCACGTTTGGCGGCCGCCGCGCGCTGTGGGCCCGGATGTCCGGTGTGCGGTGCCCTCGCCGCGATGCAGCGTGTTCCAGAGACCTGTCTGGAAGGCGCCCGGTCCGGCCGAGGGCGGCCATCCCGCCCATCGGGCCCAAAGCGGCCATCCCAGCGAGTCACAGTTGGTGGCGGCGAGCCACAAAGATCCTGTAGCATCCTGCCCTTTTCCCGCCAGGACACCGACATGGGATTCAAATGCGGCATCGTGGGCCTGCCCAACGTGGGCAAGTCCACCCTCTTCAACGCCCTGACCAAGGCGGCCATCGCGGCGGAGAACTACCCCTTCTGCACCATCGATCCCAACGTCGGGGTGGTGCCGCTGCCCGACCCGCGACTCGACGTCATCGCTGCCATCGTCAAACCGCAGGCCATCATCCCCACCAGCATGCAGTTCGTGGACATCGCCGGTCTGGTGGCCGGCGCCTCCAAGGGCGAGGGGCTCGGCAACAAGTTCCTTGCCAACATCCGCGAGACCGACGCCATCGCCCACGTGGTGCGCTGCTTCGAGAACGACGACGTCATCCACGTCGCCGGCAAAATCGATCCCATTGGGGACATCGAGGTCATCGAGACCGAGCTTGCCCTGGCGGACCTGGAATCCGTCGAGAAGGCCCTGGACCGCGCCACCCGCGCCGCCAAGGTTGGGGACAAGAAGGCCCAGGTCCGCAGGGACCTGCTGGAACGGGTCCGCGCCCAGCTTGACACCGGCCGCCCGGTGCGGGCCATGGGCCTCACCGACGAGGAGCAGGCCGAGATCCGCGACCTCTTCCTGCTCACCGCCAAGCCCACCATGTACATCGCCAACGTCGCCGAGGACGGCTTCCAGGACAACCCCTACCTGGACGCGGTGCGCAACCTGTCGGTGGGGGAGGGGGCTGAGGTGGTCCCGGTGTGCGCCGCCATCGAGGCGGAGATCGTCGAGCTGGACGAGGACGAGCGTGAGGTCTTCCTGGCCGACCTGGGTCTGGAAGAGCCGGGCCTGAACCGCGTGGTCCGCGCGGGCTACAAGCTGCTCGGCCTGGAGACCTATTTCACCGCCGGCCCCAAGGAGGTCCGTGCCTGGACCATCCCCAAGGCCGCCAAGGCCCCCCAGGCGGCCGGGGTCATCCACTCCGACTTCGAGCGCGGATTCATCCGCGCCGAGGTCATCGCCTACGACGACTTCATCGCCTGCAAGGGCGAGCAGGGGGCCAAGGAGGCCGGCAAGCTGCGCTCCGAAGGCAAGGAGTACATCGTCAAGGATGGCGATGTTGTGCACTTCCGGTTCAACGTCTGACCTGCGGGCTTCAGCCCGACAACGGCGCGTTGTCGGCTGGGCAGGCGTTCTCTATGCTTGGTGAGCGGGTCGATCAGACGCGCGCGGCAGAGGCAAAGAACCATGCAGCCCCAGACTACGACGACCTTCCTCTCCGTCGACGCGTACCTCGAAGGGGAAGTGGAGAGCCAAGTTCGTCACGAGTACGTGGACGGCGAGATCTACGCGATGGTCGGTGCGAGCGACAGGCATGGGTTGATTGCCGGCAACCTGCACACCGCGCTCAATCTGCGTCTCCCGGATCGCTGCCAGGTCTTTATGTCGGACATGAAAGTCCGCATACAAGCCGCCGAACGCGACATCTTCTACTATCCAGACGTGCTGGTCTCCTGCGATCCCCGTGACCGGGAACCCTACTACCGCCAGTACCCCTGCCTCGTGATCGAGGTCCTCTCGCCGCACACGGCCCGCCTGGACCGATTCGAGAAGTCCATGTTCTACCGGCAACTGGACACCCTTGAGGAATATCTCCTCGTGTCCCAGGAGTACCGGCAGGTTGAGGTCTTCCGCCGCTCCGAGCAGTGGGGTGCTACCCGCTACACCAAGGGCGAGGTCCCGCTTCAGTCGGTAGATCTGGCCGTCACCATCGACGAGATCTACCGCCGCACCGATCGCTGACCGGCCAGAGGGGTGGGAGCGGCGCCCCCGCCGCGACTCCGATGATGCAGCCTGCAATGGCCCGATGCCTGGCGCAGCATCGCCCCCTGGACGCGCCCTAATCTGGGAGCTTGCATCCTGGCTCGTCGAACAATGAAACGCGACGAAAACTCTCCGTTGACGAGCGGCATGCGATCCAACCACCGTTCGGGGACACACCTGTGCCCGCTCGGCTCGAACGCAGTCGGATGACGCACCGGTCGACGGCGAACCTGCAATATTGGGAAACGGCGGGCAGACGCGAAGCAGGTCGGGGCGATTCTGGCGGTGCGTTAGCCTATCGCGCCTCTTGGAAGGGCGTCCTCGCTCCCTGTTACTGTCGGACAGCGCGGAAGGGTCCACCCAGGCTCACGTTTTGAGCCACCCCCCGGTGTATGCTCCTCGCGGCGCTCAACCGAAGGAGTCGGATCGATGCGGAGCCGTACAGCTTACCAGCGGTTCAGCGATCTCCCGAATCGCGCGCGAACCATTTGGGCCAAGAGCGGTGACACTCAGGGCCACGGGCTGCTAGCCCACATGCTCGACGTGGCTGCCGTCGTTGAGGCGATCCTGGGTCGTGAGTCGATCCAGACCCGGGCTTGGGCCGCGGGGTCACTCGGCCTTGCGCCCGCAATGGTTACTCAATGGGCTGCGGCCATGGCGGGACTGCACGATTTCGGCAAGGCGATCCCAGGGTTTCAGTTCAAGTGGCCGGCCGGGCAGCGCGCCGACGAGGCAGCGGGCCTGGCCTTCCGGACCATCTCCCTGGACGTCCATCGCCACGACTTGGCGAGCGGTAGCTTGTTACGTCGGGAGTTACCCTCACGGTTCGCGGGGGGCGGGTGGATTCCGGCCGTGTGCCAGGCACTTGCTGCGCATCATGGCTACATGCCAACGCCGATGGAGATCAAGGATGGGATGCCACGCTACGAGGGCCCCGGCTGGTCGGACGCTCGTTGCGAGATCCTGGATGCCTATCTGCAAACCCTGCACCCCGGTGAGGGCCTGGCGGTTGACGATCTGCCATTGCCCGCGGTGGCCTGGCTGGCTGGTCTGACTAGCACAGCGGACTGGATTGGCTCCAACCCGGATTGGTTTCCGCCCGGTGAACGGTCGGACGATCTCTCGGGGCACCACGCAAAGGCCAGAGCCCTTGCCG
>JBFZCW010000090.1:0-3033 GCA_041307765.1 Chromatiaceae bacterium
CGGTGGGCCGCCCTGGCACTCGGACTGGCGGGGCGCGCCGTGGCGGGCTGGGCGGCGGAGGGCGGAACGATGGCGAAACCGACAAGCGCGGGAGTCACCCTGTTCCTGTGCGGCGACCTGATGTTGGGCCGGGGCATCGACCAGGTACTCCCCAGCCCCGGCGATCCGCAGCTCTATGAGCCCTATGTGCACAGCGCCTTGGGCTATCTGGCGCTGGCCGAGCGGGTCAACGGGCCGATCCCCCGGCCCGTCGACTTTGCCTACGTGTGGGGGGATGCCCTGGAGGAGCTCGCCAGGCGGCATCCAAGCCTGTGCATTGTCAATCTGGAGACGGCCGTCACCGCCGGCGGCAAACCCTGGCCCGGTAAGGGCATCCACTACCGACTGCATCCCGGCAACGCCCCCTGCCTCAGGGCGGCGCGGGTGGACTGCTGCGTGCTGGCCAACAACCACGTGCTCGACTGGGGTTACAAGGGACTCGATGACACACTGGCGACCCTGCGCGGGCTGGGCATCGCGACGGCCGGGGCCGGGCGCGACGTGGCGGAGGCCGCTGCCCCGGCCGTGCGGGCGCTCCCCGGCGGCGGTCGCCTCCTGGTGCTCGCCTTCGCCCATCGGAGCAGCGGCGTCCCCTCGGATTGGGCGGCGGCCGTGCACCAGGCGGGGGTGAACCTGCTGCCCGATCTGGGGGAGGTGACCGTGGAGCGCATCGCCGGACAGGTGCGGGCGCTGCGCCGGCCGGGGGACATCGTGCTCGCGTCCCTCCACTGGGGGGACAACTGGGGCTACCAGATCCCCGCGGAGCACCGCCGCTTTGCCCAGGCCCTCATCGACAGGGCCTCGGTTGACCTGGTGCACGGCCACTCCTCCCACCATCCCAAGGGCATCGAGGTCCATGGAGGGCGGCTGGTGCTCTACGGCTGCGGCGACTTCCTCAACGACTACGAGGGCATCGGCGGCAACGCGGCGTTCCGCGGCGATCTTTCGCTGATGTACTTCATCACCCTCGACCCCGCCGGCCGCCTGCGCCGCCTGGAGATGGTGCCGATGCAGATCCGGCGCTTCCGTCTCCAGCGGGCCGTCCCGGCCGATTCCCGCTGGCTGCAGGCGATGCTGGACCGCGAGGGACACGGGCTCGGCACCGGCGTGGGGCCGGCGAAGGATGGCCGCCTCCTCCTCCGCTGGTAGCAACGCGTCCGGCCCGACCGCCCCTGGGGCGCGGCCCGGCTCAGCCCACGATGGACACCCGATGCCCGGGGCCCATTCCTTCCTGGCCTCCTTGCTCATCAAGCCCAGCTCATTCCAGGTTGTAGTGGCCGAAGACTCCGTTCGCTTCGCGGGTCAGCTCCTCGAACAGGTCCTGGGGGTCCTTCCCCGCCGCGATCCGCGCGTCGACCAATGCCTCGTCGTTGCGGGCCCGAATCCGCACCATCCGCAGACACGCCGCCCCGACTAGCCGAGCAAACCGCCGCGATACTCGCCGAACCCTTGCTGCGCGCCGGACAGCCGCAGGCGCGCTCGGGGCTCGCCCCGAACGACGCCGTGGAGCCCCTCTCCCGGGAGATCGAGGCATGGGCGGGCGACACCTTGATCGTCGGCCACTTGCGCTTCCTCGGACGGTTGGCGTCGCTCGTGCTCGCGGGTGACCCGGATCGACCGACCCTTGCCTTCCAGCCGGGGAGCCTGGCTTGCCTCGAACGCGACGCTGCTGGCCATTGGGTGTTGCTCTGGATGGTTCGCCCCGAGCTCATCAATCCAGCTCGGGAGTAAGCGGCCAGTCACCGACACGACAGGACCTTCACCTGTCGGTGCCAGCAGGCGCCGTGGACGGGACCACTCGAAGGTTTGGCGCTCGCCTCACGCGTCTTCGTCCTGTTCCCGCTGGTGGAGACGCACGATGGAGTCGACCGTACGCATGACCTCGTCTGCCTGCAGTGGGGGCCGGCAGCGCGTCGCATTCCAGCTCAGCAGAAGCTCCACCGTCACCTCCGGATCGACGCCATGCCACAGCAGATGCCCCGCCAGGGAGGCGATCGCATTGTTGCGCTCTCCCTCGGCGACCCCGTCCCGCAGCAGGCGTCGCCAGTGGGCGAGCGGGTGTCCACGGTGGGTCCCGCCGTCCGGCGCGGCGCGCAGCAGCCACGCCGGGAGCGGCGCCAAGCGGTAGACATCGGGCGAGCGCTCCCAGCGGTAGAGCTCACCGCACGCATGGACCGACGGCGGCGCCACAACGTACCCGCCGTCGCCGCGCAGGTCGACGCCGGGGGCGATGCCGACCCGATTGTGGATGACCACGCCGGGATGCGCGAAATAGAGGTGACGCCCGCCGCCGCCGGTCCGGGCCTCGATGGTCTCCGCCAAGCCCCCGTGTTCCTGTTCGATCTGCTGGAGGCTGGCATCGGCGCCGTGCCGCGGGTCGAGGTCAAGCGCCACAAGACCGGAGACGATGCCGGTGACGACCGCGAGATTGGCGTCCGGCCAGCGGCTGAACCACTCACCGATCTCTGGGGGCTCCGCGCAGCGGTATTGGTGGACCTGCCAGCGGATCAGGGGACGCTTGCCGCGCGACTCGATGGGGATGACCGACCAGCCCAGACGGCAATAGTCGAGCGCGGCCTTCGTCAGGACGCCGCTTGACGGCCCGCTAGTCGGTTTGCGCCACAACACAGTTCCGGAAACGTTGCATTGTCGAGCCCGACTCCGCTGCGGGTGGTCGCTCAATAGTCCTCAGTGGACGCCCGGGCATCCGGGTGCGGACGCAGTCGCTTGCCGTGCCCGCCTGTTGTCGGAGTCACCCTGCCCAGTCTAGGAGAAAACTGGAAAGACGGCGTGGCACCGTCCCTTGGCCGCCTGCGAGTCATTGCCTCCCCATGGCCGGCAACCGGCCGGGAGCGGTCACAGGTGTGGGGATCCGGTGGGGCTGCTTGAGCCTGAGGAGCGGCCGGCAGGGGGGCGGCGGGTCGCGGGGTCGAGAAGGGGTGGCGAGCGATGCGAAGGTTGACAGGTCGTCCCCTGACGGGCATCCTCGACTCC
>JBFZCW010000091.1:0-7597 GCA_041307765.1 Chromatiaceae bacterium
TAGACGTCGTCTTCGGCTGTTGGACCTCGGTCTCCCGTAAGTCAGTCCTGCCGGTCTTCGAGGAGCTGAACGGGCTCCTGTTCTATCCGGTGCAATACGAGGGCGAGGAGTCGTCCAAGAACGTCTTCTACACCGGCGCCGCGCCCAACCAGCAGGCCATTCCCGCCGTCGACTATCTGATGAACGATCTGGGCGTGGAGCGCTGGGTGTTGGCGGGGACCGACTATGTCTACCCGCGCACCACCAACAAGATCCTCGAGGCCTACCTCAAGGCCAAGGGCGTCAAGCCTGAGGACATCATGATCAACTACACCCCCTTCGGGCACTCGGACTGGCAGTCCATCGTCTCGGACATCAAGAAGTTCGGCTCCGCCGGCAAGAAGACGGCAGTGGTCTCCACCGTCAACGGCGACGCCAACGTCCCCTTCTACAAGGAGTTGGGCAACCAGGGGATCACCGCCGAGACCATTCCGGTGGTTGCCTTCTCCGTGGGTGAGGAGGAACTGTCCGGGATCGATACCAAGCCTCTGGTGGGGCATCTCGCCGCCTGGAACTACTTCCAGAGCGTCAAGGCGCCCGCCAATGAGTCCTTCATCAAGGACTGGAAGACCTTCATCAAGAGCCCCAAGCGCGTGACCAACGATCCGATGGAGGCCACCGTCATCGGCTTCAACCTGTGGGTCAAGGCGGTGGAGAAGGCGGGGACAACCGATCCGGACAAGGTCGGCGCGGCCATCATCGGGATCGAAGTCCCCAATATGACGGGCGGCACGGCCAAGATGCTTCCCAACCACCACCTGACCAAGCCGGTCCTGATCGGCGAGATCCAGGACGATGGGCAGTTCGAGGTGGTTTGGAAGACCGACAAGGAGGTCGCAGGGGATGCCTGGTCGGACTTCCTCGAAGGCTCCAAGGACATCGAGGCCGACTGGACCGCACCCATTAACTGCGGTAATTACAACACCAAGACCAAGAGGTGCTCTGGCCAGAACTTCTGACCCGACGCCGGAGGGGGCCGGTCCAGGCCGGTCCCCAGTCTCTGACGTCCCGGAGGATGCCCCGACGCCATGCCATCTGCCCTTACCAAAGCGCTGTGGTTCGGCGCGCGGCACCTGTTGACGATGGGTCATCACTTGATCCGGACAGACAAGTTCCAATTGGGAGTGGCGCCTCCGCCGCGATGGGGGGTCTTCCAGGGATGCTTCCGGAAGATGCTGCTTCGCGCCGAGGCGGCGCTCCCACGGCTAACACTCCCACGGGTGGTCGCTCTGCTTGGGGAGAACGCTCAACGCGGGGTCCGGCACCCAATGCAGACAACGCCAAATTCCTTCCGCCCCCGCCTGACAGCGCTCCTGCCATTCTGGGTCGCGCTGGCCCTCGGGACCCTGCTGTACTCTGTCCCCTGCCGCGCCGAGTCCCGGGGCGACGCCCTGGCTGCGGCGCGTAGCCAGGCCGAAGCTCCGGGAACCCATGCGGCTCTGGCCCTGCTGCGTCAGGGCAGCTTCCTCGATAAGGGGCAGGCCGTCGACCAGCTCGTCGCCGGTGGCGACCCCAATGCCGTCAGCTACCTGCAGGCACTTCTTGACGGTCGGCTTTACCAGCTGAAGTCTGCCGGCCGCCTGGTGGTGGCCGAAGCGGCCGAGGGCGGCTATCGCCTCAGCGATCCCCAGGGTGGCGCCGCAGTTGGCCGGGCGGCCGAAGTAGACCTGACCAAGATCACGATCAACAACGCCTTGCGCACCCGACTCAAAGCGGCCATCGCCCGCCTAAGCCTCAGCCACCCGGACCCGAAGGTGCGTCTTGCGGCGGTCAGCGGGATGCTGGAACGTCTGCAACCCGAGTCTGTGCCCCTGCTCAAGGCCCGGCTCGCCGAGGAGCAGGATCCCCGGGTCCGAGAGACCCTGGAGGCTGGGCTGTCCCTGGCGGACCTCGTCAATGGCGACCGCGACCAACAGCTCGCGGCCATTGCCGCCCTGAGCAGCAACCTCACCCCGGCGGTGCGCAACCAGCTCGGCACTCTGGTCGCGTCACCGGACTCGGACCTGGCCAAGGCCGCGCGTAAGTCCCTGACCAGCATCGAGCGCAAGGTCCAGTTCTACCGGGGCATCGAGACCCTGTTTTTCGGCCTCAGCCTGGGCTCGGTCCTAGTGCTGGCGGCCATCGGGCTGGCCATCACCTTCGGGGTCATGGGGGTGATCAACATGGCCCACGGGGAGCTCATCATGCTCGGGGCCTACACCACCTACCTGATTCAGCTCCTGCTGCCGGCCTATCTGGAATGGTCGCTCCTGGTGGCGATCCCCGCCGCGTTTCTGGTATCCGGGCTAGCCGGGATTCTCATCGAGCGGACCGTGATCCGCTTCCTCTATGGCCGACCCTTGGAGACCCTGCTCGCAACCTTCGGTATCAGTCTGATCCTGCAGCAGTTGGTGCGCACCCTGATCTCGCCGCAGAACGTCCCGGTGGCCAACCCGGCTTGGATGGCGGGATCGCTGGAGATCAATGCGGTCTTATCTCTTACGTACAATAGACTGTATATCCTTGTCTTTTGTCTGCTGGTCTTCGCTGGGCTCTGGCTTGTTTTGCGGCGCACACGGCTCGGGCTGGAGGTGCGGGCGGTGGCGCAGAATCGGGCCATGGCGCGCGCCATGGGGGTGCGGGCGGCGCGGGTGGATGCCCTGACGTTCGGGCTCGGCTCCGGCATCGCCGGGGTCGCCGGGGTTGCCCTGAGCCAATTGACCAACGTCGGGCCGAACCTAGGCCAGTCCTACATCATCGACTCCTTCATGGTCGTGGTCTTCGGCGGGGTGGGGAACCTGATGGGCACCCTGGTCGCCGGGTTGTCCCTGGGGGTTGCCAATAAGCTGCTGGAACCCTGGTCCGGTGCGGTGCTGGCCAAGATCCTGGTGTTAGTCTTCATCATCCTCTTCATCCAGAAGCGGCCGCGCGGGCTCTTTCCGCAGAAGGGAAGGGCGGCGGATGGGTAGCACGGCAACACGCTCTGCTGGACCCGACACAGAGCCCCAAAGGGGCGCGACATACTAGCCCGGGGCGGCGCCCTGGGTGTGGGTGGTTCAGTCGAGGCCAGCCCTGTCAGGGCGTGACATCAGCAACCTTAGACTCGGGCCGGACATCAGTGCCACGCCCCTTTAGGGCTGGCGAATTCGCTGGCGAGAGGGCCCAGGACCTTGCCCTGGGCTGGTATGTATGACCCCTTTGGGGTCATCAAGACATCGGGTGCAATGGGGTAACTTCGCATGAGACTCGCACAATTGCTGGCCAAAGACCCTGGCGGACGAATCATGCTGGCCATCCTGCTGGTCGTGACCCTGGCCGTACCTGTGCTGAACCTGGTGGTCCCGGAGGGGCACGTCCTGCATGTCTCGACCTACACCGTCACTCTGCTCGGCAAGTACCTCACCTATGCCCTGCTCGCCGTGGCGGTTGACCTGGTCTGGGGCTATCTCGGCATTCTGAGTCTGGGGCATGCCGCGTTCTTCGCCCTCGGCGGCTACGCGATGGGCATGTATCTGATGCGGCAGATCGGAGAACGCGGGGTCTACGGCGACCCGATCCTGCCGGACTTTATGGTCTTCCTCGACTGGAAGGAGCTGCCCTGGTTCTGGTGGGGCTTCGACCAGTTCTGGTTTGCCGTGCTGATGGTCCTGTCGGCCCCGGGGCTGCTCGCCTTCGTTTTCGGCTGGCTCGCCTTCCGGTCGCGGGTGACCGGCGTCTACCTTTCCATCATCACGCAGGCCCTGACCTACGCCCTAATGCTTGCCTTCTTCCGCAACGAGATGGGCTTCGGCGGCAACAATGGGCTCACCGATTTCAAGGACCTTCTGGGCTTCAACCTCCAGGCCGACAGCACCCGCATCGGGCTGTTCGTCGCCTCGGCGGTTGCCCTGGCAGCCGGTTACCTCGCCTGTCGCGTCGTCGTCACCTCGCGCCTCGGACGGGTCGCGGTGGCCATCCGGGACGCCGAGGGGCGCGCGCGATTCATCGGCTACCGGGTCGAGCACGTCAAGCTCGCCATCTTCACCTTCTCCGCCGTCTTGGCCGGAATCGCGGGGGCCCTCTATGTCCCCCAGGTCGGGATCATCAACCCGGGGGAATTCTCGCCGCTCAACTCCATCGAGGTGGTCATCTGGGTCGCGGTGGGGGGGCGTGCCACCCTCTACGGGGCGGTCGCCGGGGCCCTCCTCGTGAACTACGGCAAGACCTACCTCACCGGGGCCATGCCTGACGCCTGGCTCTTTGCCCTGGGAGCGCTCTTCGTGCTGGTGACGCTGCTGCTGCCCCGGGGGATCGTGGGGCTCCTGGCGCGCCGGAGGGCCACCTGATGGGGGCCCAGGTCGAACGCTGGCAGTATCTCAACCCTGGCAAGACCCTGGCCGAGACGCTGAATATCTCCCACCAGACCCTGCTCTATGTCGAGGGGGTCTCGGTGACCTTCGATGGCTTCCGTGCCCTGGATGACCTGTCGTTCTACGTCGATATCGGCGAGCTGCGCTGCGTCATCGGCCCCAACGGGGCTGGCAAGACCACCATGATGGACGTGATCACCGGCAAGACCAGGCCGGACAAGGGCCTGGTCTACTTCGGCCAGACCATCGACCTGCTCAAGCTCGACGAGCCGGAAATCGCCCGCGCGGGGATAGGGCGCAAGTTCCAGAAGCCTACCGTCTTCGAGCGCCACAGCGTCTTCGAGAACCTGGAGCTTGCCATGACCGGGGACAAGGAGGTGCTGGCAACCCTGCTGGCAAGGCTCTCCGGTGCCCAGCGCGACCGTATCGATGAGGTCCTCGGCATCATCGGCCTGGCGGACCTGGCGCGCCGCGAGGCGGGGGGCCTTTCCCATGGCCAGAAGCAATGGCTGGAGATCGGCATGCTCCTGATGCAGGACCCGCTGCTGCTCCTGGTGGACGAGCCGGTGGCGGGCATGACCCACCAGGAGATGGACCGCACCGCGGAGCTCCTGACCTCTCTGGCAGGCAAGCACTCGGTGGTGGTCGTGGAACATGACATGGACTTCGTCCGCTCTATCGCCAATAGGGTCACCGTCCTGCACCAGGGGCGCGTCCTGGCGGAGGGGCCCATGGACGAAATCCAGGCCGACCCGAGGGTGGTTGAGGTCTATCTCGGCGCCTAAGCCCCCAGTAGGAGCGGTGCCCCGCCACGATGGGCCGTCTTCCAGTAAACTGTCCAGAAGACCAAAGGTTGCGACCGAGGACCATGCTGCAAGTCCAAGCGCTGAACCAGTTTTACGGCGGCAGTCACACCCTCTGGGAGCTGGCCCTAGAGGTCCCGGAGGGGCAGTGCACCTGTCTCATGGGGCGCAACGGGGTGGGCAAGACGACCCTGCTCCAGTGCATCATGGGATTGCTGCCCATCGCCTCGGGGCGGATCGTGTACGTCGGGGCCGATCTGGCGGGGGCCCCGGCGGAGCGCCGGGCCAGGATCGGGATCGGATATGTCCCGCAGGGCAGGCAGATCTTCCCGCTGCTCACGGTCCAGGAGAATCTCGATATCGGCCTGTCCGCCCGCCGTGACGGGGTGCGGCGGGTACCCGACTTCATCTACGACCTGTTCCCAGTCCTCAAGGACATGCTCGGGCGTCGCGGGGGTGATCTTTCCGGTGGCCAGCAGCAGCAGCTCGCCATCGGGCGCGCCCTAGTCACGGACCCCAAGCTCCTGATCCTCGACGAGCCCACCGAGGGGATCCAGCCCAACATCGTCCAGGAGATCGGCGACATCATCCGCCGGCTCAACCGGGAGATCGGGCTTACGGTCCTCCTGGTCGAGCAGAAACTCCCGTTTGCCAGGCGGGTGGCGGACCGTTTCTGCCTCCTCGACCGCGGGCGTAACGTCGCGACGGGGGACATGGAAGCGCTGGACGAGGGCCTGATCCAACGGTACCTCAGGGTGTGAGCGAAGCGGAGACTGGTGGCTGGCGGGCCACCCTGGAACTGGGCTATGCCGCGGACGGCGAACGCTCTTGGCTGGCGCACCGCCGGCACAGTGGGCCGCTGCGGGTCCAAAAACCCCTGTACCCAGAAGGGCCAGGCGTTTGCCAGACGCTCATCGTCCATCCGCCCGGCGGCATCGCTGGCGGGGACGCCCTGAAGGTTGACGTCGGCGTGGGGGAGGGCGCCCATGTGCAGGTCACTACCCCAGGGGCCACCAAGTGGTACCGCAGCGCGGGGCCCGAGGCGACGCTAGATCAGACCCTTTCGGTCGCCCCCGGCGGCCGGCTGGAGTGGCTCCCGCAGGAGGGGATCTTCTTCTCCGGGGCGCGGGCCCGCAGCCGCATCCGGGTAGACCTGGACCCCGGCGGGATCTATCTTGGCTGGGACCTGATCGCCCTGGGGCGCCCTGCAGCGGGGGAGTCGTTCGACCGGGGGGCACTGGCCCTGGACACCGAGGTGCGATGCTGCGGCCGCATGCTGTGGACGGAGCGCGGGCGCATCAGGGGCGGCGACTCATTGCTCACCGCCGCCGCCGGCTTCGGCGGTGCCACGGCGGCCGGGACCCTGATCCTGGCCGGAGCCGCGTTGGGTGACGGGCCGCTCGCCGCCTGCCGGGAGGTCCCGGCGGCCGAGGGGCGCTGGGGGGTCACACGTTTGCCAGAGGTCCTGATCGCCCGCTGGCTGGGCGGGGAGGCCGCCACCGGGCGGGCCTGGCTGACGGCCCTCTGGGGCCTATTGCGTCCGGCCCTGATGGGCCGCGATGCCGTGGTCCCGCGCATTTGGAACACTTGATGGAGCAAGATCTTGGAGCTGACACCTCGCGAGAAAGACAAACTGTTGATCTTCACCGCTGGCCTGCTCGCCGAGCGGCGCAAGGCCAAGGGTCTCCAGCTCAACTACCCGGAGGCCGTGGCGTATCTCAGCTCCGCCATACTGGAGGGCGCGCGGGAGGGCCGCAGTGTCGCTGAACTGATGAGCTGGGGGGCGACGCTGCTGTCCCGAGCCGAGGTCATGGAGGGTGTGCGCGAGATGATCCCCGAGATCCAGGTCGAGGCGACCTTCCCAGACGGGACCAAGCTGGTGACCGTGCATCATCCGATTCCCTGATCCGCCATACGTCTCCCTCACCCGGGCAGGGGGAGGGTCGGGGTGGGGGTTGAGGGCCTGCAACAGGCGCCAGCATTGGCGCTAACCAGTACCTTCGACCCCCCTCCCGACCTCTCCCCTGCCAGAGTGGAGGACTGTGTCGGCGGGTCGGGGTTTAGCCTGAAAATACCGTTTACTTGCCCCAAAGTGCCCCGAAGGAGAACCACCATGATCCCTGGCGAGATCCAGACTGCCGCCGGCGAGATCGAGATCAACGCCGGCCGCCCGACCCTCAAGATCAGTGTCGCCAACACCGGGGACCGCCCCATCCAAGTCGGCTCCCACTACCACTTCTACGAGACCAACACCGCCCTGGCCTTCGACCGAGATTTGACGCGCGGCTACCGCCTCAATATCCCGGCGGGGACGGCGGTACGTTTCGAGCCGGGTCAGTCCCGCACGGTCGAGCTGGTGGTCTTGCACGGGGCGCGAGCGGTCTACGGCTTTCAGGGCAAGGTGATGGGGGCGCTCTAGCCATGAAG
>JBFZCW010000092.1:0-2519 GCA_041307765.1 Chromatiaceae bacterium
CTGGACCTGGGGACCGTTGTCCCCTCCCTCGCCGGTCCCAAGCGACCCCAGGACCGCGTCGAACTCACTGAGATGGCCGAGCACTTCCCCAAGGCCCTGGCGGCCCTCAAGAAGGAGCGCAACATCCCCGACAAGGGGCCGGCAAAGGCGGTCATCGACGGCCAGGAGGTGGAGATCCGCGACGGCTCCATCGTGGTCGCCGCCATCACCTCCTGCACCAATACCTCCAACCCGTCGGTGATGCTCGCAGCCGGGCTGGTCGCCAAGAAGGCCGCCGCCCTGGGGCTGAAGCGCGCCCCCTGGGTCAAGACGTCGCTCGGCCCGGGCTCGATGGCGGTGACCCGCTATCTGGAGCGCGCCGGCCTCATCGAGCCCCTCAAGGCACTGGGCTTCCACAACGTCGGCTACGGCTGCACCGTGTGCATCGGCAACACCGGGCCCCTGCCCGCGCCGGTCTCCAAGGCCATCGCCGACCATGACCTGTGCGCCGTGTCCATTCTGTCCGGCAACCGCAACTTCGAGGGCCGGGTCCACGCCGAGGTGCGGATGAACTACCTGGCGAGCCCGCCCCTGGTGGTCGCCTACGCCATCGCCGGGCGCATCGACCTCGACCCCTACAAGGACCCGCTGACCCGGGACGCCACCGGCAAGCCCGTGTACCTCAAGGACATCTGGCCCACCCAGGCGGAGATTGACCGGGCCATCACGGAGAACGTCACCGTCAACGAGTTCAAGTCGGCCTACGCCGACGTCTTTGCCGGAGACGAGCGCTGGCGGTCACTCTCCGCCAGCACCGACCAGACCTACGACTGGCCGGAATCGACCTATATCCGCAACCCGCCGTACTTCGAGGGCATGACCATGGACGTGGGCGTGGCCGGAGACATCCTGGGCGCCCGCTGCCTCGCGGTGCTGGGGGACTCCATCACCACCGATCACATCTCCCCCGCCGGGTCCATCAAACCCAACTCGCCCGCCGGCCAATACCTCATCGCCAAGGGGGTCGATCCCAAGGACTTCAACAGCCTGGGGTCCCGCCGCGGCAACCACGAGGTGATGATGCGCGGCACCTTCGCCAACATCCGCTTGCGCAACCTCATGGCGCCAGGCACCGAGGGCGGGGTGACCCTGCACCAGCCCAGCGCAGAGCAGATGTCCATCTTCGACGCGGCAATGAAGTACCAGGCCGAGGGGACCCCGGCCATCGTCCTGGCCGGCAAGGAATACGGTTCCGGCTCGTCCCGTGACTGGGCCGCCAAGGGCCCGCGGCTGCTGGGCGTGCGCGCCGTCATCGCCGAGAGCTACGAGCGCATCCACCGTTCCAATCTGGTCGGCATGGGCATCCTGCCCTTGGAATTCGTACATGGGGCCAACGCCCAGTCCCTTGGGCTAAGCGGGACCGAAACCTTCGACATCACGGGGCTCGACAACGCCGAGGCCAAGCAGGTCCAGGTGCGGGTCACCGCTGCGGATGGGTCGGTCAGGACCTTCCAGGCGAAGGTCCGCATCGACACCCCCAACGAGGTGGACTACTACCGCCACGGCGGCATCCTACCCTACGTGCTGCGCAGGCTGGCGGCGTAACGTCTCCGGAACCAGGGCGGGGAGCAATCCCGCCCTGGGCGTTTTTCCATCTGGTCCGCGTCGCCGCCTAACAGTCCTTGACCTCGCATTCTAAAAGCCCGACAAGCTCCTCATCTACAGACCTCTTCCCAGAACTGCGACCAATCACATCCGCCTGCATATGCGGCCAGCCGCGTTTCGATCCGGTTTAGGCGGCCAGTTGGCCGCATAAACCACGAACGATGCAGCCCAGTCCGGGAGAAAAGCCATTGACCGACAGCGGGTTGTGTGCTGGACTTCGCCACGTGGACCGGTTTATGAGGACCGTTCGTCCGTCTAAGACCGGCAACGAAGGCCTGAATGGCCCTTGAATAGCCGAGAATGGATATGCCTGTGTCTGTACTGAAAGAAACCTGTTTCCTGTGCCGAAGCGTGGGTAACACAACTCAGGAGCACGTATTCCCAAAATGGCTCCAGCACAGATATGGCTTGTGGAATGAACAAGTCGTGCTAAAGAACGGAACTAGAATCCCGTACCGCAATATGACAATCCCATGCTGTGAGGAATGCAATGGAATATACCTGTCGCAGATCGAGAACAGAGTTCGCCTTGGTGTAGAAGAGGCCGATATCGACGGCTTAAAGTTAATCAGTGATTTACTGTTTATTTGGCTATACAAGATCATGTACGGTATACGTTACAAGGAGATGTTCCTTCTTAAGGATCGAGCCAACTCAGCGGCGGGACCAATTGTAGATCCACAGACTTTGGCTAGTCGTGACGCGTACACGATATTCCCTCTCTTCGCTAGAGGTATCGTCTCTTTCGAAGGTTTCTGCCCCTATTCGCTCTTCGTTTTCAATGTCCGGAAGCATGATAAGATCAAATACTATTACGCGAGCGAACCCTACAAGATGTGGGTTTCGATATTACTCGACGGTGTAGGTATCGTTGT
>JBFZCW010000093.1:0-2520 GCA_041307765.1 Chromatiaceae bacterium
ACCACCCTCCACGTGGTCGATCTACCGGGCACCTACAGCCTGACGGCCAACTCGCTGGAGGAGGTCATTGCCCGCGACTATATCGTCCGGGAGTGCCCGGACGTGGTGGTCGCGGTGATGAACGCGGCTTCGCTGGAGCGGCACCTCTACCTGGTGGCCGAGCTCCTGCCCCTGGCCAACAAGCTGGTGGTGGCCCTGAACATGGTCGACGTGGCCGCCTCCGAGGGCCTTCAGATCGAGGCCCGGGTGTTGGAGGCGGCCCTGGGCGTGCCCGTGGTCACCATGTCCGCGAGCAAGAACCAGGGCGTGTCCGAGCTGGTCGAGACCGTGACTGCCCTGGTACGGGGTGAGGTACCCTACACGCCCCGGCTGCCCGAGATCCGCGAGGATCACCGCCAGGTCCTCGATCAGGTCCTTACCCTGCTGGACGGCTACGTGCCGCCTCTCTATCCCGCCGATTGGGTGGCCCTCAAGCTCCTGGAAGGCGACGCCGAGATCACCTCGCTGTTGCGCGACCGGGCCCTGCCCCCGGAGCGATGGGCCGCGATCCACGAGATCCTGATGGCCCACGAAGATGCGGTCCTGGCCGTGGCCAGCGGCCGCTACGACTGGGTGGGGCGCATGGTGCGGGCGGCCGTCACCCGCCCCCGGGCCGGGCAGATCACCCTCACCGAGCGGCTGGATCGCTGGGCCACGCACCCCATCTGGGGGATGGGCGTCCTGGCAGCCATCCTGGGCCTGGTCTTTGGCCTGACCTTTGCCCTGGGCACACCCTTGCAGGGGTTGTTGGAACGCACCCTGGTGGGCGGCCTTTCCAGCGCTGCCTCAGGATTGCTGGCAACCGCGCCGGCGTGGCTGCGGGGCCTGGTTGTCGATGGCGCCATCGGCGGGGTGGGCACAGTGGTGACCTTTCTGCCCATCCTGGTCATCTTTTTCGCCGTCCTGGCCCTGTTGGAGGACGTGGGCTACATGGGGCGCGCGGCCTATGTGATGGACCGTTTCATGCACCTGATGGGGCTGCACGGCAAGAGCTTCATGCCGCTCTTCCTGGGCTTTGGCTGCAACGTGCCGGCCGTCATGGGCTCGCGCATCATCGACTCGCCGCGGGCGCGCCTGCTCACCATTCTGCTGGCGCCGCTGGTACCCTGCGCGGCGAGGATGGCCGTGATCGTGTTCATAGCCCCCGTCTTTTTCGGGGCGGCTGCCGTCCTCGTCGCCTGGGGGCTGGTGGCCCTCAGCCTCGCGGTTCTGGTCCTGGCCGGCGTTCTCCTCAACCGCTGGGTGCTCCGAGGCGAGCGGGCGGCCTTTATCATGGAGCTGCCCCTGTACCACCTGCCCAACGCGCGCACCATCGGCATCCAGGTGTGGCAAAACAGCCGCGAGTTCCTGAAGCGAGCGGGCACCCTGATCCTCGTCATGTCCGTCGTCGTGTGGGCCCTGTCGACGTTGCCCAACGGCCGGCTGGAGACCAGCTACCTGGCGGCCGCGGGCCGGGCCCTGGAGCCCCTGGGCGCCCTGATGGGCCTCGACTGGCGGATGCTGGTCGCCTTGCTCGCCAGTTTTGTGGCCAAGGAGAACGCCATCGCCACCCTGGGCATCCTGTTCGCCGGTGGGGGTGCGGCGGGAACGGCCGGCCTGGAGACGGCCCTGGCGGGTGCCCTGACGCCGGCCAGCGCCCTGGCCTTCCTCGTCGTGCAGATCCTGTTCGTGCCGTGCGTGGCCACGGTGGCCGCCATGCACCAGGAAACCAGGAGCTGGGCCTGGACGGCCCTGGGCGTGGGCCTGCTCCTGGCCATCTCCCTGGTGGGAGGCATCGCCGCCTACCAGGCGGTTATGGTGTTCTGACATGTTGGAAGAATTGTTGAGACAGCTTGGCCGCGGTGGCGTCCAGAGCTACCAGGATCTGACCGGTGCCCTGTCCATCTCGGAGCCTCTCCTGGAGGCCATGCTGGAGAACCTGGCCCGCCTCGGCTACCTGCGGCCCGTAGAGAGCTGCCGCGGCGGAGCGTGCCACGGCTGTTCCGGCGGCAGCGACGGCTGCTCTGTGCATGGCCAGGGCCGGCTCTGGAGCCTGACAGAGCGCGGCCTTCGTGCCGCCGCCCGGGAGACGGGCAGCCCGGCGTAACCCCCCCACCTGTGCCGCAACCCGCCGGGTTGCGGGTCTGCGCAAACTGGGCTGCACAAGCCAGCGGCTTGTGCCACATCTTGTGCCGCAACCCGCCGGGTTGCGGGTCTGCGCAGGCGGACTATCCACCCCTGATGGGCCAGCGCAACCGGTCGCCGGGGTTCACGGTCAACTCCCCGTTGGTAGAGCCCCAGGGCGGCGGGGCGTCGATGGTGTAGGTGTAGCGCCCCGGATCCAGGCAGTACTCCCGGGTGCCGCTGGCCGGCATCTTGAACGAGTCGCTCCACTGGCGATCCTGGGCCGTGAAGGTTACCGTCAGCTCGGCGGGAATCTCGTTCTCGAAAAGGTAGCAGCCCTGCCCTGATGGGGGCGGCGGCGCGGCCGTCGGCTGCGGC
>JBFZCW010000094.1:0-2943 GCA_041307765.1 Chromatiaceae bacterium
CTTCAACCGCTCGGTCAGCCTTCTGATCGTCCGCCGGGCGATCACGGTGGCGGTGCTTTTCGTCATGGCTCTCTTCGGGGCGACCCTGGCCCTGTGCATCACCGAGGCGTCGAGCCATTTCACCATGATGCAGATCTTCTTCGAGGTCGCCTCGGCCCTGGGTACGGTTGGCCTGTCCACCGGCATCACGCCGGCTTTGACGACGGCGGGCAAACTCATTATCATCTTGGTCATGCTTACGGGTCGGCTCGGACCCCTGACGTTGCTGGCGGCCCTGGCGTTCAACGCCAAGCCGGTCCGGTACAGCTATCCCGGTGAGGCCATCGTCGTGGGCTGATGAGGTCCTGCGACAGGAAGTACGAGGTTGGTTATGCGTCGCTTTGCGGTCATTGGGTTGGGGCGCTTCGGACAGAAACTGGCCATTGCTCTGGCGATGAGCGGGGCCGAGGTGATTGCCATCGACAAGCAGCGCGAGCAGGTGGACCTGATTCGCGACCAGGTGGCCCACGCCGTACGCCTGGACAGCACCGACATGGAGGCCATGCGCTCCCAGGGCATCGACGATGTCGATGTCGCCACCGTGGGGATCGGGCAGGGCACCGCCCCAGGCTTCGAGGCGGGCGTCCTGACCGTCGTCAACCTGCGCCAGATGGGGGTCCCGCAGATCTACGCCCGGGCCGAAAGCCTTACCGCCGGCGAGGTCTTCTCCAAGATCGGCGCCACGGAGGTGATCTATCCGGAGATCGAGTCGGCCCAGCGCTGGGCCTATCGGCTGATCGCCCCGCAGATCGACGAGAAGATCGACGTGGCCCCGGGCTACAGCCTGGCCCGCATCGAGGCCCCGGCCAGCTTCGGCGGCCGGACCGTCATGGACCTGCAGCTCCGGCAGAAGTACAACGTCAATCTCGTGCTCATCAAGCATAATGGGGAAACCTGGGGCCGCAAGTCGGAACGCGACTCCATCATCAGCGTGCCCGCGCCGGACACCGTGGTCCAGGAAGGCGACATCCTCATGGTCGCCGGCTCCGACGCCGACCTCGCCCGCCTGCCGCAGGAGTGACGGATCAGACCTTGGGCCGCCGCAGCCCGCGGAAGGCGCCGAACCACGTGAAGGCGCAGAATCCCAGGAAATTGACCGTGGAACAGGCGAGGGCCGCCTGCTGGGCTCCCGCGAGCAGGGACCCCACGGCCGCCGCGCCGCACAGGGCCATGCCGACGGTGAAGGCCAGCGCGCCCCGGTCGATCGTGTCCGCCTCCGTGAGGACGCGGGTCGCGGGCAGGATGAGCAATCCCACGTTCAACGCCAGCAGGAACAGGACCGGCCACCCGGTGACCACGCCGCCCAGCGCCGCGGCGATCGTGGCCAGCAGGAGCAGGCCGAATATGGAGCTATTTAACCTCTGCTTTCGCGACAATGCATGGCGGCCGTACTTGTTGCACCGCAGCGCCAGGTTGAAGAGCGGGTCGATGATCCAGGTCAACAGGACGAAGATGGCATAGAAGCTGATCATCGGCAGGACAAACGGCGCGACCTGGGGATGCTGGCGGCCTACGTCGCGCAGAACCCGGACGAGGACGTACGCGCCGACGATAAGCCCCCCGCGCACGCCGGGCGACAGCCGGCTCATCCAGAGGAAGAACTGCAGCAGCCACCGGTACAGGAAATAGCGGGCCTTCAGGGCCTCCACCAACCCCTGGCGGGCGTAGTCGAAATTCGGGTCCAGACGCAGGGCTTCGCTGAAGTGCTCCAGGGCCTTCTCGTGCTGACCCTGGTGCAGGTAGGCCCAGCCGAGATTGGCATGCGTGTGCTCGTTCTCGGGATTCTCCTGCAACGCCCGGCCCATGGTCTGCTGGGCCTCCGCGGGCCGGTTCAGTTTCACCAGCGCCGTGGCCCGATGGTTGAGACAATTCTGGTGCGCCGGATCGTGGCGCAACCCTTCATTGGCGGCGTCGAGGGCCTCCTGCCAGCGCTGGGCCCGCAGGTAAATCAGGGCCCGCAGCCCGTGGTAATCGCTGCTCTCCGGGTCCAGCCGGATGGCTTCCTCGGCGGCCCGGCGGGCGCTGGGCAGATCGTCGCCCTGGACCTTGATCCATCCCATGATGTAATGGCAATAGGCATTGTCCGGCGCCAGTTGAATGGCGTCTCGCGCCGAGCCTTCCGCTTCCTGGAGCTTGTTCTGTTCCGCCAGGCTGCACGCCAGCAGTGCATGCGCCTGCGCATCTTCCGGGTCTTGGGCCAGCATCCGGCGCAGCTCCTGCTCCGCCAGGTCATACCGGGATCGCTGCAACAGCAACAGAGCCTTCTCAATCATAAGCGCCCTTATCTCAGCTTCAGATAGTCGACAATGTCGTCGTAGATGCCTCCCTCGTTCGCGTAGAGGGCGTAGTTGCGTGCCGAGGCGAACCATTGGCTGGTGGTCGGCTTGATCTGCTTGAGGGTCCGCAACAGGTCCTTGGTGGTCAGCGGTTGCAGATTGCCGCCGGTCAGGGCCTCTTCGAGCTTGTCCTCCACAGCCTGATCGATCATGCCCTTGAGGTCCGCGCCGGAGAACTTCTCCGTCTTCTTGGCGAGGGCGTCAAAGTCCATATCGGCCTGGGGCTTGCCGCGCAGCAGGACGTGCAGGATCGCGCTGCGCGCCTCCGGGTCCGGCGGCGGGACAAACAGCAGCCGGTCGAACCGGCCCGGCCGGCGAAACGCCGGGTCCAGGTGCCAGGGAGCGTTGGTCGCGGCCAGAATGAGAATGCCGTCGTTGACGCTGTCATCCCGTCCAACTCGGCCAGGAACTGGTTGATGAGGTGCCGCCCCGTGCTGCCGCGCAGGTCCGCCCGACTGGACCCCAGCGCATCGACCTCGTCGAAGAACAGGACGCAGGGGGCGTGTTCCCGGGCGTTCTCGAACAGCGCGTGCAAGTGCTGCTCGCTGGCGCCGATGTACATGTCCAG
>JBFZCW010000095.1:0-3498 GCA_041307765.1 Chromatiaceae bacterium
CATCCACCGGGGTACGCTTACCATAGCCGTTTTCGGTCACCGTAAGAACCGCGCCGGGCCCCGCCACCACCAGCGAGATGACCCGCTGTCCGGGCTCCAGGGTGACTCCGCGCACCCCTTGGGTGTCACGCCCGGTGGGACGCACCTCTCCCTCGCGGAAGCGCACCGCCTTGCCCGCGGAGGTGAAGACCATGAGTTCCTGGTTGCCGTCGGTGAGGTTCACGCCGATGAGGTGGTCGTCGTCGGCCAGGTTCATGGCGATGATGCCGCGGGACAGGGGGCGGGAGAACTCGGTGAGCGGGGTCTTCTTGACCACACCCTTGAGTGTGGCCATGAAGACGAAGAGCCCCTCCTCGTAGGCGCGCACAGGCAGCACGGCGTTGATGCGCTCCCCCTCCTCCAGCGGCAACAGGTTGACCATGGGCCGCCCGCGCGCGGTGCGGCCCGCCTGAGGCAGCTCGTAGACCTTGAGCCAGTAGACCCGGCCGCGGCTGGAGAAGCACAGCACGGTGTCGTGGGAGTTGGCCACGAACAGCTTGTCAATGAAGTCCTCGTCCTTGGTGCTCGCCGCCGCCTTGCCCTTACCACCCCGGCGCTGAGCCTGGTACTCGTTGAGCGGCTGTGCCTTGACGTAGCCACCGTGGGACAGGGTGACCACCACGTCCTCCGGGGCGATCAGATCCTCCAGGGTCAGGTCCATGTGGTCGGCGACGATCTCGCTGCGGCGCGGGTCGGCGTACTGGTCGCGGATCGACTCCAACTCCTGTCGGATCACCTTCATGAGCTGGTCGGTGCTGGAGAGGACGTTGAGCAGCCGGGCGATGTTCAGCAGGATCTCCTCGAACTCCCCAAGGATCTTGTCCTGCTCTAGGCCGGTGAGCTTCTGCAGGCGCAGGTCCAGGATCGCCTGGGCCTGGACTTCGCTCAGGCGGTAGCCGTCCTTCGTGAGCCCCAGCCCCGCCGCCAAGTCGTCCGGGCGGGTGTCCTTGGCCCCGGTGCGCTCCAGCATGGCCGTCACCGCCCCCGGGTCCCAGGCGCGCTCCATGAGCCCGACTTTGGCCTCCGCCGGACTGGCCGCGGCGCGGATCAGGGCGATGACCTCGTCGATGTTGGCCAGGGCGACGGCCTGCCCCTCCAGGATGTGGGCCCGCTCCCGGGCCTTGCGCAGCTCGAACAGCGTCCGGCGGGTCACCACGTCGCGGCGGTGGCGCAGGAAGTATTCCAGGAACTGCTTGAGGTTCAGCGTGCGCGGCTGGCCGTCGACCAGGGCGACCATGTTGATGCCGAACACCGACTGCAACTGGCTGTGCTGGTACAGATTGTTCAGCACGACGTCGGCGATCTCGCCGCGCTTCAAGTCGAAGACCACGCGCATGCCGTCCTTGTCGGACTCGTCGCGCATCTCCGCGATGCCCTCGACCTTCTTCTCCTTTACCAGCTCGGCGATGCGCTGGAGCATGCGGGCCTTGTTGATCTGGTAAGGGATCTCGGTGACGACGATAGATTCGCGGGTCCCGCCCTTCTCCGTCTCGACGTGGGAGCGGGCGCGCAGCACCACCCGCCCGCGCCCGGTGCGGTAACCCTCGCGGATGCCGCGGACACCGTTGATGATGGCCGCGGTGGGGAAGTCCGGGGCCGGGATGTGCTCCATGAGGTCGTCGACCGTGAGGTCCGGATCGTCGATCAGGGCAAGACAGCCGTTGATGACCTCGCGCAGGTTGTGGGGCGGGATATTGGTGGCCATGCCCACGGCGATCCCGGAGGAGCCGTTCACCAGCAGGTTGGGGATGCGGCTGGGCAGGACCGTGGGTTCCTGCTCCTTGTTGTCGTAGTTCGGGACGAAGTCGACCGTCTCCTTGTCGATGTCCTCCAGCAAGGCCCCGGCGATCTGGGACATGCGGCACTCGGTGTACCGGTAGGCCGCCGGCGGGTCCCCGTCCACCGAGCCGAAGTTGCCCTGGCCGTCGATGAGCATGTAGCGCAGCGAAAAGGGCTGGGCCATGCGCACCAGGGCGTCGTAGGTCGCGGTGTCGCCGTGGGGGTGGTACTTGCCGAGCACGTCACCGACCACCCGGGCGCACTTGACGTAGGGACGGTTCCAGACCGTGTTGCTCTCGTGCATGGCGAAGAGGACGCGCCGATGCACGGGCTTGAGTCCGTCGCGCACGTCGGGCAGGGCGCGGCCCACGATCACGCTCATGGCGTAGTCGAGGTAGGAACGGCGCATTTCGTCCTCGATGCGGATCGGGACGACCTCTCTTGCGAAATCCGGCATAGGTGTCGTGAACCGAGGTGTGCGCGGCCGCTGGAGTCCTCCCGGTCCCCCGGGCGGGGGCTGGCAGGGCGAGTACTGCCTGGGGGGCGGGGCCTCGGCCGGCACCCCTCAGTGGCCTGGTTGTGCCTGTTCTAAAAAGCAAAAAATGGTACCACGAAGAGGGGATTCTGGGTACGCTCGATTACGGTACAACAGCCTGCACGCCCAAGGTCGGAGGAGAGTCTCGACGCTCAACCGCTCGCCGTCGGGACTCCTGACAAGATCCGAAAACCCTCCAGAGCATCGCGCATCCAGCAAGTCGCATCGGGTTTGCTTTACCATGGCAACAGGCCGTGGTGGACCTGCTGGTTCTACGCGCACCGCAGTGCCGCATCGTGAGACCCGTCTCGGTCTGCAATGACGAATGGAGGGGGACCATGTTTAAGAGCATCCTGGTACCGGTTGATGGCAGCGAACTGTCCAACGCGGCGGTGACCCGCGCCTGCACCTTCGCCAAGGAGGCGGGCGCTCAACTGACGTTCTATTACGCCAAACCCGGCTACTGGCCTGGCTACTATATCGGCGATATCGCCATCGGAGATGCTTACGTCGACCCGGCGTTCCTCGCCGCGATGGAGCGGCAAGCCACAAGCATATTGGCCGACGCCGCCCAGGCGGCAAGACAGGCGGGGGTCGCATGTGAAACGCTCAGTACGGACTTCGACGCGCCGCATGAAGGGATCATCGCGGCGGCCCAAAGCAAGGGGTGTGACCTAATCTTCATGGCCTCGCACGGTCGCCGCGGCGCAAGTGCACTGGTGCTCGGGTCGGAAACCCAGAAGGTGCTTACGCACTGCAAGATCCCGGTACTGGTTTACCGCTAGCAATCGCGTGAGCGGGCTGCAAGCGCCTTGCTCGGCTGGTTGCCAGGGGCGGGCGGGGACCTTTTCCGGCCCGGCCCTGAGCGACAGGACAGCCAGCTTCAGCCACAAACCACGCACAAAGGAATCCCGATGCCCATCGTCAAGGCACTGGATGCGCAGGCCCTCTACCGGCCATGCGATCCCTCGCTGCTCCCCTTCCAGACCACGGCTGAGTTGGATGCAACCACCGAGATCGTCGGCCAGGCGCGCGCAGTCGAGGCCGTCCAATTCGGTATCGATATGCAGCGGCCCGGTTACAACCTATTCGTCTTTGGCGCGCCGGGCAGCGGGCGCCACTCGGTGGTTCGCCGCCTGCTGCAG
>JBFZCW010000096.1:0-37352 GCA_041307765.1 Chromatiaceae bacterium
CTCGTAGCGGTTGTTGAGCCGCTCGACCTGGGTGCTGAATCGGTTGTAGGCGATGACCGCCGGTATGGCTGCGAACAGGCCAATCGCGGTGGCCACCAGCGCCTCGGAGATGCCCGGCGCGACCAGGGCCAGGGTCGCCTGCTGGACGTTCCCCAGCGCATGGAAGGAATGCATGATCCCCCACACGGTCCCGAAGAGCCCAACATAGGGGCTGGTGGACCCGACGGTGGCGAGGAAGGGCAGGTGGGTCTCCAGTCGATCCATCTCCCGGCTCAGGGCGACGCGCATGGAGCGGTCTGCGCCCTGGATGACGGCCATGGTGTCGCCGCTGTCGTCGCTCTTGCGCAGCCGCACGTACTCCTTGAACCCGGCGCGGAAGATGCCCGCCAGCCCGGGCAGGGCCTTGTCGTCCTGACCCAGATCGCGGTAAAGGGCACTCAGGTCCCCGCCGGACCAGAAGCGCTGCTCGAAGGCGTCCGCGGCACGGTTGGCCCGCTTCAGGGTCCAGGACCGGTCGAAGATCATGGTCCAGGAGACGATGGAGGCCAGTACCAGGACCAGCAGCACGAGCTGGACCACCAGGCTCGCGTGCAGGACCAGATCGAGGATGGAAAGTTCAGAGCCCATGGGCTATCTCCGCCAAAAGCTGCTTAGGGATACGGGCCGGGCGCAAGGTCGCGGCATCGACGCAGGCGACCTGGACAGCGCTGCGGCAGCACACGACGCCATCCGCCTCACGAACCACCTCCTGCGCGAGATCCAGGCTGGCCCCGCCCACACCGGTGAGGGCGACGGTCACGGTCAGGAGGTCGTTGAAGCGGGCGGGGCGCAAGTAGTCGATGTCGGCCCGCCGCACGCTGAACTGCACCCCCGCCTCGCGGCGAAGGACATCCTGTTCGAAGCCTAGGACCCGCAGCCACTCGGTGCGAGCCCGCTCCATGAACAAGAGGTAGTTGGCGTGGTAGACCACGCCGCCCGCGTCGGTGTCCTCGTAGTAGACGCGCACGGGCCAGTGGAAGGTCGGGGAGTCGGCGACGCTAGGCACCTGCCCTCTGCCGTATCCGGGTTCAAAAGGCGCGGAAGTGTAGCAAAATCGGGGCCATATTGACACAGGGCATGACGTCTAGCATCAGCTGCAACCCTGGAACGGCTGCGAAGGTCGGCATCAGGCCGAATCCTGAAGCGCTACAATCCCGGCGGTACCAACAGGGCGTGACCGGGGGGCTAAGTCCGTCAAGCAAATCATCGGCTCCGGGCTGGCCCGGGTCCTGGGCACCGGCCTCATCGGCGACCTGGCCGCTGCCTTCCAGGACAGCCTGAGTCGCGGCGCCACCGCGATTGCTCTGGGGCTCTCCGCCGAGGGGGCAGGGGTCCTGACCCGCCTCGGCCAAGGTACCCGCCGAGCACTGGCCCCTAACCTGGCCCAGGCATATGCATCCAAGGTGGAGCGCGACTACCTCATCCCTACGCCGCCGCCCGCGCCCTGCCGGAGCAAGACCTTCCGCACCTACGCCGTCGCACCCTCGACGTATGCCAGGCCCTGGCACAGCGTCGCGCCCAGATCCTCACGGCCGAGGACCTCGACGACACAACCCTCGCCGGCCTGGCCCAGGGCGCTTTCCGGGACGACCTCAGTGCCCTGCTGCTGGCTCGCGCCGCCGCCGTCCTCCCGGACCTCGACGAACAGGTCCGCGGTCTGCTGGCCCACCAGGGTCTCATGGGCGACGCCCTGCTCTTTTTCCTCCGGGAGCGACTCCGCGCCGATCCCCGTGTCCGCGCCACGCTCGGTGCCCTGCGGCGGGAGGGGCTCTGGGCCGATGTCCGCGCCCTCAAGGCGGCCAAGGCGGGCGACGGGCCCTTCCTGCGCCTCGCTGCGGACTCCGAGGCCCTGCGCACCCTGGTCGAAATCCGCCTGGACGACCTCGCCGGCGCCCTGGCCGAAATCGCCGGCAAGCTGGACGCCGCCGTCGCCGCCGCGCGGAGCGCCCGGGACGCCGCCCACCTCGCCGGGTCCAAGGTCGACACTCTCGGCGACCAACTCCAGGAGGACCATGCTGGGCTCGGGGCCCAGCTCGACGCCCTGCCCCAGGCCATCATCGCCCTGCTCCAGCGCGTCCTACGCTCGGCGGGTCTGGGCATCCGCGTCACCCCTGGCGACGAGTTTACCCACCACGACCGGGCCGCCCTGGGCCTGTTACGCCAGGCCCACGCCGAGCTGGTGCGCATGCCCCCTGGTCCCGGTTAAAGCATCGCCGCGCTTGCCGTCGGCAGCGCCCTGTCCTCCACCGGGGCCGCCGAGTTGTCGTCAAGACCTTCTGGCGCGCCGCGCCCGCCGCGGTCGAGGACATCTTCGCCGAGGCCACGACCATGGACCGGGTAGGCCGCGCCCACGTCCCCGCCCTCATGGACTACGGCTTCGCCCAGGGTGGCAAGCGTCCCTACATCGTCATGGAATACCTGGACGGCTACCAGGACGGCGGGGCCTGGCTCAAGGAACACGGCCCTTTGCCCCTCGCCGACGGCCTAGACCTGGGCCGTCGGGTCCTGGAAGCCCCTGGTCACCGCCCACGCGGCCGGGGTGGTCCACCTCGACCTCAAGCCCGCCAACCTACTGCTCAAGGCCGAGGGCGACGAGATGGTGGTCAAGGTCATCGACTTCGGACTCGCCCGCGTCGCCGAGCGGGTAGACGGTTCCCGTCGGGGCGGGGTCAGCCACGGCGGCTTGAGCGTGATCGGCACTGCCATCGCCGGGACCTGGGATTACTCGCCCCCGGAGCAGATCGGCAAGACCGAATACGGCGAGCCTGGCCCCAGGAGCGACCTCTACGCCTTCGGGGCTACCTGGTACCGGTTGCTGACCGACCACCACCCTCAGAACCGCCGGACCGAATACCTGCCCCAGGGGTGCCCGCTGGACCTCTACGAGCTGATCCAGGACCTGCTGGAGCACGACCCCAGGGACAGGCCAGCGAGCGCCAAGGCGGTCTTGGTCCAGTTGCCGCCCTTCGTCCGTGTGGGAGCGGCGCCCTCGGCCGTTGTTCCAGACGCGGCTTTACCGCCGCCCTCCCTGGCGTCGTCGCCGCGACCAGCGCCGGTAGGCGCCGAACTCCCAGCCGCCCCGCCCGACGTCCCGGATATCCACGGCTGGCCCGCCCACCAGGTCCAGGCCCTGCAGAAGGCTGCCGCCGAGGCCCTGGGGCGGCCAGTGGTTTTTCGTGACTCTGAGTTCAGCATTAGCGGGGTCGAAAAGGTCAAGGTCGCCCAACAGCTGGTCCGCAAGCGGTGGCTCGGGCCTGACGAGTACGCGCCGATCTACGAGAATCGCGAGATAGCACTCACCGTTACTCCGCCCGAGATGATCATCATCCCCGCCGGCCGTTTTCTCATGGGCTGGCCGGAGCGGGAGGCGGGGCGATCTGACGACGAAGGCCCGCAGCGCGAGGTGACACTTTCCCGGACCTTCGCCATCGGGCGGCACGCCGTCACATTCGACGATTACGACGCGTTCTGCGCCGCGACCGGTCGGGGCGCGCCAAGTGCCCAAAGTTGGGGCCGCGGTAGTCGCCCAGTCATTGACGTCAGCCGGGAGGACGCTGTGGCGTACTGTCAGTGGCTCGCCAAACAGACCAGCAAGCCCTATCGCCTCCCCACTGAGGCGGAATGGGAGTATGCCTGCCGGGCCGGAACCCTCACCCCTTCCACTTCGGTAGGACGCTCACCACCGATCAGGCCAACTACAAGGGCCCCATGGCCCACGGTCAGGGTGCCACAGGTCAGTATCGGCAGAAGACGGTCCCGGTGGGGAGCCTCCCGGCCAACCCCTGGGGCCTCTACGAGGTGCACGGCAACGTCTGGGAGTAGTGCCAGGACTGGTATGGAGAATACGCTGCCGGGCCAGTCACCAACCCTATCGGTCCTGTCACGGGCCGGGAGCGCGTCCTGCGCGGCGGCAGTTGGTTCAGCGAGGCGCGCAACCTGCGCTCCGTGTACCGCTTCCGCAACGCGCCCGGCAACCGCTCCGGCAGCATCGGTTTCCCGCTCGCCCTAGGTCCCAAGCTAGGGCAGGCAAGGCCAGCAGGCTAGAGAGCGGGGCCGGACTGCCCGCGCAGATCCTCGGAAGGACATGCACGGCAGAGCCTGTATGCCGGCGAGCCCCCGTTATGAATGTGGAGGTTCATAACCACGGTGAACGGTGTGTTGGCGAAGCATCGCAGCACGCCCGCCGCAGGCCAGCCAGTAGTCCGCACCGATAGGCCGGGGAGTCCGGGGCGGGTTCGGCTGATATGCTTAGGGCAATATGCAAGTACGCGAGACCCTATGATGGAAGCACTGAAACTGCTGACCGTCGATGACCTGCTCCGGACGGAAGACGAGGGCGTCGAGCTGATCGATGGTGAGATCGTCCGCCGACCCATGGCGCGTTCCGAGCACGGTCTCGCCCAACTGGCGCTCTCCGATGAGGTTCAGGTCCTCAAGCGCCGGGGTGGGCCGGGCGGCTGGTGGATCATGAGCGAGATCAGCGTCCACTACAGCGAGCATCAATGCCCCTCCCACGACCTCGCCGGCTGGCGCAAGGAGCGAGTGCCCGAGCGACCCACCGGCATCATGACTCTGCCCCCGGACTGGGTGTGCGAGATCCTCTCGCCGGGTCATGAGCGCAAGGATATGGTCCATCACCTGCTCCTGCTCCAGAGCGCCGCCGTCCCTTACTACTGGATCCTGTCGCCGGAGGACCGCACGCTCATCGTCTACGAGCTCGATGGCGGCAGCTACCGCCTGTGCTACTCCGTGGCGTACCCGCCGCCGGAGACCCCAGCCCAGGTGCGCATCCCGCCCTTCCAGTCGATCGAAATCGACCTCTCCTACGTCTTCGGCGAGGCCCAGTGATCGGGCGGGGCGACTGACTCACCTAGCAAGCCGGGGTTAGTCAAGGAACCCAAACGCTAGACCGCCGTCCCGTTGCAGAAGAGGTCCACGACGGCCGGCTCCTGGCTGGGGTGGGCCGGAGCGGCCAGCCCGAGGTGGAGGTAGGCGGTCTGGGTGGCCATGCGCCCGCGGGGGGTGCGCATCAGGTAACCCTGCTGGATGAGGTAGGGCTCGATGACGTCCTCGATGGTGCCGCGCTCCTCGCCGATGGCCGCGGCCAGGCTCTCCACCCCGACGGGGCCACCGTCGAACTTCTCGATCACCGCCGCCAGCAGGCGCCGGTCCATGTGGTCGAAGCCCTGGGCGTCCACCTTGAGCATCACCAGGGCCTGATCCGCCACCTCCGCCGTGATGCGCCCGTCGGCCCGCACCTGGGCGTAGTCGCGCACGCGCCGCAGCAGTCGGTTGGCGATGCGCGGGGTGCCTCGGGAACGCCTAGCGATCTCCGCCGCACCCTCCGGTTCGGTAGAGATTCCGAGGATGGCCGCGGAGCGCTCGCAGATGTGGGTCAGGTCCTCCGCGCTGTAGTACTCCAGGCGCTGGACGATGCCGAAGCGGTCGCGCAGCGGCGAGGTCAGGAGCCCGGCGCGCGTGGTCGCCCCCACCAGGGTGAAGGGCGGCAGGTCGAGCTTGATGGAGCGAGCGGCCGGGCCCTCGCCGATCATGATGTCGAGCTGGTAGTCCTCCATGGCCGGGTAGAGGACCTCTTCTACAACAGGGCTGAGGCGGTGGATCTCGTCCACGAAGAGGACGTCTCCCGCCTCCAGGTTGGTCAGCAGGGCAGCCAGGTCGCCGGGCTTTTCGACGACAGGGCCCGAGGTCTGACGCAGGTTGACCCCCATCTCGTGGGCGACGATATGGGCCAGGGTGGTCTTACCGAGCCCCGGCGGGCCGAAGATCAGCACATGATCCAGGGCCTCGCCGCGTTGCCGGGCGGCGCCGATGAAGATCTCCATCTGCTCGCGCACCGCCGGCTGGCCGACATAGTCCGCCAGCCGGCGCGGGCGGATGGCCCGGTCCAGGGCGGTGTCGTCCGCCCCGGCCTCAGGGCTGATCAGGCGCTTGGTGTCGTTCATGGGCGGCAATGGTGGGGCATTTAGCCGGCGTTGGGAATGCGCGAGTGGTACGAAGGCGAGTGGGCAAGGGTCGCCGCTTTCCTCGCTCCGGCCCGGCCCCGCATCCGGTGATGCAAGACCCGGCTGTGGGATATGCTTGGACGCATCGCAACCCGGCCGCCTGCACATCACGATGCGCCAATACCTCCGGCACCCTTCCGATATCCCCATCGCGTACCACGTGGATGCGGCGGCCACCTCCAGCACCGACTACCTGCGCAACATCAGCCAGGGCGGGCTCTGCTTCAACTCGCGCAGCCCCATAGCCCCGGGAGCGAGCATCCACGTGGAGATCCCCATCGCCGAACCAGTCTTCGAGGCCGACGGCATCGTCGTCTGGTGCCGCTCCTCCGACGGCAACTTCGAGGTGGGGGTGCGTTTCGATGGCGTTGAGGCGGATTACAGCGTGCGCATGGTCGAGCAGGTCTGCCACATCGAGCACTACCGGCGGGAGACCCTCAGGTCCGAGGGGCGCGTCCTGACCGGCGAGGAGGCGGCTATTGAGTGGATCGAGAGGAACGCCGCGCAGTTTCCCCAGTGATCGACCCCCGTCCGCGCCGGGCCAGTGGTACCGCACCGGCATGGCCTCGATCCCATGGCACCCCGAAATCCAATGTCATCGGGCCCGTTCGACGCCTGTCCCCGGTCGGATGCCTGGTGGCCCCCCCTTCGGCTCAGGGCGCAGTCACCGACCTCAGGGCGCCGCGGATGATCCCCTCCGAGGTCTTGGTCCCGTCGTCCGCGGCCCGGGCCATGCGGTTCGCATCCACGGGCTTATAGCCCAGGGCGACCAGAGCGCTGATGGCGTCCGCCAGCGCGCTGTCCGCCCCGCTCCCGGGCCTGGGGCCTGTCCCCGACACCGCGGGGAGCCCACTCCCGAGGCCGTCGAGCCGGTCCCGCATCTCGATGATGAGGCGCTGAGCGGTCTTCCGCCCAATGCCTGGCACCCGGATCAGGGCGTCTTCGTCCTCCTGTTCGATGCACTGGGCAAAACGGTGCGCATCCATGCCGGAAAGGATCGCCAACCCGATGCGCGGTCCCACGCCAGACACCTTGAGCAGGTTGCGGAACAGGCCGCGCTCCTGCTCCCGGGCGAAGCCGTAGAGGACCTGGGCGTCCTCGCGCACCGCCAGGTGGGTGAACAGGATGACGGGCCCGCCCACGGCGGGAAGCTCATAGAAGGTGGACATTGGGGCCTCCAGCTCATAGCCCACCCCGCCCACGTCCAGCATGAGCTGGGGCGGACGCTTATAAACCAATTCCCCCCGCAGGCGGCCGATCATCCCACCGTCCTCATGGCGCGGGCCGCCAGTCACGCCAGGACGCGGCCGCGCGGCGGCGCGCCGGGATTCCGAGGGAATGGGCGTGACACAGGGCCAGCGCCAGGGCATCGGCCTCATCCTCGGCCGGCTCGGCGTCTAGGGACAGCAGGATACGGACCATGTGCTGGACCTGGGACTTCTCCGCCGCCCCCGTCCCCACCACCGCCTGTTTGACGGACTTGGGGCTGTATTCGTGGACCTGGAGCCCGCCCTGCAGGGCAGCGCAGATAATGGCCCCCCTTGCCTGCCCGAGCTTGAGGGCGGCGACCGGATCGCGGGCAAAGATGAGCTGCTCAACCGCCATCTCCTGCGGGGCATAACCCTTCACTAGGAGGGCCACCTCGGTGAAGATGAGGCCGAGGCGGCCGGGCCAGGACTCGTGCCCAACGCGGATGCAGCCGCTCGACAAGCGGGTGCTGCGGTTGCCGTCGCTGTCGATCACGGCATAACCGGTGGTGCGCGACCCGGGGTCGATGCCGAGGATGCGTCGGCGCGCGGGGCGGGTCTGGCTTCCGCCTGGAAGCGGCCCCGCGGGCATCGAAAGAGGGCTCTCATCCAAGGGGCGCGCCTTCCCTTTGAGCTAGGTGCCCAGGGCCTCGAGAATCTCGTCGGCGATGTCGGCGTTGGTGTAGACGTTTTGGACGTCGTCCAGATCTTCGAGGACGTCGATCATCTTCAGCAGCCGCTCGGCGGTCTCCTGGTCCGGGGCGCTGGTGGTTGTGGCGTTGAAGGTGACCTCCGCGGTGTCCGTGGTCAGCCCCCGGGCCCCCAGGGCCGCGCGCACCTCTTCGAATCCGTCGGGGGTCGTGATGACATCGATCGACCCATCGTCGTTGGTGACCACGTCCTCGGCCCCGGCCTCCAGGGCGGCGTCGACCACGGCGTCCTCATCCAGCCCAGCCTCGAAACTGATGACCCCCTGCTTGACGAAGAGGTAGGCCACGGAGCCGTCGGTGCCCAGATTGCCACCGTGCTTGGTGAAGGCATGCCGTACCTCGGCGGCGGTGCGGTTGCGGTTGTCCGTCATGCAATCGACCATGACCGCGGTCCCGCCCGGCCCATAACCCTCGTAACGGATCTCCTCGTAGTTCTCCCCCTCCATCCCCCCGGCCGCGCGCTTGATGGCCCTATCTATGGTGTCCTTGGGCATGTTGGCCCCGAAGGCCTTGTCCATGGCCAGGCGCAGCCGCGGATTGGTCCCGGGGTCACCGCCGCCCTCGCGGGCCGCCACCGTGACCTCGCGAATGAGCTTGGTCCAGGTCTTACCGCGGGTCTTGTCCTGGGCCGCCTTACGGTGCTTGATGTTGGCCCATTTGCTGTGACCGGCCATGACTCCCCTCGCTTGCTCGCGAAAATGCGCGATTGTACCCGCCAAGCGGCCAGCGGGGGAAACCCGCCCGCTGCGGCGTCAGTCGGCGAGAGCGCTCGCGAACAGCCGCGCCAGGCACACCCGGTTGGTGGGATGCGGCACGCTGTCGCTGCTCCAGACCGCAGCCACGCCGGCCTGTTCGAGACGTTCCAGTGCCCCCTCCACGAACAGGCCGTGGGTCACCAGCACCGAGATCGACGCTGGGTGCAGGGGTCTCAGCGCCTCGACAAGGGCGACTAGGGAACGCCCTGTGCTGACCATGTCGTCCACCAGGACGACGGCCCGGCCCCGCAGATTCAGGTGCGGCAGGACGATGCGCACCTTACGGTCACCCAGACGGTCCTTGGCCGCGACCGCGTAGTCGAGCCCCTGGGGAGCGGCCACGGCGGCAACCCACTGGCGCGACTCGCTGTCGGGTCCCAGGACCAGGGGGTGATCCAGAGTCTGGGCGAGGAATTCCGCAAGGGGCGCCGAGGCACTGAGACAGATCGCCCGCTTGACCGGAACGGCGTCTGCCAGCCGTGCGACCCGATGCAGATGGGGGTCCACCGTCGCCAGCACGTCGAACCAGCCCGCCAGCAGTGCACCGACGATGCGCTGGCTCACCGCCTCCCCGGGAACGAACGCCCTGTCCTGGCGCATGTAGCACAGGTAGGGGGCGACCAGGGTGAGATCGCGGGCGCCGAGCTCCCGGGCGGCCGCGGCAGCCAGGGCCAGCTCGACCAGCTTCTCGTTAGGGTGATCCAGGCTGCGATAGATGACTAGGCGCTCCGGCAGCTCGGGCGGGAGGCGGACCCGGCTCTCCCCGTCCGGGAAGCGATGGACAGCGACGCCGGCATAGGGCAGCCCGCCGGCTTCCGCCAAGGCACGGGCCTGCATCTCGCCCTCTGGGAACCCGAGGACCAGGCGGCCCCCGCCCTTCATCTCATGGTCCCGGCGGGGTCGCGGCCGGTGTCCCCATTCGGCGCGCGCCCAGGTTCGCCGATGCGGTAGCCGCTGTCCTTACCCGCCAGGGCGCGGGCGAATCGGAAGTCCGCCGGAAACTCGGCATAGATGGCATAGAGGGCCTCGCCTTGCTGGACTGCCTCACCCTGCTTGCGCAGCAGATCGACCCCCGCCCCCTTGTCCAGGGGCGCCCCCGCCAGGCGCGCGATACGGGCGATCTGCAGATTGTCGATGCCCAGCACCACCCCGTCTGCCTCGGCGGCAACCTCGTGACGCAGGCGGCCAAGGAAGGGTGGTTCCCGGTTGCGCCCTTGAGCCTCGCAGATAGCGTCCATCTTGGCGAGCGCCCGTCCGGAGTCGAGGATCTCAGTCGCCAGGGCCAGCCCGCCCCCGCCGCGGACCTGCGGGTCCAGCTCGATGATGCGCCCGGCCAGCATCAGGGCCTTAGCCCGCAGGTCGGGCGGCGCATCCGGGTCGTTGCGCAGCACCGCCATGACGTCGCGGGCCTCCAGGACCGGGCCGATCCCCCGTCCGATGGGTTGGCTGCCGTCCGTCAGCAGGACCTCCAGGTGCATCCCCAGGCTGTCGCCGACGTATTCGAAGAGCTTGCGCAACGCCAGCGCCTCTTGGCGTGAGCGGACCTTGGCGGTGGGGCCGACGGGGATGTCCAGCAGCAGGTGGGTGGAGCCGGCCGCCAGCTTCTTGGCGAGGATGGAGGCGACCATCTGCCCCGGGGAATCCAGGGACAGGGGGCGCTCCACCGCGATCAGGACGTCGTCTGCCGGGGCCAGGCGGGCGGTCCCACCCCAGGCCAGGCAGCCACGCTCGCGACGCACGATCTCCGCCATGCGCTCCGGCGACAACTCTACCCTGGCCAGGACCTCCATGGTGTCTGCGGTCCCCGCGGGGGAGGTAATGGCGCGGCTGGAGGTCTTGGGAAAGGGCAACCCATGGGCGGCGACAATGGGCATGACGATCATGCTGGTCCGGTTGCCCGGGACCCCGCCGATGCAGTGCTTGTCCACCACCAGGGCCTCGCCCCAGTCCAGGCGCTCCCCGGCCTCGGCCATGGCGCGGGTGAGGAACAATACCTCCTCGCGCTCCAGACCCACTTGCGCACAGGCGACCACGAAGGCGGTCATCTCGATCTTGGAGTAGCGGTTGGCGGCAATGTCGCGGGCGATGGCCGCGTACTCGTCTGCATCCAGGCGTTCCCCGCGGATTTTCCGATGCACCGCGGCGAGCGAACCTGGGGGGCGGGCGTGGGCGATGCGCACGCGCGTACCCGCCTCGGCGCCGAGCTGGGCGAAGGCCTGCTCTGACAGCCCCAACTCGTCCGGGGCCGTGATGGCAGGGTCGTCCACCACGTTGAGGACGGCGAGCACGGCCCCCTGACCCTCGGTCGGGCCGACCTCAACCTTGTTTAGGGCTTGGAAACCCTCGCTGCGGTAGGTCGGACAGGCGCGGTGCAGGTAGGCAACGTTCTCGTGGTAGGTATCGATGGCGACTCGGCGCAGCTTGAGGGTCTCGGGCATGGTACTGGTTCCCCTTTGGCCGCCAGGGATGGCGGACTCTCCAGGGGCGCGGAGTGGCCCCGGCTTGGCTGCGACGCACCAGGCCGGGGACCGACCCCGCGGTACGTCGCTCACCCCTAGTATCGTTCAGTATCGTTCGCCAGCCGCAGGCGACGCCGACTCCAGGCACCACACACCCGCACACGACGTGGCCGGACCCGCGCCGCGGCTTTACCCAAACCCCCTAATCCGGGACAATCCAGGGCGGTGGCCCCTGTTCCAGGCGTCAGGCAACCCCCGCACCCATGCAGCTCACCTTCGAACACCCTCTGAACGAGCGCTACCGCACCTTCCTGCGGCTGGAGCACCTGTTCACCAAAGTGCGACACTTTCTGCCGCAGGAGGACCCCTGGGCGACCCGCGTGGCCATCGAGTCGCTGCTCGACATCGTCTCCATCACCTCCCGCGCGGACGTGAAGAACGAGCTCCTCAAGGAGCTTGACCGCAACATCGCGACCCTGGCCCGCATTGCCCGCCAGCCCGGGGTGGACCCCAAGGCCCTCGGGCGGGTCACGGCCGACCTCGAGCGGGCACAATCCAACCTCCAGCGGATCCCCGGCCAGATCGGCCAGACGGCCCGTGAGGACGAGTTCCTGAAGGGTATCGCCCAGCGCCACAGTATCCCCGGCGGGACCTGCAGCTTCGACCTGCCCAACTTCCACTTCTGGCTCACCCAGCCTGGTGAACACCGCGAGCAGCGCCTCGCCGCCTGGATGCAAGACATCGCACCGGTGGAGACGGCCATCGACCTGGTCCTGTCACTCGCCCGAGACAGCGCCAGACCCCGGCGCGTGGTTGCCGAGGCGGGCTTCTTTCAGGAAGCCCTCAATGTCCAGGCTCCGGCCCAAATGGTGCGGGTGACCCTCAACGGCGGCCAGCCCGTCTTCCCGGAGATCAGCGGTCACAAGAGCCGCTTCAGCATCCGGTTCATGAGCCCCGAGGGCAATGGGCGTCCGGCCCAGAGCCGCGCGGACGTGGACTTCACCCTCACCTGCTGCGTCTTCTGACGCCTCTATCCGCATGGCCGCCGGGGATGGCGGACCTGTCTGGAACTCAGGAGCAGTGACCGACGTGGCCACCACAGTCCCTTGCCCTACCTGCGGGCGTCCGGTCCTCTGGTGTCCGGCGTCGCGCTTCCGCCCCTTCTGCAGCGAGCGCTGCCGCCTGATCGACCTGGGGGAGTGGCTGACCGAGGGGCACGTCATCCCGGAGCCCTTCGAGGGTTCGATGCCAGAGAGCGGCGCCGAAGACCGGTGGGATCACGGCGACCAGCCCAGTTCCCCCGACCGCTCCCGCTGACCCGGCCCTCTGCCGGCGCCTCTCCTCGCCTCAGGCCTGTCCCAGCCGCAGCCGCGCCCGGGCGATGGCCGCGCGTACCTGGCGCGGCGCCGTCCCGCCGATGTGGTCGCGGGCGGCCACCGACCCTTCCAGGGACAGCACCGCAAAGACGTCGGCGTCGATCCGCGCGGAGAAGGCCCGCAGCTCCTCCAGGGTCATGTCTGCGAGGTCACGCCCCTCGCGCACCCCGAAGGCGACCGCCTTGCCAACCACCTCATGGGCGTCGCGGAAGGGGATCCCGCGGCGCACCAGATAGTCCGCCAGATCCGTGGCAGTGGCGAACCCCTGAAGGGCCGCCGCGCGCATGCGCTCGCGCCGGCAGCGCAGCCCGCCCATCATCGCCGCGAAGACCTTGAGCGAACCGCGCAGGGTGTCCACCGTGTCGAACAGGGGCTCCTTGTCCTCCTGGTTGTCCTTGTTGTACGCAAGGGGTTGACCCTTCATCAGGGTCAGGAGGCCCATGAGATGGCCGAAGACCCGGCCGGTCTTGCCCCGCACCAGTTCAGGCACGTCCGGATTCTTCTTCTGAGGCATGATGGAAGAGCCGGTGCAGAAGGCGTCCGACAGCTCGATGAAGCCGAACTGGGCCGAGGACCACAGGATCAGCTCCTCCGAGAAGCGCGACAGGTGCATCATGAGGATGGCCGCGCAGGCCTCGAATTCGATGGCGAAGTCGCGATCCGAAACCGCATCCAGCGAGTTCTCCGCCGGGCGGTCGAAGCCCAGCAGCTGCGCCGTGCATTGGCGGTCGATGGGATAGGAGGTCCCGGCCAGCGCCGCCGCCCCCAGGGGCATGACGTTGACACGGCGCCGACAGTCGGCGAGGCGCTCGCGGTCGCGCTCGAGCATCTCGACCCAGGCCATCATGTGGTGCCCGAAGGTGATGGGCTGCGCCACCTGCAGGTGCGTGAAACCCGGCATGATGGTCTCGGCCTCGCGCTCGGCCAGATCCAGGAGGGCCAACTCCAGCCGCTCGCAGCCGGCACGAATGGCGCCGATCTCCTCGCGCAGGAAGAGCCGGATGTCTGTGGCCACCTGGTCGTTGCGGGAGCGTCCCGTATGCAGCTTCTTGCCGGCCTCGCCGATGTCCGCGGTCAACGCGGTCTCGACGTTCATGTGGACGTCCTCCAGTGGGACCGACCAGTCGAACAGTCCGGCCTCGATGCTGTCACCGATACGTTCCAGACCGGCGACGATGGCATCGCGCTCGTCGTCGGTCAGGATGCCCGTGCGCGCCAGCATCGTGGCGTGGGCGATGGAGCCCTCGATGTCGTGTCGGTAGAGGCGCTGGTCGAATCCCACGGAAGCGGTGAATGCCTCGACGAAGGCGTCCGTTGGGGCATTGAACCGCCCAGCCCAGGGTTTGGCAGTCTCACTCATTGCGGTCCGGTCTCACCTCGATTTTCTTGTAACTGGTGGATTCTACACGCGCCGGCCTGGGCACATCGCGGCGATCCCGCGGTTCCAGCCCAACGCCCGCCTCCGTCGCCACGGCCAAGGCGTTGCGGACGGACCGCTGCCGCAAGCGCATCGGCCCGGCCCGGATCATCACCACGGGCCCCAGACCGGCAGAGCCGCAACGGTCGGGGTTTGCCTCCGGCGCACGGCCCCGTTAGCATCCATCCTTTTCCGACGGTAGCCGCCATGACTGAGACCCTGCGTATCGCCACCCGCAAGTCGCCCCTCGCGCTGTGGCAGGCCGAACACGTCGCCGCGGCCTTGAGGCGCACTCACCCAGGCCTCAACGTCGAGATCCGCGGCATGACCACCCGCGGGGACAAGATCCTCGACGCCCCCCTGGCGAAGGTCGGCGGCAAAGGCCTTTTCGTCAAGGAGCTCGAACAGGGAATGCTGGACGGGACCGCGGACATCGCCGTGCACTCGATGAAGGACGTGCCGGTGGACTTTCCCGAGGGGCTGCACCTGCCGGTCATTCTGGAGCGCGAGGACCCCCGGGATGCCTTCGTCAGCAACGGCTTCGACAGCCTTGCGGACCTGCCCGAGGGGTCCCGCGTGGGGACATCAAGCCTGCGCCGCCAGTGCCAGATCCTGGAGTGCAGGCCGGACCTGCGCATCGAGCCGCTGCGGGGCAACGTCAACACCCGCCTGGCCAGGCTCGACGGGGGGGACTACGAGGCCATTATCCTGGCAGCCGCCGGACTCAAGCGACTGGGTTTCGCATCGCGCATCCGCCGCCTTCTCGATACCGACGAGTCCCTGCCCGCCATCGGGCAGGGAGCCATCGGCATCGAGTGCCGCACCGACGACGCCCGCACCGGCGCCCTCATCGCGCCCCTGCACCACCCAGATACCGCCCTGCGCATCCTGGCAGAGCGGGCGTTGAACCACCGCCTGCACGGCGGCTGCCAGGTGCCCATCGCCGGCCACGCCACCCTGAACGGGGACCGGCTGCACCTGTCCGGTCTGGTCGGTGACCCTGACGGCTCCCGCACGCTGCGCGCCCAGGCCGAGGGCCAGAGCATGGAGGCCGAAGCCGTCGGCGCTGCGGTGGCCGACGCCCTCTTGGCCCAAGGGGCAGACCTCATTTTGCATGCCCTGCGCCAATGATCCACGGCCTGACGTACTGACTATGACCGACCCCTGTACGCTGTCCGGAATCGGGGTCCTGGTGACCCGCCCCGCAGGCCAGGCCGAGGCTCTGTGCCGACTGATCGAGGCCGCCGGGGGGCGAGCCATCGCCCTGCCCGCTGCCGCCATCCTCCCGGTGAGCGACCCAGAGCCCGCCCGGGCCCTGCTAGCCGCACCCTGGGACCTGATCGTCTACGTCAGCCGCAACGCGGTCGAGCACGCCCTGCCCCTCCTACCCGGCGGGTGCCTCCCGGAGGGTCCTACCATCGCCGCCGTCGGCCAGGCCACGGCTCGCGCCTTGGCCGCTGCCGGACGCGAGCCTGACCTGGTCCCAAGCGGCCGCTTCGACAGCGAGGCACTGCTCGCCATGGACGCCCTCGCTGACGTGCTCGGCTTCCGCGTCCTCATTGTCCGTGGCGAGGGCGGCCGGCCGACCCTGGGCGAGACCCTGGCCAAGCGCGGCGCGCGCGTCGCCTATGCCGACGTCTACCGCCGCGTCCGGCCTCAGATCGACCCTGCGCCCCTGCTGGCACATTGGAGCCGCGACATCCAGGTCGCAACGGCGACCAGTGACGACATCCTCCAAAACCTGCTGGAGCTGTTCACGCCGGACGGCCGCGATGCCCTCGTGGCCACGCCCTTGGTGGTGGTGAGCGAGCGCACCGCCGAACTAGCCAGGTCCCTGGGCTTCGTGCGCGTCGAGGTTGCCGAGCGGGCCGGCGACGAGGAGATCCTTGCCGCCCTGTGCCGCGCCGTCCGGCCGGCGCCCCACGCCGCCTGATGGCCGCCAGGGACGGCGGACATGCCGGGGGCGCAGGAGCAGACCCCGGCTTGGCCGCCAGGCACGGCGGACATATCGGGAACGCAGGAGGAGTTCCTGACTTGACCGCCAAGGATGGCGGACATATCGGGGGTGCAGAGGGCAGTCCCGCCATGCCGTCGCCCAAACGACGACCGATGTGGCGGCCCTCGTTTCCCTGGGTCCCCCTTCTTCTCGTGTCGCTGGTCCTGATCATCGTGATCGGGGGCCTGACCGTTGGGGACTTCTACTGGAACGACCTGCGTCCGGATACGGGCCGCATCGGTGCCAACCTGGCCCAGGTACGCGACCGCCAACGGGTCATGATGGGCAACTTCGCCGAGGCCCAGGCCCTGTTGCTTGAGCAACAACGACGCCTGGCGGCCCAGGCCCAGGACCTGCGTGACCGCGAGCAGGCCGTCTACGAGGCCCGCCTGGCGATCGAAGCCCGGCGCGCCCAGTTTGCCCAGGCTATCCAGGTTGCGGTGGAGCGTCAGGGCGGAGCCGCCGCCGGGGTGGCGGAGGCCGCCGACCTGGCCCAGACCGCGGCCGAGGGCCTGAGCCGGAACGACGACCTGGGTGCCGCCCGCGCTGCCCTCGCCCTGGCTGCGACTGTCCTCGCCCCCATGGACGGCCCAGTGGGTGACCCAGTGCGCGGGGCCCTGGCCACCGCCCAATCCCGACTCGCCGAGGTCGGCCAGGTGGACCGCGCAGCCCTCGCGCTACGCCTGGAGGCGGTACGGGAGCGGGCCATCCACCTGCGCCCCCTAGCTGCCCGCCTGTTGCGCCCGTCCGCCGGCGACAGATCTCGTCCCCACGGCAGGCAGGCCGACCCGGTCAACCAGGCGGCCCAGAGCCTCGACAGCCAGTTCGAGGCAGCGCGGGTCGCTCTGGGTGCGGCCGACAGCGCAGGCTTTGGCGTGGTCATGCAGGGTATCGACCACTGGCTCTCAGCCTTCTACGAGCCGCACCACCCAGACACCGCCGCCGTCCTGACCGAGCTCAAGGTCCTGAGCAGAATGCCTATTTCAGCGGATGCAACGCCGTTGTCCAACGCGCTGGTCGAACTGGCTGCGGTCCTTCGCCAGTCCGCTGGACAGATGGGCGACAAATGAGCGGGGAGGGCCCAGCCCTGGGTGTCCCTTGCGTCAGCCCCATTGACCCGACCCCAGCGGCTAAGGGGGCCCGGCGGCCCTTGGTCCGTTGTCGTCTTTGGCGTAGGTAAAGGCGTCGGAGAACATGTGGTCCATGGTCGCCCCCCGCGTCTCGCAGGCGAGACGGCCCGCCTCCACCATGGCCGGCGGACCGCTCATGTAGATGTCGAAGCCGCGCAAGTCCGGGTGGTCGGCGACCACGGCCTCGTGGACGAAACCGATGCGCCCGCTCCAGTCCGGGTCTGGCTCGGACAGGACCGGGGTATAGGTGAAGCCCGGCCAGTCGCGCGCCCAGCGCTCCGGAAGCGCCGGAAGGTAGAGGTCCCGGCGGGCGCGTACCCCCCAGTAGAGGTGCATGGGGCGGCTGATGTCGCAATGCATGGCGTGCTCGATCATCCCCTTGAGCGGCGCGAAGCCGGTCCCGCCGCCGACAAAGATCATCGGGCGGTCGGATGCCTCGCGCAGGATGAAGGTGCCCAATGGGGCCTGGATGCGCAGGATGGTCTTCTCCGCCATGCCGTGGAAGACATGGTCGGTGAAGGCCCCTCCGGGGACGTGGCGGACATGCAGTTCAATCAGGGCGTCGTCGTGGGGGGCGTTGGCGATGGAAAAGGCCCGCTTGCGCCCGTCCTGAAGGATGAAGTCCAGGTACTGGCCGGCGAAGAATTGCAGGCGCTGGTTCTCCGGGAGCTTGAGGTAAAGGCGCATCACGTCGTGATTGAGTTGCTCCTTGCGCTCCAGCCGGCAGGGCAGGAGGCGGACCTCCACCTGGGCCACGGCACGCACCTCGGCCACGCGCAGGGTCAGGTCAGAGAGCGGCACGGCCTGGCAGGGCAGGCAGGTCCCCGCGGGGCGGCCCTCCAGCCCCTCCGTCTTACCGCCTGGGTAGGCCAGATTGCCCTCGACCAGGGTCGCGGCACAGGACCCGCACTGACCATTGCGGCAACCATAGGGCAGCCCGATGCCCTGACGCAGGGCAGCGGCCAGGATGGTCTCGCCGGGGGCCACCTCGAAGGCATGGTTGCCAGGCTCGGTGCGGACATTGAAACTCATGAGAACCCCAGCAACTTGAGCAAAGAAGAGCTCGGATTCTCACCCAACCATGAACGGATGGAAACCGTATGACGACGACAGTGATCCTGGGCTGCGGCTACATCGGTCGGCGTCTGGCTCGCCACTACCTGACCCAGGGAAGTGCGGTCATCGGAGTCACCCGCAGCACAGAGAGCGCCGCGGCCCTCGGGGCTGAGGGCATCCCAGCCCTGTCCCTGGACCTGGCACGCGACCTGGGGCCAGACGATATCGCTACCCTGCAGGTGGCCGCCAGGGATGGCGGACATGTCGGGAACGCAGGAGCACTTTCCGACTCGGCCACCAGGGAAGGCGGACACGCCGCAAATGCAGGACCAGGTCCCGGCCTGGCCGGGGCCCAGGTCTTCCACCTTGCCCCGCCACCCGAATCCGGGACCCTTGATCTGCACACCCGCCGCCTGGTCGCAGCCTTCGATCGCCTTGGCCATCCGTCCCGCCTGGTCTACATCAGCACGACCGGGGTCTATGGCGACTGCCACGGGGACTGGGTGGACGAGGACCGCCCGGTCAACCCCCACGCGGACCGAGCCCTACGCCGCTGGGACGCCGAGCAGACCCTCGGGCGCTGGCGCATCGCCGCGGGGCGGGTGCTGGTGATCCTGCGGGTGGCGGGGATCTACGGCCCAGGGCGGTTGCCCCTGGAGCGTATACGGGCCGGCCTGCCGCTGGTGCGCCCGGAGGAGGCGCCCTGGTCCAACCGCATCCACGCCGACGACCTGGTCGCTGCCTGCACCGCGGCCATGGATCAGGGGGTCGACGGGGCCATCTACAACGCCTGCGACGGCAGCCCGAGCACCATGACCGACTACTTTTTCCAGGTAGCCGACTCAGCAGGGCTGCCCCGCCCGCCCACCATCCCGCTGGGCGAGGCCGAGGGCCGGCTCTCCGCCGGGATGCTCTCCTACATTCGGGAGTCCCGCCGTCTGTCGAACCGCCGGCTGGTGGAGGGGCTGGGGGTGGCGCTGCGTTACCCCACCCTGGCCCAGGGTCTGCCTAGTTGCTTCTGAGCGACGGGCAGCCGTGGCACAGCCGCGGGACCCAGGCCAGCCCGTGGCGGCCGAAGCGCTTCCGCCCATGCAATGCAACTGCAATAATGCCGCGCCGCCCAGACCGCCTGCGACCAACCCGGGCGAGATAGGGCCCAGGCAAGCCGGATGATCCCGGCCCCATCGGCAACCACCACAACATGTGACAGAGGGAGACACCCTATGAAGCCCACGTTCATCCAGATCCTCGCTGGTGCCGGCATTGCCCTGGCAATCGCTCAGCCTGCCTCGGCCCTGCAGGAGTCCAACTTCCGCTTCGATACCACCACCGACCTTTACAACGTCTGCTCGGTGGCCCAAGAGGCCGCAGAATACCCGGTGGCCAACCAGGCCTGCCGCGCCTTCATTGAGGCGGCGGTGCAGTATCACGATGAGGTCAGCGACCGGAAGAAGATGAAGCGCCTGGTGTGCTACCCGGCAAACGCCACGATTGAAGACGGCAAGGCCGCCTTCCTAGCTTGGTCCAAGGCCCATTCCGGCGACGGAAAGCTCATGGGCGAGCAGCCAGTGGTTGGGCTGATCCGCTCGCTGGCGGCCAAGTACCCCTGCAAGCGCTGAACCGAGACCCGTCCCACCCTGTCTGATATTAATGTCATGGGGCGTGCCCTTGAAGCGCACCCGCAATACGCCAGGAGTAACCTTATGAAGACCTTTGCCATCCCCATGATCCTCGCCGCCGCCGTCGGGCTCGCCGGGTGCGGTACTACCACTGGCCAGCGCTCCGGCAGCGGCGCCCTGAAGGGCGCCGCCGGCGGTGCCGTGATCGGCTCCCTGAGCGGAAGTGCCGGCACCGGTGCGCTCATCGGCGCCGGCGCGGGTGCCATTGGCGGGTTCCTCTACGACCAGCACAGGAAAGGGAATATCGACTGACCACTGCGCAACCTTCGACCCGGGCCTCGGCCGGTGTCAAACCTAGCCCGCCGGCCTCACCCCCAATCCCTAGCCGCGTCGCATTCCGCCGGTCTCCCTGCGGCCTGGCGAATCCTTCGGGACATTGCGCCACCGCTGCGGGCCGGCCTGTCCACCACCGGGGCGATCCGTGTGTCCCTGGAGACTGCGCCGGGCCGGGCCTCAGGCCTGGTGCGGGTTTGCAGTGAACACATGAACTCCCCTGGGCCGATCCAAACGGTCGAGAAGAGTGGCTTTGGGGCCTTGGTGCCAAAAAAGTGCGAACCGCTGTTGACGCTCGCCCCTCGATCTACTAAGTTTCTTCCCGTTTCCAGCCCGCCACCCGCCAGGTCCCCAGCGCTCGCCCAAAGCACCAGCCGCCATACCCGCTCCGGAGTCGATCCGGGGTTGCCCGCGGGACCCGAGTCCAGCCCTTGCACGTCGCCCGAAACGGCCGAGCAAACCCCAAAGGCCAATCCCAGCCATACCCAGAGCCCAGTTGGCGCCTGAGCGTAAACGGCACGCTCTGGTCTCGCTCGTTAAACGGTGTCCGGCTGCCGCGGGTAATCCCCGTCAAACCATTCGGTGGTACGCCGCCGTTCGCTATCGACCAGGCTTGTGCGTTGGTTGCTCGATAGTGTCCGATCCGTCAATGCACACTTGCGACGAGAGCGAGCGATGAGGATTTACGTAGGCAATCTGTCTTACAGCGTGACCAACGAGGATCTGCGGGAAGTCTTCGGCGAATACGGCGAAGTGGCCAGCGCCGAGGTCGTTCAGGACAAGTTCTCTGGCCAGTCCAAGGGATTCGGTTTCGTGGACATCCCGGACAATTCCGATGCCGACCGCGCCATCAAGGAACTGAACGATCAGGTCTACAAGGGCCGCAAGATGACAGTCAACGAGGCCAAGCCGCGGGCTCCGCGTCCCCAGCAACGCCGGTACTGACGCCAGACGGGCTGCAGGGATGCAGCCAACTCAGGTCCTGACTCGCTCTCGGCTACGGGAGGCCGAGACTGTATTGGCGCGGTCTCTGGAACGTGGCAAGGAGCCCGGCACTGGGAGCACGGAACGCCAGCGCATGGGCGCGGACCAACCGGGCTGACCACCGGATCTGGCGTGCCCAACGACACCCGCTTCATTCCCCCTGGTCTCGGCCTTTCCGAGCGGGGAGGATGTCCAGCCGATCCCAAAGATCGTCCACCCGCCGCTTGACCGCCTCGTCCATGCGGATGGGGCGGCCCCATTCCCTTTGTGTCTCGCCGGGCCACTTGTTGGTGGCGTCGAAGCCGATCTTCGAGCCAAGCCCGGAGACGGGCGAGGCGAAGTCCAGGTAGTCGATGGGAGTGTTCTCGATGATCACCGTGTCCCTTCCGGGGTCCATGCGGGTGGTCATGGCCCAGATCACGTCCTTCCAGTCCCGGGTGTTGACGTCCTCGTCCACCACAACGACGAACTTCGTATACATGAACTGCCGCAGGAAAGACCAGACCCCCAGCATCACGCGCTTGGCGTGACCCGGGTACTGTTTCCTCATGCTCACCACTGCCAGGCGGTAGGAGCAGCCCTCCGGGGGGAGGTAGAAATCGACGATCTCCGGAAACTGCTTGCACAGGATGGGGACGAAGACCTCGTTGAGGGCCACGCCCAGGATGGCCGGCTCGTCCGGGGGGCGGCCTGTGTAGGTACTGTGGTAGATGGGGTCACGCCGCTGGGTCAGGCGCTCGATGGTGAAGACCGGGAACCGATCCACCTCGTTGTAGTAGCCGGTGTGGTCGCCGAAGGGGCCCTCAGAGGCCGTGTCGCCCGGCTGGATGTGGCCTTCCAGGACGATCTCCGCGCTCGCCGGGACCTGCAGCTCGCTCCCCAGACAAGCGGTGACCTCGGTGCGGCTGCCGCGCAGGAGCCCCGCAAAGGCGTATTCGGAAAGGCTGTCCGGGACCGGGGTGACGGCGGCCAGGATGGTGGCCGGATCCGCCCCCAAGGCCACGGCGACCGGGAAGGGCTCGCCCGGGTGGACGCGCTGCCAGTCGCGGAAGTCCAGTGCCCCCCCGCGGTGAGCGAGCCAGCGCATGATCACGCGGTTGGGCCCCAAGACCTGCATCCGGTAGATGCCAAGGTTCTGGCGGGGCTTGTCCGGTCCGCGGGTGATCACCAGACCCCAGGTGATCAGCGGGCCGACGTCGCCGGGCCAGCAGTGCTGGATGGGTAGACGGCCGAGGTCAACGTCCTCACCCTCGAAGACGACCTCCTGGCAGGGGGCCCCTCGGCGAACCTTGGGGGCCATGTCCAAGACCTTCTTGAAGATCGGCAGTGCCTGCCACGCCTCCCGCATCCCCTTGGGCGGGTCCGGCTCCTTGAGGAAGGCGAGCAAGCGCCCGACCTCGCGCAGGGCCTCCACTGACTCCTCCCCCATCCCCAAGGCGACCCGCTTGGTGGTCCCGAACAGGTTAGCCAGCAGCGGGACCTTTGACCCCTTGGGCCGCTCGAAGATCAGGGCCGGGCCGCCGGCGCGGAGGGTCCGGTCGCAGATCTCGGTGACCTCCAGGTAGGGATCCACCTCCGCGGCGACGCGTTTCAACTCCCCGCGTTGTTCGAGCTGGGCGATAAAGTCGCGGAGGTCGCTGTATTTCATACCGCGATGCCGGCGTGGCGCAGCAGGGCGTCCACTCGCGGCTCGCGCCCGCGGAAGGCGACGAACAGGTCCATGGCCTCCGCCGAGCCGCCCCTCTCCAGGATGTTCTGCCGGAAGCTGGCCCCGGCATCGGGGTCAAAGACCCCACGCTCCTCGAAGAGGGAGAAGGCGTCCGCCGACAGGACCTCAGCCCATTTGTAGCTGTAGTAGCCCGCCGCATAGCCGCCCGAGAAGATGTGGGAGAAACCATGGGCGAAGCGGTGGAAGGCCGGCGGCTTCATTACCGCCACCTGATCGCGGACCGCATCGAGGATTTCGTAGACCCGCCCGCCCCGAGCCGGGTCGTACTCCAGATGGATGCGGAAGTCGAACAGGGCGAGTTCCAACTGCCGCACCATCTGCATGGCGGACTGAAAATTCTTGGCCGCGCGCATGCGCCGGTAAAGCTCCTCGGGCAGGGGCGCGCCGGTGTCCACATGGCCGGCGATCAGGTCAAGAGACTCTCGCTCCCAGCACCAATTCTCCATGAACTGGCTTGGCAGCTCCACCGCGTCCCAGGGGACCCCGTTGATCCCGGCCACGGCCGGGTAGTCGACCTTGGTCAGCATGTGGTGCAGGCCGTGGCCGAACTCGTGGAACAGCGTCTCCACCTCGTTATGGGTCAGGAGGGATGACCGGCCGCCCACCGGCGGGCTGAAGTTGCACACCAGGTAGGCCACCGGGATCTGGTCACATCCCACGGTGTGTAGGCGGTTGGTACAGACGTCCATCCAGGCTCCGCCGCGTTTGTTCTGACGGGCGAAGGGGTCGAGGTAGAACTGCCCGCGCAGTGCACCGCCTGCGTCACGGATCTCGAAAAAGCGCACCTCCGGGTGCCAGGCATCGATCTCAGCGACCTCCGTGATGGTGAGCCCAAAGAGGAGCTCCACCACGGCGAACATCCCCGGTAGAACCCGGTCGACGGGGAAGTAGGGGCGCAGCTCCTCCTGTCCGATCTGGTAGCGGTGCTGCCTGAGCTTCTCGGAGTAATAGGAAAGATCCCAGGGTTCCAGGACCTCCAGGCCGTGCTCCGCGCGGGCAAACTCGGCAAGCTCGGCAAGCTCCCCGCGAGCCCGCTCCACCGAGTGCTGCGCCAGGTCCTCGAGGAAGGCCAGCACCTGGGCGGGGTCCTTCGCCATCTTGGTCGCCAGGGAACGCTCGGCATAGCTGTCGAAGCCAAGCAACTGGGCCAGCTCGTGGCGAAGTGCCAGGATACGTTCCATGACTTGCGTATTGTCCCAACGCCCTGCGTGGGGGCCCTGGTCCGAGGCGCGGGTGCCGTAGGCCTCATAGGCTTCGCGCCTCAGCGCCCGGTCGTCGGCATAGGTCATCACCGGCTGATAGGAAGGGAAGTCCAGGGTCAGCAGCCACCCGGGCTCCCCGCGCTGCTCGGCGGTTTGCCGCGCCAAGGCCTTGGCGGAGTCGGGAAGCCCGGCCAGCCCCGCCTCGTCGTCGATGCGCTTGCGCCATGCGTTGGTGGCGTCCAGGAGGTTCTCCGCATACTTGCTGGTCAGGGCGGAGAGCTCCTGGCTGATCTCTTTGTAGCGTGCCTGCTTGTCCGCCGGGAGGTCGACCCCGGAGAGGTGGAAGTCACGCAAGGCGTTGGAGAGGAGCTTTCGCTGGGTCGAGTCCAGGTGCTCCTGGGCCGCGACGGCCTGGTAGCCATGGAAGAGTGCCGCGTTCTGGCCGACCTCGGTCGCGTAGGCGCTGAGCTTGGGTAGGCAGGCATTGTAGGCGGCGCGCAGGGCATCGCCGTTCATGACCCCATTCAGGTGCCCAACCGGGGACCACATCCGGCTGAGACGGTCATCGAGTTCCTCCAGCGGCTCCACAAATCCTTCCCAGGTCGGCACGCCATCGCCAGCGGTGAGGGAAGCGATGCGCGCCCGGCAATCGGCCAGGGTTGCGTCCAGCGCAGGCTCGACGTGCTCCGGTAGGATGCGCGAGAACGGGGGCAGCCCGCTCATGTCCAATAGGGGATTTTGCATGGGGCACTCCAAAGGCGGCCGGGAGGTTGATCGTGGCTCAGTCGGTCAGGAAGCCGCTTTGGTCGCGGGCATTGCCGCGACCACTCAGGATGCGCGGCATCTCCTTGACAGGCCGCGGCTCAAACTTGAGCGGGACGCACAGGAAGAACCGCTGCAGGTCCCGGGCATAGGGCGGGACCGCCTGATCCGTGACCACATGCCAAGGGGCATCCGGGACCGGCTCGAATTTGCCTGACCCCCCGTAGGCATAGATCCGGTGCTGGCCGTTGGGGGTGCAACGGATGCCCTCGTAGGCGACATTGCGCGCTCCCGACCCGGACTCGACCACGACTGTGTACCGGACGATCTGCTGCGCATCCACTGACAGGCTCTTGGTGTCGATGTAGTGCCGGAACGGGGTGCTTGGATCGCCGATGCGAAACTCCACGAGGTCGGCATCCTTGGGCCAGGGCGGCAGCTTGGCGGCCGCCTGCTCCTTCCAGGGTTCCGCCTCCTTGACATTTGGGTTGGTATCCATGGGTTCGCTGATGAAGCGGTCCCGCTCGGCTGCACCCAACGGGCCGGCCACGGTCAAGACAAGGATCAGGTAGAGGGTGTTGGAAGCGATCTTGCGTGGGCTCATGACGGCTCGGGATGGTGAAGAGGCGACCCGCACCCGGGGACCGCCGGAAATGTTGCTAACATGGCGCCTCGCCCCCGCCAGCTCAACAGGGAGGCCCCATGCCCCAGATACGCAGCTTCGAAGGCAAGACGCCGGCCATCGCCCCGGATGCCTGGATCGATGAAACCGCCCTGGTCATCGGTGACGTGATCCTGGGCCAGCGGGTCTCCGTGTGGCCCTTCTGCGTCCTGCGCGGCGACGTGCACCGAATCGAAGTTGGCGCGGAGACCAACATCCAGGACGGCTGCATCCTACACGTGTCCCACGACAGCCGCTTGCGCCCCGGCGGCGCGCCACTCAGCATAGGTCCGCGCGTCACCGTGGGCCATCAGGCCGTGCTGCACGGCTGCGAAATTGGGGAACTGTGCCTCGTCGGCATTGGGGCCAGGGTGCTCGACCGCGCGGTCTTGGAGCCGCGCACCCTGCTCGGCGCCGGTGCCCTGGTGCCGCCGGGGCAGGTTCTGGATGGCGGCTACCTCTGGGTGGGCTCCCCGGCACGTCGCGCCCGGCCCCTCTCGGACCAGGAGATGGAGTACCTGGAATACTCCGCTCAGCACTACCTGCGCCTGACTTCCAGGCATCGGAACGAGGGCTGGGGCCGCCCCTAAGCCGTCGGCCCCTGACACGGCGCCACCTCCCGTATCACTGGAGTCCTGCAGCGCCAACCGCCCGCCGCGCACTACTCCGCGTCGGCGTCCAGCCCCTCGTCGATGGCCACCTCGTCCGCAGCGTCCTGCTCCCCCGCCCCCTGGGGCGGTTCGTACACCAGCACCAGCGCCCCAAGGGGGGGCAGGTGGATCGGGATCGAGTAGGGCCGTCCCATCCAGCTCACCGCCTCGGAGCGGACCCCTCCCTGATTGCCCACATTGCTGCCGCCGTAAAGCTGCGCATCCGAGTTGACCGCCTCGCGGTAGAACCCCTCCAGAGGAACGCCGATGCGATAGTTGTTGCGCGGCACCGGGGTAAAGTTAAACAGGGCGACGGCGACCTGGCCGCCAGCCTGGTCTTTGCGCAAGTAGCTCAGCACGGACTGGGAGCTGTCGTGGCAGTCGATCCACTCAAAACCCGCGCCCTCGAAGTCGACCTCGTGCAAGGCGGGCTCGTCGCGGTACAGGCGGTTGAGGTCGGAGACCAGCCTGAGTACCCCTTGGTGTTGCGGGCGCTCCAGCAAATCCCAGTCCAGGGCGGCGTCCTCGTTCCACTCCCGCCCCTGACCGAACTCGCACCCCATGAACAGCAGCTTCTTGCCCGGATAGGTGAACATGAACGTATAGAGCAGCCGGAGGCTTGCAAACCTCTGCCAGGCATCCCCAGGCATCTTGTCCAGCATGGAGCGCTTTCCGTGCACCACCTCGTCATGGGAGAAGGGCAGGACGAAGTTCTCCGTAAAGGCGTAGAGCAGCCCGAAGGTGAGCATGTCGTGGTGGTAGTGGCGGTAGATCGGGTCGTTGGCCATGTAGGCCAGGGTGTCGTTCATCCACCCCATGTTCCACTTCATGCTGAAACCCAGGCCCCCGAGATAGGTCGGGCGCGAGACCGCCGGCCAGGAAGTCGACTCCTCGGCGATCATCAGGGAACCGGGATGCTGCTCGTGGGCAACCACGTTGAGCTGACGCAGGAAGTCCACCGCATCCAGGTTCTCATTGCCGCCGTACTTGTTGGGGATCCACTCGCCGTGCTGGCGCGAGTAGTCCAGATAGAGCATGGAGGCGACGGCATCCACCCGCAGGCCGTCGATGTGGAACTCGTCGAGCCAGTACAGGGCGCTGGAGAGCAGGAAGTTCTTTACCTCGTTGCGCCCGTAATTGAAGATCAGGGTACCCCAGTCCCTGTGCTCCCCCTGGCGCGGGTCGGCGTGCTCATAAAGAGCGGTACCGTCGAAACGGGCCAGGGCGAAGGTATCCCGCGGGAAGTGCGCCGGCACCCAGTCGAGAAGAACGCCGATACCGTTGCGGTGCAGGTGATCGACGAAGAAGCGGAAATCGTCCGGGGTACCGAAGCGGCTGGTTGGGGCAAAGTAGCCGGTGGTCTGGTAGCCCCAGGAGGCGTCGAGCGGGTGCTCGGTGATCGGCAGCAGTTCCACATGGGTGAAACCGGCCTCACGGACATAATCGGCGAGCTGCAGGGCCAGCTCCCGATAGGCCAAGAAGCCGCCGTCGGGGTCGCGTTGCCAGGAGCCCAGATGCAGCTCGTAGACCGACATCGGGCGCCGTCGCCAGTCGGCCGACGTTCGTGCCGCCATCCAGGCTGCATCGCCCCAGGCGTACGGGGCCTCGTCGCAAATCAGGCCCGCGGTATCGGGGCGCATCTGGAAGGCATTGGCGTAGGGGTCGATCTTGACATGGATGTTCCCGGCCCGGTCGCGCAACTCGTACTTGTAGAAGGCACCGGCGCTCAAACCGGGCAGAAACAGTTCCCAGACCCCAGCCCCGCCGCGGCTGCGCATGGGATTCGCCCGCCCATCCCAGGCATTGAAATCCCCCACCAAGCTAACCCGGGTCGCGTTGGGCGCCCACACGGCGAACTGCACCCCGCGGACCCCCTCGACGGTGCGCTGGTGGGCCCCCATGAACCGGTAGGCGTGCCAGTGTCTCCCTTCCCCGAAGAGATGCAGGTCGAAGTCCGGCAACTGGACCGGAAAGCAATAGGGATCGTACTCGCAGTGGGCTATGCCGCTGCGGTCCTCCCACTCCAGGCGGTAACGCGCCGGGACCAGGCCCGCCTCCCCCTCCCAGACGAACAGGTCCGTCCCATCGACCCGGGTCAAGGCCGGCCCATCGGCAACGCGCACCCGCTCGGCTCGCGGCAGATAGGCTCGCACCACCACACCGGCTCCGTGGACATGACGGCCAAGGAATCCAAAGGGGTCATGGTGACGCGCCTCGATCAGGGCCTGCACGGGCTCCGGGAACTTGGTCGCGGGCGGCGACGAGGGGGGCTTGGGGGTAGACATGGCAGCCTGGTTCCTGTTGACATCGAACCTGCAGAACGCCCAGCGCCGTACAGAAGACGGTCCATTCAGCACGATTGTGAAGCTGGACGAGTCCCGCTTGGGCGGCGTGGTCACCGTCGACGCGAGACCCCCGGATCAGGGGGTCTCGCCAGAGGCATCGGGGGCCATGACCAGCGCCCTGACCGATGAAACCACGCGTCGCGAATGGGCGAAATGGTACCATAGGTCATTCGCCCAAGGTGCCCCAGGGCCCGCACGCGCCGGACCATCCGCGGCCCCGGGCCAACATCAGGAGGGGATCGTCATGCCCGGCTCCAATCCGCGATTCGTCAGCCGCCTCACCCGCAACACCCTCGCCCTCATCCTCGCCGGGGGCCGCGGCTCCCGTCTGATGCACCTGACGAACTGGCGCTCCAAGCCGGCGGTGCCTTTTGGCGGTAAGTTCCGCATCGTGGACTTCCCCCTGTCCAACTGCATCAACTCCGGCATCCGCCGGATCGCGGTCCTGACCCAGTACAAGGCGCACTCCCTGATCCTCCATATCCAGAAGGGCTGGGGATTCCTGCGCGGGGAGTTTGGCGAGTTTGTCGAGCTCTGGCCGGCCCAGCAGCGGATCATCGAATCGGCCTGGTACTCGGGCACGGCGGATGCGGTCTTCCAAAACCTCGACATCATCCGTAACCACAATCCCGAATACATCCTCATCCTAGCCGGGGACCACATCTATAAGATGGACTACGGGACCATGGTCGCCCGCCACGTCGAAACGGGGGCGGACATGACCGTGGGCTGTATTGAGGTCGATGCCAAGCGCGCCCGGGAGTTCGGCGTCATGTCTGTCGATGCGGACGGCCGCGTGCGACGCTTTCAGGAAAAACCTCAGGACCCCGAGACCATCCCCGGGCGGGAGGGCGTCGCGCTGGCCTCCATGGGTATCTACGTCTTCAATCGGGACTTCCTCCTGGAGCAGGTCATCAAGGACGCAGACACGCGCGCCTCCACCCACGATTTCGGCAAGGACATCATCCCCGCAGTCATCGACAAGTACCGCGTGCTGGCGTACCCGTTCCGCGACGTTCGCAGCGGGGCCCAAGCCTACTGGCGCGACGTCGGCACCGTGGATGCCTTCTGGGAGGCCAACCTGGAGCTGATTGGCGTGACCCCGCCGCTGGACCTCTACGACAAGACCTGGCCCATGTGGACCTACCAGGAGCAGCTACCGCCCGCCAAGTTCGTCTTTGACGACGAGGACCGCCGGGGCATGGCGGTCGATTCTATGGTCTCGGGGGGCTGCATCATCTCCGGAGCCGTGGTACGGCACTCCCTGCTCTTCTCCAACGTGCGCGTCAATTCCTACGCCAAGGTGCAGGACTCGGTAATCCTGCCGGACGTCGAGATTGGCCGGCGTTGCCACATCCACAAGGCGGTGATCGACCGGCACTGCAACATCGCAGAGGGGACCAGCATCGGCATCGACCCCAAGGCCGACCTGGCGCGCGGCTTTCATATCACCGCAGGCGGCGTGACCCTCGTGACCCCGGAGATGCTCGGGCAGGGCGTCAACACGGTTCGGTAGTCGCCAGCCTGCACCGACCTGAGGGGTCAGATGGGCGTATCCTCGGTACCAGGGGCTAAGCCGTCCACATAGCGGTCCCGCGCCGCCTTGGCGCGGGCGAAGATCTCCAGCAGACGGACGGCATCGCCGCGGCGGATGGCCTCGGCGAGGTCTTTCATCTCGTCGCCGAAACGCTCCAGCATGGCCCCCAGGGGCTCCCGATTGGCGATGCAGATGTCCCGCCACATCACGGGGTCGCTGGAGGCGATGCGGGTGAAGTCGCGGAAGCCCCCGGCGGCGTAGCGGAAGATCTCGTCGTTCTCGCGCATTCGCGCCAGGGAGTCCACCAGGCCGAAGGCGAGCATGTGGGGGAGGTGGCTGGTGGCTGCCAGGACCTCGTCGTGGTGGGCGACCTCCATGAGGCTGACCTGGGCCCCGCAGGCCTGCCACATGGCGGAGACCCGATCGACGGCCGCCGGGTCGGTCTCTGGCAAGGGGGTCAGGATGACGCGCCGCCCCTGGTACAGTTCGGCAAAGGAGGCTTCCACCCCGCTGCGCTCGGTCCCGGCGATGGGGTGGCCCGGGACCAGCCCCGCGGGGACCTGACCGAAGGCTGCGCGGGCGTCAGCGACCACACTGCCCTTGACACTACCCCCATCGGTCACCACGGCATCCGACCCCAGGGCATCGCGGATGGCGGCGAAGACCGGCCCCATGGTGCCCAACGGGACGGCCACGAAGACCAGGTCCGCCCCCGCCACGGCCTTGGCTGGATCCTGGCTCCAGCGATCCACCACTCCCAGCTCCACTGCGCGATCCAGATTGGCCGCCGAGCGCCCGCAGCCTACCACCTCGCCCACCGCGCCGGCGGCACGCAGGGCCCTGGCCAGAGAACCGCCGATGAGTCCGACCCCGATGACCGCCAGGCGCCGGATCATCGTATCGCCAGAACCCGTTCCAGGGAGGCAAGAAAGCGCCGGTTCTCCGCCTGGCGCCCGATGGTCACCCGAAGGTGGTTGGGAAGCCCATAGTTGGCCACCGGGCGAGTGATGCACCCGTCACGCAGGAGAGCCTCGTAGATCGACGCTGCAGCCCGCCCCAGGTCGATGGTCAGGAAATTGGCGACAGAGGGGATGTAGCCCAGTCCCAGGCGGTCGCAGCCGGCTCGCAGCTCGGCCATACCCTCGCGGTTGAGCGTAACGGAGGCGGCAACGTGCTCGGCGTCGTCCAGGGCCGCCAGGGCCGCCGCCTGGGCCAGGCTGTTGACGTTGAAAGGCTGACGCACTCGGTTGAGCAGGTCCGCGACCCTCGGGTCGCTCACACCGTAGCCAACCCGCAGCGCAGCCAACCCGTGGACCTTGGCGAAGGTGCGGGTGACGACCAGGTTGGGGAACTTCCCTACCCACCGGCTGGCATCCGGAAAGTCGGGCTCCTCGACGTAATCGGTATAGGCCTCGTCCACCACCACGACGCAGGTCGAAGGGAGGGCCGCAATGAAGGCACAGAGCCGTTCGGCCGGGATCCAGGTCCCAGTGGGGTTGTTGGGGTTGGCGATCCACACCACCCGTGTCCGTTCGCTGACCAAGGCGACCATGGCATCCAGATCGTGGCCGTAGGCCCGCGCTGCGGCAACCCGGGGCGTCGCCCCCGCGGCCTGCGTGGAGATGGGGTAGACGGCGAAGGCGTGCTCCGAGAAGAGCGACTCCGCCCCGGGCTGGAGGAAGGTGCGGGCGATGAGGTCCAGCACATCGTTGGACCCGTTGCCAAGCGTGATGGCGGAGGTATCGACCCCGTGTCGCCTCGCCAAGGCGGCGCGCAGTTCGAAGCCACCCCCATCGGGGTAACGACCCAAGTCCCCCAAGGCCGCCTGAACCGCCTCGCGGGCCAGGCGGCCTGGGCCCAGGGGGTTCTCGTTCGAGGCGAGTTTGATTGAGCCTCGAATACCGAGTTCGCGCTCCAGTTCCGCGATGGGTTTTCCGGGGAGGTAGGGCTGCAGCCCGGCGATGCCAGGCGCGGCAATGGCGAGGAGGGGATTGTTTGGCTCAGCCATGGATGTGTCGGCGTATCTTGATGGGCCCACAGCGCCGCAGCGTGCGGCTGGGAATGGGACAGGATTAACAGCCTGCACGGTGCTCGATCACAGCACCGCCTCCGGATAGGACCCCAGGACCTTGAACAGCAGGGCCTCGCGTTTCAGGTGGTCCAGGGCCGACGCCACCGTGGCGTCCTGGCGGTGGCCGCAGATGTCGATGAAGAACACATAGTCCCAGATGCCGCGCCGGGATGGCCGCGATTCGATTCGGGTCATGCTGATGTGGTGGTCCACCAGAGGGGTGAGCAGCGCATGGAGCCCGCCGGCCTCGTTGCGGCAGGCGAGCAGTAGGCTCGTCTTGTCGTGCCCTGAGGGGCGCGGGTCCTGATCGCCGATCACCAGGAAGCGGGTGGTATTCCCCTTCTCGTCTTCGATGCGCCTGGCGAGGATGGCAACCCCGTAGATCTCCGCAGCGGCCTCCCCGGCGATGGCGGCGGTCCCGGGCTGCTCCGCCGCCAGACGCGCAGCCTCGGCGTTGCTTGCCACCGCAACCCGCTCCGCATGGGGAAGGTGCCGATCCAGCCAGCCCCGGCATTGGGCCAGGGACTGCTGGTGGGAGTAGACGGTGCCGATGGACGGCAGCTCCTGAGTCCGCCCCATCAGGTGATGGTGGATACGGAGGCTGACCTCGCCGACGATGCGCAGCGGCGAGGTCATGAACAAGTCAAGGGTGTGGCTGATGACCCCCTCGGTGGAGTTCTCCACCGGGACCACCCCGTAGTCGCAGGCCCCCGCCTCGACCTCGCTGAAGATGTCCCCAATGGTCGCCATGGGGACGGTCTGCACCGACTGCCCGAAGTGCTTGCGTGCGGCGGCCTGAGTAAAGGTCCCCTCGGGACCCAGGAAGGCGGCGGTGATGGGACGCTCCAGGGCCAGGCAGGCGGACATGATCTCCCGGAATATCCGGGCAATCTCCTCCCCGTCCAGGGGACCTGGATTCTGCTCCTTGATGCGCCTCAGGATCTGGGCCTCGCGCTCCGGACGGTAGAACGGCTCCGTGCCACCCGCCGCCTTGATGTCGGCGACCCGCCGAGCGCACCCGGCACGCTCGCTGATGAGGCGCAAGAGCTCGGCGTCGATGGCATCGATCCGCTCGCGGATCGATTGCAAGGCTTGGTCGTCGCTCACCGAAAAGGCCCGGCGTCCTTCAACAACCGAGGCAACGCACGGAGAGGACTCCGGCAATGTCGCGGATGCGCGCGACTGTCTCCTCCGGGGCGGGGCGGTCCACATCGATGAGGGTCACGGCGATCTCACCCATGGACCGATTGAGCATGTCCAGGATGTTGAGCCCAACACTGGCCAGATCCGTGGAAATCTGTCCGACCATGTTGGGGACATTGCGGTTGACCACCGCCATGCGGTAGCCGCCGTTGCGCGGAAGGTGAATCTCCGGGAAGTTGACCGCGTTGTGGACGTTGCCGTCCTCCAGGTACTCGCGGACCTGGTCGGCGACCATCACGGCGCAGTTCTCCTCCGCCTCCCGCGTCGAGGCGCCGAGGTGCGGCAGGGTCACCACCCGAGGGTGGTCCTTGAGCAGATTGCTCGGGAAGTCGCAGATATAGGCGTAGAGCTGGCCCAAGTCCAAGGCCGCCACCGCGGCGCCATCGTCGATGATACCGTGGCGGGCGAAGTTGAGCAGCACGGACCCCTTCTTCATGGTCCGCAGGCGCTCGGCATTGATCATGTGGCGGGTCTCGTCCGTGAGCGGGACGTGGAAGGTGACGAAGTCCGACCGAGACAACAAGTCGTCCACGCTCACCGCGGGCTGGACGTCAGACTCCAACTGCCAGGCGCGTTGGACCGTGATGGTCGGGTCATAGCCGATCACCTTCATACCCAAGGCACGAGCGGCATTGGCCACCAGGACCCCGATGGCCCCCAGCCCGATGACGCCGAGGGTGCGGCCGGGCAGCTCGAAGCCGACGAAGGCCTTCTTGCCGGCCTCCACCGCCTTGTTGATTTCGCGATCCTCCCCCGAGAGCCCGCGGGCAAAGCCCCATGCCTGGGCGATGTTCCGAGCAGCCAGTAGCATGCCCGCCAGGACGAGCTCTTTGACGGCATTGGCGTTGGCCCCGGGGGCGTTGAACACGGGCACGCCGAGCTCAGTCATGCGCGGGACCGGAATGTTGTTGACCCCGGCCCCAGCGCGACCGATGGCCCGCACCGATTCCGGAAGCGGCATGTCGTGCATGTTGGCCGAGCGGACCAGGACTGCGTCCGGGTGGGCGATCTCGGAAGCGACCTCGTAGCGGTCGCGGGGCAAACGGTCCAGCCCAGCGACCGCGATGTTGTTCAGGGTGAGGATTTTGTACATGGCAAGTCTTTGGCTCAGTGGGGTAGGTCTCTGACCTGTCCTGCTGTGCAGGAGCGGGTTGCGAGCAAATAGGACAGGATTGACAGGATTGACAGGATTTCTCCGGATAAACAGCATTCTCGTAATTGATCCCCGAATCCACGCGCTCACCTACATACCATTGCACCTCGATGGTGTCCGCCGACAAATCGGCGCCGCAATCCCTTTCGACGAAGTAACCGCCGTTAATGGCCTTCGCGAATTCGTCCGGGTCCGTTAGAGGCGCAAAGGCTTCGTCTTCCAGATGAGGGCTCACGTCACAACGCCCAACGCGACCGTCGTCCACAACAATCGCCAGCGACCAGTTTGGCTGCAAACTTGGGCACAAACTTGGGTCCAAACTTGGCACAAACTTAGGGTCAGGTCTTTCCTTTTGCCTCCGAGTTGGAGCAGATGGGCAGCAGGCAAGACCTGGCCACAGTCCACTTACTAGTCCTCTCGTTGGTACCTGCCCTCGATTTACGCTCGAATCAACAGCGCATCCTGGGCCGCTTTCGGCAAATCGACGGCGACGAAGTAGGAGGATGGGTAACGATAGTCTTCCGTCGACTCGTCGATTACCCGCAGATAACCCTCCTCGGCAGCGCGTTCGTCGCTTATGACCTGATAGACCTTGCCTTTTTCAAGGTCCTCACAATCTCTGTTGTCGATGCAAAGGGCGAACATGAGCGAAGCTTCGTTGGTATTCATGGGCTTTAGTCAAGGAAACGCTTGATCTTCATCTTCCGCTTGCCGACGCCATGCGCCTCGTGCCAGCACACTACTGCTCTGAGTGAAGTGCCGTTCTCCAGTACTACTGTTGCGGTGCCTTTGAGCTTTCGCCACCTCCCCGGCCCAAACTGCTTACGGAGGCGCATGATCTCTCGGATACTACCGCCAACCCCGATCACATCGATATTGTCGATTTCTCCCTCGATATCAAAGTGTATTCGCGGCTGCTTCGCTAACTCGACTGCTCTTCTGCCCAACTCGATTTCGACGGTCCGCGTAACTCGTCATCGCCCGGCGGACGCGCCCATCTGGCCGCCGAGTTGGGTAACCGGGCCCATTTCCCTCAACATGCGGATGCCGTCTATCGAATTAGCCTCGCGTAATCCAACAAGGTCCGCGCCGGGCCACAGGCATCCCTGCGCTAGCCCGACCTACCGGATCCAATCAGAACATCCTGTTAATCCTGAAAAATCCTGTCCCATTCCCCGCAGCCCGCTCGGCGTCATCCGGCGAATCCGCCTACCCGTGCTTGCGCTCAAACTCGCGCATGAAGTCCACCAGGGCCAAGACCCCCGTCTCGGGCATGGCGTTGTAGATGCTGGCGCGCATCCCGCCCACGGAGCGGTGGCCCTTGAGGGTGAGCAGCCCCTCGGCCTTGGCATCCGCCAGGAAGGTGTCGTCCAGCTCCGGCTTGGCCAGGGTAAAGGGGACGTTCATCCAAGACCGGGCATCGAGATCCACCGGATTCTTATAGAAGGACGAGTTGTCGATAGCCTCGTACAGCAGCTCGGCCTTGCGCTCGTTGATCACCGCCATGATGTCGAGTCCACCCATGTCCTTCAGCCAACTGAAGACCAGACCCGCCAGGTACCAAGCATAGGTGGGCGGGGTGTTGTACATGGACCCCTCCTTGGCGTGGATCTGGTAATCGAACATGGTCGGCGTGCCGGACAGGGTCTGGCCGATCAGGTCCTCGCGGACAATCACCAGGGTCAGCCCCGCCGGACCGATGTTCTTCTGGGCCCCGGCGTAGATCAGCCCGAAGCGCGCCACGTCGATGGGACGCGAGAGCAGGGTGGAGGACATGTCCGCCACGAGGGGCTTGTCGCCCACGTCCGGGATATAGGGGAACTCCACGCCCTCAATTGTTTCGTTGGGGGTGTAATGGAAATAAGCCGCGTTTGCACTGAGCTTGAGGTCGCTGAGGGCCGGGACCCCGGTGAAGCGACTCTCTTCGGTGGTCGCCGCGACGTTCACGGAGCAGTAGCGCTTGGCCTCGACGATGGCCTTCTTGGACCAGGAACCGGTGTTGATGTAGTCCGCCCGGTCGCCCCCGCGCAATAGGTTCATCGGGACCATGGCGAACTGGGACGAGGCGCCGCCCTGCAGGAACAGCACCTTGTAGTTGTCCGGGATCTCCAGGATCTCGCGCAGGTCCGCCTCGGCCTGAGTCGCGATGGACATGAATTCCTTGCCCCGGTGGCTCATCTCCGCCACGCACATGCCGCTCTTGCGCCACTCCAGCATCTCCTCCTGGGCCTGACGCAACACCGGCTCCGGCAACATGGCCGGACCGGCACTGAAGTTATAAGCACGGGCCATTTGTCTGACGCTCCTCGTTAACCGCTGGAAATTACTCGAAGTCGGAGGGGGAATCCGGGTCGGATTCCGACGCCTCGCCGGGCTCCGAATCTGGGCCCGGGTCTGAATCGGGCGGCGTGGCCGCCGGGGACTCGGATGCATCGGCACCCTCGTCCAGGCCCACGATGCGCTCGATACTGCTCAGACGCTCACCCTCGGCCAGGGAGATCAGCTTGACCCCCTGGGTGTTGCGTCCGAGGACCGAGATCCCGCTCACGGCGGTGCGCACCAGGGTCCCGCCCACGGTAATCAGCATGATCTCGTCGTCCGGATTCACCAGGACGGCACCAACCTGCTCGCCGTTGCGCTCGGAGCAGCTGATGGAGAGGACTCCCTTGCCGCCGCGCCCCTTGGTCGGGAACTCCTCCACCGGGGTGCGCTTACCATAACCGTTTTCGGTCACCGTAAGAACCGCGCCGGGCCCGGCCACCACGAGCGAGATGACCCGCTGTCCAGGCTCCAGGGTGACGCCGCGCACCCCTTGGGTGTCACGCCCGGTGGGGCGGACCTCTCCCTCGCGGAAGCGCACCGCCTTGCCTGCGGAGGTGAAGACCATAAGCTCCT
>JBFZCW010000097.1:0-2740 GCA_041307765.1 Chromatiaceae bacterium
TTGAGGGTCAGGACCTGGGCGCGAGCGAGCCGCGCATAGCCCACCCACCCGACCACTGCAAGGGCCACGATGACGTTGTCTACCCCAGGACCGAGGATACCGGCCAGGGCGATCGCCAGCAGGATCCCGGGAAATGCCAGGAAGACGTCCACAAGCCGCGCCAGGGTCAGATCGACCCAACCGCCGGCAAGCCCCGCCACGGCACCCACCACGGTGCCGACCGCCGCGGACAGGGCCACCACCCCGACGCCAACCACAAAGGAGGTGCGCGCCCCCACGAGTAGCCGGTCAAGCACCGGCCTACCCAGGTCGTCGTTGCCGAGCAGGGCGCCGCCTCCGCCCCAGCCCCCTGGCGAGGCGAGGATGGCCGTGAGGTCTACCCGGTCCGGGTCCAGGGGCAGCCAGGGGGCGACCAGGGCAACCAGGGCCCACAGGGACAGGACTGTCAGGGCCAGGCTACGGGCCACCCTCAGGCCCCGCGGATTCGCGGATCGACCCAGGCGTAGACCAGGTCGGTGCCGGTGTTGACCAGGACATAGCTCAGGCTCACGAGCAGAACACAGCCCTGGACCACGGGGTAGTCCCGCCCCTGGATTGCCTCCACCAGCAGGCTGCCCAGCCCAGGCCACGCGAACACCGTCTCGGTGATCACGGCTCCCCCCAGCAAGCCGCCGAGTTGGAGCCCCACCAGGGTGAGGACAGGCAGCCAGGCGTTGCGCAGGGCGTGGCCCCAAAGCACGGCCGCCGGCGACAGACCCTTGGCCCGGGCCGTACGGATATAGTCCTCTCCCAGCACCTCCAGCACGCTGCTGCGTACCATGCGGGCCAGGACAGCGGCGAGCGAGGTCCCCAGGGTCAGGGCTGGCAGGACCAGGCTTGCCGGGCCTTCGTGCCCGCTCACTGGGGTCCAACCCAACCACAGGGAGAAGACCAGGATGAGCAGCGGACCAAGCCAGAAATTCGGAACGGAGCTGCCGAGCAGTGAAAACCCCATGGCCGCCCCGTCCAGCGCCAGCCCGCGGCGGCAGGCGGCCAGCACACCGAGGGGCACGGCGAGCAGCAGGGCGAGGCCCAAGGCCACGGCCGCCAGGATCAAGGTCGCCGGCAGGCGCTCCGCCAACAGGTCCGTCACCGGACGCTGGTAGACAAAGGACTGCCCCAGGTCCATGCGCGCCAGTCGCCCCAGATAGCTGAGGTACTGCTCGCCTAAGGGCCGATCCAGCCCGAGGGCAGCGGTCAGGGCAGCACGGTCCGCCAGCCGTGCGCCCTCGCCCAGCATCGCCTCGACTGGGTCCCCTGGGACCAGATGGATGAGCAGGAAGACCAGGGTGCAGACCCCAAGCACCACCAGGGCCGCCGCCCCGAGGCGGCTGGCCAACGCCTCAAACAAGGGTATCCTCCCCTGCGCCGCAGGGCCCTGCACCCTCGTCGATGTCCACCAGGGTCCCGACCGGTGTGAGCTCGAACAGCTCGATCAGATGGGCGTTACACATGCGGATACAGCCGTGGGAGCGCGGGACACCCAGGGGCTCGGAGTCAGGGCATCCGTGGATGTAGATGAAGCGCCGCAGGGTGTCCAGTTCGGCACCGCGGTTACGTCCAGACTCCAGACCTGTGAGCCAGAGGATACGGGTCAGGATCCAGTCCCGTCCCGGGAACTGTGCGGCCAGGTCCGGGCCGTAGACCTCCCCGGTGGGCCGACGGCCGACGAAGACGGTCCCAACCGGGCAGCCGCCACCGATGCGCAGACGAACCCGGTGCAGCCCGCGGGGGGTGCCGCCGCTGCCCTGCACCTCCCCGGCCCCGGCCGCGCCGGTCGACACGGGATACCGGCGCAGGGGGAACCCCTCCTCCAGCAGGTCGAGGGTCTGAGTCGCGAGGTTCACGCGAAGGGACCGTCTCCGGTGCAGCATGCGTTAAGAGTCCTGGTCGTCGCAGCCTTGAGTGTAATGGGGCCTTGGGCCGGCATCCTAGCAGCAACGCCCGCTGTAGAATGCCGCCAAACGCTGCCTCTTGCCGGTCCCAGCCGGTGCTGAGCGCCAACCCAGCGGTACCACGCCCGAAGGGGGAAACCCATCGTGCCCGATGACGAAGCCCGCCTTCAAGGCGCCGATACCCGCCACGCCGTGGAAATCGCCCCGCGCATCTGGTGGGCCGGCGAGGTCCTGGCGGACAACCCGTTCCAGTGCCACGTCTACCTGCTGGAGCAGGGAGACCAGTCGGTGCTGTTCGACCTGGGCTCGCGCCTGACCTTCGCCGGTACCCTGCGCAAGATCGAGGAGGTCATCCCCCTGGACCAGGTCCGCTACTACGTCTGCCACCACCCGGACCCGGACATTGCCGCCGCAATGCCCCTGATCGACGAGCGGACCGACCGTGGGTACGCGCTGCTGGTGACCCACTCGCGGGCCCAGGCCCTGCTCTAGCACTACGGCCTGCGCATGCCCTTCTGGCTGGTGGACGAACACGATTGGCGCCTGCCGCTGGAGGACCGCGAGGTCCAGTTCCTCTTCACGCCTTATGCCCATTTCCCCGGGGCCTTCTGCGCCTTCGATCCCCAAAGCGGGGCGCTCTTTTCCAGTGACCTGTTCGGCGGCTTCACCACCCAGCCGACCCTGGTCGCCCTGGACGAGTCCCACTTCGAGGGCATCCGGCTTTTCCACCAGCATTGCATGCCGAGCCGGAACATCCTCGGCTATGCCCTCTCCCGGATCGACCGTTTCCCGTTCCAGGCCATCGC
>JBFZCW010000098.1:0-4524 GCA_041307765.1 Chromatiaceae bacterium
CGGTGGAGGTGGGCCCCATGACGGCGTTCTGCCTCCTGGGGATGCTCATGGAGCATGTCATGTCCGGGAGGGCGCAAGCTGCGGCCACGATTCTCCAGAAGGAGCCTCCGGGGGAGGTGATGTAGCGTGGGGCGTGGCGGGCGGGAAGTCTCGTTGTACTGGGTGCTGCTGATCCTGGCGGCGCTCCTGACGGTGTTCACGTTCTGTTGCGAGGTGGGTCATTGAACCTCCCCTGGGTGGGCCGCCTGGCTTACGAGGCGGTCAAGGACGAGCGGGACCGGCTGCGCGGGCAGAACGAGGCGCTCCTGGAGCAGCTCGTGGGGCTGGTGCGCCGGCAGGCTGGGCTGCGCGAGACGTCGCCCGGCCACCGGACGCCCCGGGCCACGACGGGGGCGCCTGACGAACTTCGGGAACTCGTAGGCCGCTGGGACTCCGAGGTCCAGCAGTCGCAACTCTGGAAGCAGGTCGGGCTACTTCGAGCAAGGGGTTACTCATGGGACTCGATCACGAAGGTAGTCCGGCAATCCATGCCGCTCCCCGACGGGAGCGAGACTGGCGCGCCGTCAACCGAACCCGCTACCAAGGCGCCTTGACCCGCCGTGAGGTGGAGGTCGCCTGGTACGTGAGCCTGAACTGGCGGAACCGGCAGATCGCCGACGAGATGGGACTGGCCGTCCGCACGGTGAAGTCGCACATCTACAACATCGGCAAGAAGTTAGGCGGTTGCGGCGCGCCCCGGGGACGCATCATGCGGTGGGTCTGGGAGCAGGAGAAAAGGGGCCAGGAGGAACCCGAGCCCGAGCCCGGCGTGCAGGTGTAAGCCCTTCGGCTGATTTACTTCAGGGCGGGAAAGATGTACTCATGCGTTCGTGGAGACGACCTCTGCGACCGCTCGGGCTGCCTCTTCCTTCCCAGGGCAGCCGGCGCCGACCACGGACCAGGCCGACGCCATGGGGAGCCTGTCCTCCGCGTCCGTCGCCAAGAGCATCCTAGACTTCCACCGCAAGGGGCTCCGCGCCCGCCGCTACCGTGACCTGACGGCCGAGAAGTACCTCCTCCACATCGACGGCGAGGGGTTGAGCCAATTCCTGGACCTGCTGGACGGCACCCGTCTGGCGATCCCGTTCTCTCTCCTCGGGACATCGCGCCAGCAGGAGAACATCCTGCGCCCCGTCGTGGACCACATGGTGGCGTACCACACGGCTCAACCCTTCTCGTTCGTCACGGAGCCGAAAGACGACCGCCGCGACAAGGAGCGGGCCCTGGTGGACCAGGTCTGGGCCAACTACTTGGCCACCCGCCAGCGCCTAAACTCCGTCGCCGCCGCGGCGCTCTACATGGCCTGTCCCTATGGGCACACGCCCATTCATGCCTTCTGGCGCAACGACAGCCTCGAAGACGTCTTCGAGCCGGCCTACTCGGGCCAGACCACGGTTTCCGACCCGAAGGTGCTCCAGTTCCAGCCGCCCTTGCCGGGCATGATCGACTTCTTCGTGGGCGACCCCTGGGCCACGGTATACCACTCGGGCTCGAAGCGGACTTCGGTGCCGATGTATACCTACGAGCGGGTGCTGCCGGCTGAGTTGGTGCGCCGGGCTTTCTCGCACGTCAAGGGCATCGAAACCCTGGAGGGCAGCGACCGGCTGGCGTCTGCTTCCCGCTACGTCCGCACGGTCCGCAACTGGATGGTCAACGCCGCGTTCGTCCACGGATTCGGCGGCATGGTCACGGGAGAGGGTGGCGACGAGCTGATCGCGCTCCTCTGCCAGGAGGTGGCCCCCAACGTCGATCCTCGCTTCCCCGGGGGACGCTGCCGCCTGCTGGCCCTCAAGGGCGCGGCGGAGGTGGATCCCTCCTCGGCCACCAGTCACGGCGAGCCGGTGCTCTTGCACGACGGGCCCCTGCCCGGCGGCTGCCTCTCCCATGTCCGCATCTACTCCGCCCCCGGTGGGCGCCAGGACGACGTCCACGGTAAGCCGTTCGTCGCCGACCTCGACGACGACCAGGTGGAGCTGAACCAGGCCCTCACTGAGCGCAAGGCGTACCTGCGCCGCGCCACGAACGCGCCGCTCGTCACCGAGGAAGGGCTGGATCAGGACACGGACGTCTGGGAGCAGGACGCCCACATGGAGTTGGAGCCCGGCACGACCGTCAGGCCGTTCTTCCTGGAGTACCCGCACGGTCACATCGAGACGCTGGAAAGCCACATCCGGGACCTGCGGTCGGCGATCTACACCAAGGGCGGCTACCAGGCGGCCAGCCGCGGCGAGTACAGCTCGGGCCAGCCGGCGGCGGCCATCGTAGCGCTCTCGAAGCTCGACGACAGCGTTCACGGCCCCACGAACCGGCTCATGCGCGAGGCCATGGAAGACCTCATGGGGATCTCCTGGTCCCTCATGCAGCAGTTCGGCGACGTGCCCTGGATCGTGGACAACGTCGGCGCCGAGCACGCCCACCTGGTGGGACGGTACGTGGACCGCGCCATGCTCTCGAAGCGGCGCCCCACGTTCCGCCTTATCAGCGGCTACGGCGCTACCCCCGAGGCCCGGGCGCAGCAGCTCCTCCAGATGGTGCAGATGAAGGGCTCCGACGGCGAGCCGCTGCTCACGACGAAGCAGTTCAAGGCCTCTTGGCCGGACAAGACCACCTATCCCGAGCACGAGGACCCGCTCGACGTCCGCCAACGCCGGCCGAAGGTCATCAATGCCGCGATTCGCACACAGACCGAGGCCATGCTCGCAGGCATGGGCCAACAGGGCGCCGACCCCGCGACTGCCGAGCTGCTGGTTCCGGCCATGGAAGAAGCGATCCGGCAGATGTACCCGATCCTGCCCGACGACCACCTGCCGCTCCACGTCCAGGAGCTGGGCAACATCACCCAGGACGAGACGGAAGACCGGATCGTGCGTCGCGTCGCCGGGCTACGGCAGGCCCAGATCCGGGCACTGATCCAGCAGATGCAGATGATGGAGGCGGCCCAGGCGGCGCGAAGCGCGCCCCCTCCGGCCGCTGGCCCCTCCGGCCCCCGGGCGCCGGCCCTGCCCAATGGGCAGCCCGCCAACGGGGAGGCCGCGGCTGCCCAGACCCGACCCGCTGAGGTCCGGTCGCTGACCCGACAAGCCCAGGGAGAACTTCAATGAGCGAACCCGTCGCTCCGGCCGCCCCCACGGCGCCCGCACCGGCTCCGGCTTCCGCTCCCGTCACGCCGGCCGCGCCGGCCCCCACCGCGGCGACGCTACCCGCACCGGCTCCCCAGCCGGCGGCTCCCGTCGCTCCCGAGCCGGCCCCGACGCCGGCCCAGAAGCTCCGGAACTTGGGCGAGGTACGGCAGGCAGGACGCCGGGCGGCCCGTGAAGCGGCCGAACGGATGCGCGCCGCGGCTGCCGCACCTCAAGAGCCCACACAGCCTCGCGACGAAAAGGGGAAGTTCGTGTCCCCGGGAGTCGCCGAGTCGAAGCCGGCTTCGCACGAGCCCGCTTCTTCAGTCCCCGGGGCGCCACCCGCGCCCGGGGCTACGCCCCCCAAGGCCAGCCAGGAGCTGCCCGAAGGGTGGGTGAAGGTCGAGTTGCCGGAAGGACACCCCCGCCGGACGGACCGGGGCGAGACGTTCATCGCGTCGCCGCCCGAGTGGGAGGCAGAGATCCGGTACGCCCTCAACCAGCCGGTCCGCAACCGGGAGGTTGCCGAGCTGAAGAGGCGCGCCGATACTGCCGAGCGGAACGCCATCGCCCTCCAGGGCGAGCTGTCGTACTGGCGCAGCAGGTCCGGGCCGAGTGTGACGCCGCAGGAGCTGGAGCAGATCCGCGCCGACATCACCCGGGCCTACCCGGGCCCCCTCGGGGAGCAGATGTTCGAGGCGGTCCAGGGCCGGCTCATGTCGGAGGACAGCGACCCCAAGGCCATCGAGGCCCGCAACCGTGCCCTCATGGAAAACGAGGCACAGCGGGCGGTCCAGATGGGGCGGCAGTTCGTCCAGAAGGCGCTGCACGACGGGCTGGTCATGGGCGACGGGCTGAAGGGCCCCCGGTTCCCCGGGTGGCCTGAGCCCGAGTTGAAGAAGGCGCTCGCCCACTATGGCGCGTTCCTGCGCACCGAAGGGCGGTCAGACCCCAATCCCGTGGAGTTCGTGCGCGACTTTGCGCTGCCGCGGTACATCCGCTCCCCCGCCGGCCAGCGTGTGGCCCGCGAGGCATCGGATCGCTACCTCAAGCAGCAGCAGGAGGCCGCACGCGAGGCGGGACGGCGGGAAGGCGAACAGACGGCCCAGGAGAAGCTCCGTGAGGCCGCCGAGCGCCACAGCACCAACCCCCACGCCAGGCTCCCCGCGGCGGCCACCCTCGCGGCTCGGGCTATCGCGCCTGCGGCCGAGGAGGGGCCGGACCTGCGGAAGATGGGCCAAGGCCAACTGAAACGACACCTCGCCGCCCAGGCCAGGGCCAGGGTCGGCGGGTAAAAGAAGGAGGATCACGTCATGGGGTATTCATCTCAGGTCACGAACCTGGATGCGATCACCGACATGACCGG
>JBFZCW010000099.1:0-3247 GCA_041307765.1 Chromatiaceae bacterium
GATGTGGGTGACGGAGAACTGCGGCAAGATAGTGTGTATGTCCGTCCAGCCCCTCAGAGAACACCAGGCCCCTGTCCCGCGGGACGGTCCCCCACTGCGAGAAGGTCCCGCGGTCGCAACCGCAGCGGACCTATCCCCGCTGCCAGCCGCCACGCCCGGAGGCCCATGGATACCCTGATCGAGGCCCGCGACCTGGTCCGCCTCTACCCCGGCGTGCGGGCGGTGGATGGGATCTCGCTACAGGTCCGCCAAGGCCAGTGCTTCGGGCTGCTCGGGCCGAACGGGGCGGGCAAGACCACGACCCTGGAGCTGCTCGAGGGTATCCAGACCCCGAGCCGCGGGACCGTGCTCTTCCGCGGCCGCCCCCTGGACGCGGCCTACCGCGAGGCCATCGGCATCCAGTTCCAGGCCACCGCGCTGCAGGACTTCCAGACCGTCGCCGAGTCCCTGACCATGTTCGCGCGCCTGTATCGGCAGACGGCCGACCGCGCCGAGCTGATTGCGCTGTGCAACCTGGGGGAGATTCTGGACCGCGACACGCGCCGTCTCTCCGGCGGCCAGCGCCAGCGCGTCCTGTTGGCCATTGCGCTGGTGAACAGCCCGGAGCTTGTCTTCCTGGACGAACCCACCACGGGGCTCGACCCACAGTCCCGCCGCAACTTCTGGGAGCTGATCGAGATGGTGCGCCGCCGCGGCACGACCGTCTTGCTCACGACCCACTACATGGAGGAGGCCGAGCGCCTGTGCGATGAGGTCGCCATCGTCGATTACGGCCGCATCGTCGCCCAGGGTCCTCCCCGGGGGCTGGTGCGGGAGTACTTTCCTGCCACGGCGGTCCGCCTCCCGGAGGGGTCCTGGCCCGCCGCTGAGCCGTTGCCAGAAGGGGCCCGGGTCCGCGGCGGTACCATCGAGATCTACAGCGACGATGTCCGGCCGATCCTCGAACGGCTCGAGCGCGTCGGTGCCAACCTCCGTGAGTTGCGGGTGGACACACCGAATCTCGAGGATTTGTTCCTCAAGCTGACCGGGCACACCCTGAGGGCCTGACATGTGGCGCCGCATCCTTGCCATCCTGGTCGCACGCAACCGCGAGTTTTACCGCGACCGTGCCGGGCTCGGCTGGAACATCTTCATGCCCATCCTGATGGTTTTGGCCTTCGCCTTCATCTTTCGCGGGGACCCGGAAGGACTGTTCAAGGTGGGCGTTTACCGGGACGCTGCCGGCTCAACCGTCGCCCCCTCGCCGTTTCTCGCGACCCGCCACATCACCTTCGTCCCCGTGTTGGAGCACGCCACTGGCGTCCTCAAGGTGGAGCGCCACCAGCTCGATCTGCTATTGGATCTGAGCGGACCTCCAGGCTACTGGGTCAACCTCAACTCACCACGGGGCTACCTGGCCGAACGCCTGCTGCTGGGGGCCTATGCCGAACCGTCCCAGGGACAAGCCCCGCACCGGCGGACCGTAACGGGGGAGGCGCTGAGCTACGCGGACTGGGTGTTGCCTGGGGTGCTCGCCATGAACGTGATGTTCAGCAGCCTCTGGGGCGTGGGCTTCGTCGTGGTGCGCTACCGGAAGAACGGCGTCCTACGCCGGCTCAAGGCGACGCCGCTGACCCCCTTCGAGTTCCTCACGGCCCAGGTCCTCTCCCGGCTCCTAGTGGTGCTCGGTGCCAGCCTGATCGTCTACCTGGGCGCCGCTCTGTTTTTGAGCTTCCCGATGCGGGGGTCCTACGCAGCGCTGGTCCTGATCTTCGCCGCCGGGTCCCTGTGCCTGATCAGCCTGGGCCTGATCGTCTCCGCGCGGCTTCGTACCGAGGAGCTTGCCGACGGTATCCTCAACCTCATCTCCTGGCCCATGCTGCTGCTCTCTGGAGTCTGGTTCTCCCTGGAGGGGGCCAGCCCGGCCGCCCAGGCCCTGTCCCAGGGAGTTCCCCTCACTCACATGGTTGCGGCAGCCCGGCGGGTCATGATCGACGCGGCGGGGGTGGCCGACATCCTGCCTGAGGTTGGGCTGCTCGCCGGACTGGCGCTGGTCCTACTCGCCCTCGCGGCGTGGCTGTTTCGCTGGGAATGAGGCAGATGTCAGCTAGACGGGGCTGCGGAGCAGCTGGACTTGTATATTAGCAATAGGTAAAGTAATAAGTCTTATTGACCCATCCAGTCCCGCCATCGAAGTGTCATGATCCTGGATAATCTTTCCATCGTCGGTCTGCTCGTTGCCTCCCTGTACCTCCTGCTCCCGCTCCTCTTTGGTAGAGAGCTGTGGCAGGTTGATGAGGCCGCCGGCGGGCCGGTGCCCGAGACTGCGACGGGCGAGGCCGGCAGCGAGGGAACATGGGACTGCGCCCGCGAGTCGGCGTCCTGCGCAGAGAGATAAGGCCCTCTGGGGCGTTGCCGGCCGCCCGGCGCTGGAACTTGCAGGGCGCGACGCCGGCTTGCCGTCGGTTGCGGACCATCGCAGCCGTCAGCCGCGTTTCTGATAGGTCCCCACCAGTTCGACATGGCCGAGGATGTGCCCGTCCATCGCGACCAGGAGACGGTTCTTTTCAGGCGTCCCGAGATCCGGGAGCAGGCAGTCCAAGGCGTAGATGCTATGGAAATAACGGTGCCGCCCCACCGGCGGGCAGGGGCCGCCATATCCCGTCCTGCCCCAACTATTGAGCCCTTCCAGGGTACCCGGCGGCAGAGCCACGGATGCCACTCCCGCCGGTAATCCCCCCGCATCCGGCGGCAAGTTGTAGAGCAGCCAATGGTCCCAAACCATTCGCGGGGCGGCGGGGTCCGGCGCGTCCGGGTCATCCACAATCAGGACCAGACTTCGGGTCCCGTCCGGCAGACCGCTCCAGGCTAGGTCGGGGGAGCAGTCCTCTTCCTCGCAGGTGAAGCGTCCCGGGATCTCTGCACCCTCGGCGAAGGCGGTCGAGGTGAGTGTCAGGCTCATGTGGAATCTCCTGTTTGCGTTGCCCTTACCATGTTTAGCAGTTATTGCGGGGCCCTGCCGTGTCGCGATGCCTGTGCCCCGCGGCCGACGCCGCCCCGTCACCCGAGTCGTATGGTTGGCCCGCCGGGCATCGTCTCGCCACCGAGGACCCACCCAGGGCAGCCCGCACGCCAGAATTCCAGCCGGGTTTGCCTGCGCGAACCCTCGGTTACGGTACAATGCACCGTTCGCCATCCCCGCCCCATGCCTGGGCACCACCAATACAAAAACTGCAGATCCTAAGGTTTACCGATGTCTGACTACAAC
>JBFZCW010000100.1:0-2538 GCA_041307765.1 Chromatiaceae bacterium
GCGGACGGGCTCTCCGCCGTCCTGCTGCTCCTCAGCCCCCTGGTGCTCCTGGCCGTAGGGCACTATACCCGGCGCGGTTTCCAGGTCGCGGACGGGGGCGAGGAGACGCGTAAGCCCCTGACCTTCTGGGTCCTGCTGCTGGGGGTCTGGGCCGGGCTCAACACCGTCGCCCTAGCCCAGGACCTCTTCACCCTGTTCGTCGCCCTGGAGCTCCTGACCTTTTCCGCCGTGCCCCTGGTGGCCTTGGACGGGCGCCCCGAGACCCTTCAGGCGGCCCTGCGCTACCTGCTGTTCGCCTTGTTGGGCTCGGTCCTGTACCTGCTGGGCGCCGTGCTTTTCTACGGCAGCCTCGGCACCCTGGACATTCCCCTGCTGGCCGGGCGGATCGCCGCCGCCGACGCACTGCCACCCGCGGTGGCCTTCGCCGCGGCCCTGATGACCGCGGGACTGATGGCCAAGACGGCCCTGCTCCCCCTGCATCTGTGGCTGCCGCCAGCCCATGCCGGTGCCCCGGCGCCGGCCAGTGCGGTCCTCTCGGCCCTGGTGGTCAAGGGGTCCTTCTTCCTAGTGCTACGCCTCTGGTTCGACGTCATGCCGGGCCTGCCAGGGCTGCCCGCCGCAACGGTCCTCGGGGTACTGGGTGCCTGCGCCATACTCCTCGGCAATCTGGTCGCCCTGGGTCAGGTGCGGCTCAAGCTGCTGGTGGCCTACTCCACCGTCGCCCAGATCGGCTACCTGTTCCTGATCTTCCCCCTGGCGGTGGGGGCAGGCTCCGGCCCGGCGCTTACCGCCGGGACCCTCCAGATCGTCTCCCACGCCTGCGCCAAGGCGGCCATGTTCCTGGCGGCGGGCATCATCGCCTACGCCTTGGGGCACGACCGGGTGCGCGACCTGGGGGGCATAGCCCGGGCCCTGCCGGTGACGGTGCTCGGCTTCGCCCTGGCGGGGCTGTCCCTGGTGGGGCTGCAACCCAGCGGCGGCTACCTGGTGAAGGCCCTGCTCCAATCGGCCGCGGACCTCACGGGCCAGGGCGCCTGGTCCCTGGTTCCCCTGGCCGGGGGCCTCCTGACCGCGGCCTACCTGGTCCGGGTCCTGGCCTGTGCCTTGAGCGGCCCCAGGCCCAGCCTCATCCAAGGCCCCAGCCGACCCCAGGAGTGGCTGGTCTTGGCCCTGGCCCTCGCCTCGCTCCTCCTGGGACTCCTGCCGCCCGAGGTCTTCGGGCTCATCGGGGTCGGCCGGCAGGACCTGGATACGGCGGCCCTGGTCGTCGGGGCCCTGGCCTCGGCCTGGACCTGGGATAGCCTGACGGGATCCATCGCACCCGTGCTGGGGATCGCCGCCCTGGTACTGCTGCTGAAGCGCCAGGGCCTGCCGACGGCGGGGCTGATCGTCACCCGCACCGACGCCGCGCTGCGCCAATGGGCCATCGCAGGGCTGTCCCTTTTGACCCTGACCCTAGGCCTCGCGGCGGGCATCGCGTTGGGCCGTTGACGAGGCTCCGGCACAAGTCGCAAACATCCCCTCGTCATTGCGGAAGAATTGCCGGCAGGGCCGGCTAGTTGGCACTTACGTCTTCACTTGTGCCAGAGGCACAAGTCAAGGCCTGATCTCCGCTCGTGTGCGACCCCCGCTTTCTTGATGCACCGGGCAGGTCACTAGCGCCAGGGGGATCAGCGAGTTTCCGGTGCGGGTCAGACCGGGGTGCGCATCCTATTGTTCAAACGGCCCTGGTCCCAACCACCGCTACCTGGCGCGGGCCGAGCGTCTCGGGTGGCAAGTCGCCAACCGCTTGGGGCAGCAACTGCATGCCGGTCGCGTGGCCAACGTAGAGCCGGTCACCCTGATCGACGAGACGGCCGCTTGGGCGATCTTCTCGCGCTACAGCGACAAGTGCTTCAGCTTTACGGACTGCACCAGCTTCGCGCTCGTACAGCGGTTGGGGATAGCACTGTGCCTCGTGATCGATGCAGACTTTCGCGCCTACGGGCTGCACTACATCCCTGACGCGCACTGAGTCCGTTGCCTCTCGTCAGGAAGCTCCAGCTTCCGCAGAACCGTGCAGGCCCCTCGGGCCGTTCGGGTGGACCCCAGGACGGCAGGCTGCTCCTGGAAACCTCAGCACTGAGGATTTCAACCACCCCGGAGACTCGGCTGCGAACCTCGTGAAGCTGGAGCTTCATGGGGCCGGAGTTACGAAGCTGGAGCTTCGTAACCAGGAAACTCCGTAGGTCGGAACGCCGCAGCCGGTTCCGCCTTCTTGACCGGTGGCGACGATGGCGGATCGCCCATCGGGCATCCGCCCTACGGGGCCTGGTCTGGGGTCACGTCCGTTCTCCGGGTTTGGCGAGGACCGATGGTGGCGGCGCATTGTGCGCCCATCGGCGCCCACAGGGCGGATGGGGCTTCGGCAAGACTAGAGAGCCGTCGTCATTGTCCAGGGTGCAATGTGCTACCGTATCATCCCTATCCATCCCTATAATGCGAATCGCATGAAGAAGAACCCCTGGCTCAAATACGTCCTGATCGTCACCCTGGTCT
>JBFZCW010000101.1:0-15117 GCA_041307765.1 Chromatiaceae bacterium
GCTACCATGCCTATCTTTTTTTCGGATGTTCGGAGCCCAGACCATGTTTCGCGGCAGTATCGTTGCACTCATTACCCCCATGCACGAGGACGGCCGGGTCGATGATGAGTCATTGGGCCGCCTGGTGGATTGGCACGTCGCCGAGGGGACCGCGGCCATCGTCTCCGTCGGTACGACGGGCGAGTCGGCCACACTGGACGAAGCCGAGCATTGCGCCGTCATCCGGCGGACCGTCGAGCTCGCCGCCGGGCGCATCCCCGTGATCGCCGGCACCGGCGCCAATGCGACCACCGAGGCCATCCGCCTGACCCGCTCCGCCAAGGAGGTCGGTGCCGACGCGGCCCTGTTGGTTACCCCCTATTACAACAAACCGACGCAGGAGGGGCTCTTCCTGCACTATAGGGCGGTTGCGGAGGCGGTGGATATACCGCAGATCCTCTACAACGTCCCCGGGCGAACCGCCTGCGACATGACGCCGGAGACCACCGCCCGCCTCTCCGAGGTCCCGCACATCGTGGGCCTCAAGGACGCGACCGGGGACCTTGCCCGCCTGCCCCGACTGCGGGCCCTGTGCGGCCCGGAATTCGGCCTCTACAGCGGCGATGACGCCACCGGGTGTGAATTCATGCTGCGTGGCGGCGACGGCGTCATCTCGGTCACCAACAATATTGCCCCACGCCTGATGGCGCAGATGTGTGCCGCTGCGCTTGCGGGTGACCGCTGTGCGGCGATGGGGGTCAACGCGATGCTTGACCCCCTCCACCATGAATTGTTCGTGCAGTCAAACCCGATCCCCGTAAAATGGGCGGTGTTCGAGCTGGGGCTTGCCCGGAAGGGGATACGTCTCCCACTGACCTGGCTGACCGAGGAGCTGCAGCCGCGCGTCCGCCAAGCGATGCGCCATGCGGGCATCGACTAGTCGCCGGGCGGCGCCCTGACGGTGGCTGGTGGAGTGCTCCGCGGTCGGCACTAACTATCCGTGGGGCTCCCTGCCGTTCTGCGTGGTCACCACCCCCTCCCGCTGACCGGGCCGGCGCTGGCCACGGCGGGTCGGTCCCTGTTCCGGGTGGGCCAGCGACGCCGGATCGAAGACGGCTTGAAGAGCACCACCTCACGTGAAGCGAGACGACATGCGAAAACTCCGCCACTTGGTTGCCCCCGTCCTAGCCGGGCTGATGCTCTCGGCCTGCGGCAGCAGTTCGGTCATCGATGACATGCTTCCGGATCAAACCCTCGCCTACAAGAAGCAGCGCGAGGGGGCCGAGAATCTGGAGATCCCGCCGGATCTGTCCAAGGGCAGCGTCAACGACGCCCTGGATGTTCCTCCGGCCGGGTCGGCGACGTTTTCCGAGTATGCCGTGGAACGTGGTAAGCGCCGCGAGGTGGCCACCAGCGGGGAAGTCCTGCCGAACGTCAAGGATGTGGAGCTGAGGCGCGAGGGTAGTAGCCGCTGGCTGGAGATCGCAGCACCGGCCACCGCCGTGTGGCCCCGCCTGGTGTCCTTCTGGCGGGAGCAGGGGATCCTGCTTTTGGAGCAGAATCCGGCGGTGGGTGTCATGAAGACGGATTGGCTGGAGAACCGCGCGGAGATCCAAAAGGACTTCATCACCCGTATGATGCGTAAGGTAGCCGATGGGCTGCACGCCACATCCACCCGCGATCAGTACCGTGTTCGCCTGGAGCGAGGTGCAAGGCCCGGGACCACCGATGTCTTTTTGACTCACACGGCGATGCAAGAGCGCATCCTCAGCAACACCGTGGGCGAGGGCAACAATATCGTCTGGGAGCCCGCCCCCAGCGACCCCGGCAAGGAGGCTGAGATGTTGCAGCGGCTCATGGTTTATCTGGGCGTGACGGAGCAGCGTGCCGCCGGAGCCACGGGAAGCGCTGCCCCAAGTGCAGCCGACGGAGCGGCGCGGCCGACGACCGCAAGGATGGTCCCGGATGGCGCCGGATCGGTCCTGGTGATCTCGGAGGAGTTCCGCCGGGCCTGGCGCCAGACGGGCGTGGCCTTGGATCGTATCGGCTTCGCGGTCGAAGACCGCGACATGAGCACCGGGACCTACTATGTGCGGTACGACCCCGGTTCGGAAGGCGCACAGAAGAAAGAGGGCTTCTTCTCGAAGATGGCCTTCTGGCGCAGCGGCGATATCGATCCAGTCAAGAAGTACCAGGTCAAGCTTGTCGCCAATGGGGCGGAAACGCGCCTGACCGTGCTGAATGCCGCAGGCCAGCGTGACGATACCCCCGCAGGCAAGAAGATTCTGAGCCTGTTGCAGGAACAAATCCGGTAGGAGCCGACGGAGTCAGGTCACCCAGGGGCCTCTTCAGGCGCACCGCGCGAACCCGAACGGCCGACGGGTGGCATTGGCCCAAGGCGTAGCGCCTTGCCTGCCGTACGGCACCGTCAGGCGACCGGTGCCGTGGCGCTTTGGCGTCGACGGTCACCTCAGCCCCAGCAGGCGCGGGTAGTGTTCGGCCGCCAGCAATTGCTGGTGGGTACCCCTCTCGCGGATCCGTCCGGAGTCCAGCACCACGATCTTGCCCATGGCCTCCAGGCCGGCGGTGCGGTGGCTGATGAGCAGCACCGTGCGGCCGCGCATCAGGTCGTCGATGGCCGCCATGACGGAGCGCTCCGTCGGGCCGTCCAGGCCCTCCGTCGGTTCGTCCAGGAGAAGGATAGGGGCATCCTTGAGCAGGGCCCTGGCGATGGCGATTCGCCTCGCCTGCCCCCCGGACAGGCGCACCCCCGTCTCGCCGAGCCAGGTGTCGTAGCCGTCTGGCAGCCCGGCGATAAACCCGTGGATCTGGGCCGCCTCGCAGGCCTGCTCCAGCGCCGCTTGTGACGCGTCGGGGTTGGCGAGCAGCAGGTTCTCGCGAATCGTCGCAGCGAAGAGGTGGGTGTGCTGGCTGACCACGGCGATGTGACGGCGCAGGTCCTCTCCATGGAAGGATGCCAGGTCGTGACCGCCCACGCGGATGGACCCCTGGTCCGGGGCCCAGAAGCGCAACAGCAGGTTGAGCAGGGTGCTCTTGCCGGAGCCGGTAGACCCGACCACGGCGACCCGACCGCCCTCGGGTACGCTCAAGTCGATCCCCGCCAGGGCTGGGCGGGCGGACCCCGGGTAGGCGAAGCAGACCCCGCGGACCTCCAGGTCGAAGCACCGCGGCCGGGGTGAGGTACCACGAGGCTCGATCACCGCCGGCTCGGCATCGACGATCTCGAACAGGCGCCGCGCCGCCGCCAGCGTCCCCCCCAGGTGCTGAAGCGCCAACGGCAGCGGGGCCACCGCCTCGTAGGCGGCCAGGGTGAACAGGGCCAGTAGGGCCAGGCTGGGCGGGGCGATTGGGGCCCCGCTCCCCGTGGGGCCGACCAGCGGGACGGCCAGCCAGAGGACGCCCCACAGGGCCAGGTTGGCGGCCAAGGTAACGGCACCCTGGGAGATGCCAGCATAGGCACTCATGCGGTCCTGGTCCGCGGTCAGGGCTAGGCTCAGGGCGTGCAGGCGCTGGGCCTGGGCGGCGGCGGCCCCGTAGACCAGGAGCTCCGGAAGCCCCTGGATGCCATCGATGGCCACGCTGCGCAGCTCCGCCTGGGTCTGGACCATACGCCGGCCGGGCCCAGCCCCCCTCATTCGGGCCCATAGTGGGACCAGGACTCCGGCTGTCAGTAGCATCGCGAGCGCAAACAGCGCGATCCCAAGGTCGAAGACAGCGAGGAAGGCGAAGGACAGGGCCAGCCCGGCCGCTGCCACCGCCACGGGTACCAGGGTGCGCAGGTACAGGTTGTCCAGGGCATCGATGTCGGCGCGGATGCGGCTCAACAGGTCGCCGCTGTGGAGTTGCTGCAGCCGCGCCGGGGCCAGCGGCTCCAGGTGGGCGTAGAACCACACCCGCAGGCCGGCGAGCTGGCGCAGGGTCGCCTCGTGTGTGACCAGGCGCTCCAGGTAGCGCCCGACGGTGCGCAGGATGGCGGCTGTGCGGATCAGGGCGGCTGGGGTGAAGTAGTTCATCGACGCCCCGCTCGTGCCGGCCACTGCCATGGCCGCGATGAACCAGCCGGAGGTCGCCATCAGGGTCACGTTCGCGATCAGGGTGATCAGGGCCAGCAGGGTGCCCAGGGCCATCCAACCCCGGTAGGGCCCGAGCAGGCGCAACAGGCGCAGGAGGTCCTTCACGATAGGCCCCCATAGGCGGCCGCCAGCTCCCGATAGGGCCCGTCCGCGGCGACCAGGCCGGCGTGATGGCCCTCCTGGACCACGCGGCCAGCGTCCAGGATCAGGATGCGGTCGGCCCCCTGCACGGTCTTGAGGCGGTGGGCGATGACCAGCAGGGTGCACCCGCGGGCCAGGTCGTCGATGCCCTCCTGGACCAGTCCCTCGCTTGCTGGGTCGAGGCTTGCGGTCGGCTCGTCCAGGACGACCAGTGGGGCGTTGCGCAGGAAGGCCCGTGCCAGCGCGATGCGTTGGATCTGCCCCCCCGAAAGGCCTTGGCCGCCCTCGCCGACCAGCGTCCCGTAATCCAGGGGAAGGTCCTCGATGAACCCCGCCGCGCGGGCCCGGCGCGCCGCGCCGCGTACCGCATCCAGGTCGGCATCGGGCGCCCCCAGGCGGATGTTGTCCAGCAGGGTGCCGCGGAACAGGCGAGGATTCTGCGGGACCCAGGCCAGGTGCCGGCGCCAGTCCGCCGGGTCGATGCCTGCCAGGTCCACTCCGTCCACCAGGATGCGGCCGGCATCCGGGCGTAGAAAGCCGAGCAGCAGGTTGACCAGGGTGGTCTTGCCGGCCCCGCTGGGTCCCACCAGGGCCACGCGTTCGCCGGGCTGCAGCTCGAAGGTTAGCCCCCTAAGGGCCTCGCGTCCGGGGGCGTAGGCGAAGCAGACTCCCTCCAGGCGCAGGTGCAGGGGTGCGCCCGGGGGCAGGGTCGCGGTCCCCTGGTGACCCTTGGGGACTGGGGTATCGAGGACCTCCCTGAGCCGACCGGCGGCAGCGATGGCCTCCATGCGCCCGTGGTAATGGGTCCCCAGGTTGCGCAGCGGGAGAAACAGCTCTGGGGCCAGGAGCAGGACGAAAAAGCCTGTGACGAAGCCGATCTCCGGCACGCCGAGCGCGTCCGGCAGGGGCAGGTCGAGCCGGTAGAGCCGGAAGCCGATGAACACGGCCAAGATGGCGATGCTCAGGCTGGCGATGAACTCCAGCACCGCCGAGGACAGGAAGGCAACCCGCAGGACCTGCATGGTGCTGCGCCGGTAGTCCTCCGAGACGCGGGCAATGGCCTCGGCCTCGCGGCGGCTGGCGTTGAAGAGCTTGAGGGTCGGCAGACCCTGGATCGTGTCGAGGAACCGCCCACTCATGCGTGCCAGCCGCCGCCATTGGCGCTGGTTCAGGGCCTCGGCACCCTTGCCGATCAGGATCATGAAGAGGGGGATCAGGGGCGCGGTGAGCAGAAAGACCAGGCCCGACAGCCAGTCCAACGGCAGGACGACGGCCACGATGGCCAGAGGGACGATAGCGCTCAGGCTCATCGCCGGGATGAAGCGGGCATAGTAGGGCTCCAGGTCCTCGATGCCCTTGACCAGGGACTCCACCAGGGCCCCGCTGCGCTCCCCGGAGAGGTAACCGGGCCCAAGGGCCTGGATGTGCCGGAAGACCCGGTCGCGCAAGGCCACCTTGACCCGAGCCGCACCGCGGAAGGCGGCCCGCTCCGCCAGCCAGGCGAGGACCGCTCGGGCCAAGTAGAGCCCCAGAAGCGGCCACAGCCACGTTTGCACCTCGGCCAGCCCGGCACCGCGGAGGCTCACCCCATCCACCACCTTGGCCAGGAGCCAGGCCTGGACGATCAGCAGTAGGCTGCTGCCGGTCCCCAGGGCGACCGCCAGGGGCAGGTAGGCACCGGCCAGGGGCTTGTGGCTGTTGAGCCAACGGGCGGGGGGCATCGGCGGCATGCGCTGGGACGCGGCGGAATGGTGGGTGAATAGGCAGCATAGTCAGAGCGGTCGCAGCGACGCAATGAAGTTAGCTGCCTCTGGCACCGCGGCACCATCCGATCCACTGCTGCGAGGCGCCCCCGGCCGTGTGAGGATCCCGCGCCCCCCTTGGTGGACCCGCGACGCTTCTTCGGGGCATCATGGCGCCTGTACCCCTATTGAGGATCAGCGTGCAACAGCCCTGCCACTTGCGTGCGACGACCCGGCGAAAGCGACGCCGGCCCGGCATCGGCCTGGTGGCGGGCCTGCTGTTGGTTTTCTGCAGCTTGGCTGGGGCCGCACCGCCCCTGGTCGAGGTTGGCCTGGGATTCGGGGCAACGGATCTGCAACCCATGGTGGAGCTAATGACCAGGGGGGAGGCGGGTCTGACCCCGGAGCAGGCGAGGGACCACCCGGGGTTTGCGCCGAACACAGGGGGCGCCAACAGCCTCGGCTTTACCGGCGATCCCCTGTGGGTCCGGTTCCGTCTGCGTGCCGTGTCCGGGGGACCCCAGCATCTCTTGCTGGAGATCGCCTATCCGCTGCTGGACCAGGTCGCGCTAACCCTCTTCTACCCCGACGGTCGCCGCCAGACCTTCGAGGCGGGCGATGACCTCGCGTTTGACGTCCGTCCGCTGCACTTTGCGAACCCGACGTTTCCGGTGGATCTGCCGGCCGAGGGGATCGTGACTGGGGTGCTGCGGCTGCAGACCACGGGCTCGCTCCAGTTCCCGTTGATCCTGAGGCCAGCGAGTGCGCAGTCGGAGTACATCTCAGGGCGTTATCTCAGCTTCGGGGTGTACTACGGGGTCTTCCTGTCCCTGGCATTTCTGGCCTGCGGCATCTTCGTTTACTCTCGGGATCCCAATTTTCTCCTCTATGCGCTCTACCTCGTGACCTATGCGGTGCTTCAGTTTTCCCTCAACGGGTTCGGTCACCAGTTCCTGTGGTCTGGCCCGGGCCAGTTGGCTAGTCGCGTACCCATCGTGCTCATCGGCACGACCATGCTCTGCATGATGTGGCTGACTACCCGCTTCCTTGCCTTCTGGCCCCATTCCCGCCCTTTGCGCGCAGCATTTCGGGTGTTCCTGGTCTTGGCAGCTGCGGTGGGGGTGCTGGGGGCCTTTGCCCCGCTTGGGATCGCCATCCCCCTCGCCTCGGTGGTCGGGTCCTGCCTGCTTCCCCTGATCCTCGCCGCCGGCGTCTTCTCCCTGCGGCGCGGGTTAAGGACGGCACGCTACTTTGTCGTCGCCTGGGGTCTGTTCCTGTTCGGCGTCTCTGTCTCCGGGCTCACCTCGGCCGGGGTCCTGTCCAGCGGACTCTTTACCACCTACGCCATGCAGCTCGGTTCTCTCCTGGAGGTGTGGGTTCTGGCCTTAGCCCTGCTGGATCGGGTGCGTTCCCTGCGCGAGCAGAAGGAGGCTGCGGTGGCCTCCGCCAACCGTTACCTGCGGCAGTTGACCGACGACCTGGAGCGTCGGGTCGTCGACCGTACCCGGGCCCTGCAGGACAGCAACGCGCGGCTCGCGGATCTGGCACGTCGCGATAGCCTCACGGGGCTTTTGAACCACCGCGCATCCATCGATCGACTCGACGCCCTACTGGCCCCGGGAGAGGGGCCGGTGGCCGTCATCATGTTGGACATGGACCACTTCAAACAGATCAACGACCGATTCGGGCACCTGGCGGGGGACAGGGTGCTGGTGGCCGTGGCCGAGGTCCTCAGCCGCCATATGCGGCCCGATGACTTATGCGGGCGCTACGGGGGCGAGGAGTTCGTGATAGGACTCAGGGGAGTCGACGAGGCTGCTGCGCGCGACCGGGCCGACATGATGCACCACGCGATCCGGCATCTGTCCCCCAAGGGTTTGCCGGAGCGCACATTGAGCGCCAGCCTGGGGGTCGCAGTCGCCCTGCCCGACTCCGGGGACACCGCAGAGACGCTCATCAGCCGCGCCGATGACGCCCTGTATCGCGCCAAGGCCCTCGGCCGGAACCAGGTGGTCATGGTGGCGGAGGCTGAGACGGCGGCGCGCGGCGATAGGAGCCTCGCCGAGCGGCGGGCCTGACTCGCCGAGCGGCTGCCTGCCCTCCTGAGCCGGGTTCGTCCTCGGAGGGTTCAAGGGCGGGGCGGCTGCAGGCGGACGGGCTGCCCCCGGCCGAACCGCTCCCATTCCCGTCCGTTCCACGCCTCCAGGGGCCGGAAACGGGACTTATAGCTCATCTTGCCGCAGGCCTCGATCCAATAGCCGAGGTACAGATAAGGCAGCCCTAGGCCCTTGGCTGCCTCGATCTGGCAGAGGATGGCGAAGCTCCCCGGGGCCCGTTGGGAAAGGTCCGGATCGAAGAAGGTATAGACGGCAGAAAGCCCGCCCGGGGTCACGTCCGTGACCGCCACCGCCATCAGCCGTCCTCCCAGGCGAAACTCCAGCAGGCGGGTCTCACCGCCCCAGGGGTCGATGAGGAAATCCCGGTAGTTCTCGCTGGTTCCATCGGCCATGGACCCTTCCGGGTGGCGCGCCTGCAGGTAGCGTCGATAGAGGGCAAAGTGCTCGGGTTGGAAGGTCGGCGGGCGGTCGGTCACTGTCACCTCGGCCACATTGGCGCGGAAGTTTCGCCATTGGGACCGGTTGGGTTCGAAGCTCTCGACCGGCAGGCGCAGCGAGATGCAGGCTTGGCAGCCGCGGCAGGCGGGCCGGTAGATGTGGCCCCCGCTACGCCGGAACCCCTGCCCTAGCAGCGACTGGAAGGTGGCCCCGTCGATCCGCGCGAGGGGGTCAACGAACAGGGTGCGCGCCGGGCGGTCCGGGAGGTAGGAGCAGGGGTGCTCCCCGGTCAGGTAGAGGGCGATGGGGCGGCCCTCGCCCATGCCGGGGTTGCGGTTCACGACACCGCCTCACCTTTGGTCGCGCCCCCCGCGTGCGGCAGGCTGCGGTCTGGCGCTGTGGCTGTCTCCTCAGCCGACTCGGCACCCGGCCCCGGGGGCAGTGGGAAGACCAGGCCTCCGTCGTCCCAGCTCCCGTTGCGCCCCGGTACCTGGCACCAGCGCTGCAGCAGGGCGAGGAATGCGTCTCGCGGGACCTGCTGCGCCCCCATGCGCACCAGATGTTCTGACATGACCTGGCAGTCGATGACCGCGAAGCCCCATGCCTCCAGGCGCTGACACAGGTGAACCAGAGCGACCTTGGAGGCATCGCCGACCCGCGAGAACATGGACTCCCCGTAGAAGACGCGCCCCAGGCCGACCCCGTAGAGCCCACCCACCAACTCGCCCGCCTGCCAGACCTCCACCGAGTGGGCCAGGCCGCGGCGGTGCAGCTCGCCGTAGGCGGTGATCATCTCCGGCACCAGCCAGGTCCCGGCCCCGTCCTGGCGGGGCCCGGAGCAGGCCCGGATGACCAGGTCGAAGGCACGGTCCATGGTCACCCCCAGCCGGCGGCGGCGCAGCGTCTTGCGCAGGCTGCGCGACAGGCGCACCTGGTTGGGGAAGAGCAGGGTACGCGGGTTCGGGCTCCACCACAGGATGGGGTCGCCGGCGCTGAACCAGGGAAAGATGCCGTTGCGGTAAGCGTTGATCAGTCGCTCGGGGTGGAGGTCACCGCCGATGGCCAGGAGGCCGTTCGGGTCGGTTTCCGCCAGGATGGCGGCCGGGAAGGGGGCCCTGGGGTTGACGGGGTCGAGCAGGAACAGCACGGTGTCAGGTCCCTGCGCTGCCCTTGCAGGCGCCCGCCCCGGCACCAGCCGCGTCGGCTCTGAAGGGGCTTCGGGCCCGCATGTCTGCGATGTAGTCCGCCATGCCCTCCGACTCCATCTCAAGAAAATGCCCGATGCCCTTTTGGAACCCCGGGTCGGCAATCCAGTGCGCTGACCAGGTGGGGATCGGCAGGAAGCCCCGGCTGATCTTGTGCTCCCCCTGGGCACCCGGCTCGAAGCGCTGCAGAGCGTTCGCGATGCAGAACTCGAGCCCCTGATAATAACAGGCCTCGAAGTGCAGGCTGTCGAAGTCCGTGAAGCAGCCCCAATGGCGCCCGTACAGGGTGCGCGTGCCGACCAGGTTGAAGGCGGCGGCCACCAGGTCCGTACCCTGGTAGGCGAGTACCAGGAGCAACTGTTCCCCCATGGTTCGACCGATCTCTTCGAAGAAGGGCAACGACAGGGTCGGGATACCTCCGCGCTTGTCGAAGGTGTCGCAGTAGAGGCGGTGGAACAGGACCCACTCCTCGGGGGTGACCTCCGGGCCGCGAAGCAGACGGAAGCGGATCCCGGCCTCGGCCACCCGGCGGCGCTCGCGCTTGACGTTCTTGCGCTTGGGGGCCGAGAAGGCCCCCAGAAGGTCGTCGAAGCTGCCGTAGCCCGCGTTGTGCCAGTGGAACTGGCAGCCCACGCGGCGCATCAGGCCCTGCTGCTCTGCCCAGGCTGTCTCCTCCTCGGAGGTGAAGAGCCAATGCAGGGACGAGACCCCGAGCCCGCGCGCCTCCTCGCAGGCCCCGCGGATCAGCACGACGGCGTACTCGGCGCGCCGCGGGGTGTCGCCTGTGAGAATGCGTGCGCCGGTGGCCGGGGTGTAGGGGGATGCCACCACCAGCTTCGGGTAATAGCGCCGGCCGGCGCGGGCATAGGCATCGGCCCAGGCCCAGTCGAAGACGAATTCCCCGTACGAATTGGACTTCAGGTAGCAGGGGGCCGCCGCGACCAAGGTCCCATCGCGGTCGCGCAGGGCCAGGTGGTGCGGTATCCAGCCCAGGGTCCGGCCGACACAGCCGTGGCGCTCCTGGGCGGCGAGGAACTCGTGGCGAAGGAAAGGGGTATCCGGGTCTGTGAGTCGGTTCCAGTCTGCCGGCCGGATCTCGTCGATGGCGCTGTGGGTGGAGAGGCTGAGCATCGGCCTAAGCATGGGTGGTCGGTCTTGATGGGGGAGAATTGGGGCGGAGGGGTCGGCGGCAAGGGCTTTGGCAGTTGTCGGCTGGCACGCGCGGCAAAAGTACACAATACTAGCCGAGCCTGTCGGTCAACTATAACCAGCCAGGGCTGTCCAACCGCCCGGCAACCAGTGCCGCGAGGGAGTTCCATGCAGAAGTCGCTTTCCATCGACCCCGTCAAGTGTACGGGCTGCCTGCAGTGCGAGATGGCCTGTTCCTACACCCATACCGAGTCCATCAATCCGTCCAAGTCCAGAATCAAAGTCTTCAGCTTCGAGCATGAGGGGCGCAAGGTGCCCTACACCTGTACCCAATGCAGCGATGCCTGGTGCATGCGCGCCTGTCCGGTGGAGGCCATCAAGCTCGACCCCGCCACCGGGGCCAAGGTGGTGCTGGAGGCCACCTGCGTGGGCTGCAAGGTGTGCACCATCGCCTGCCCCTTCGGGACCATCAACTACATGAGCGACGTGGGCAAGGTCCAGAAATGCGACCTGTGCGGCGGCGACCCGGCCTGCGCCAAGGCCTGTCCCACCCAGGCGATCACCTACGTGGACGCGGACTGGACCGGGCTCGACCGCATGCGCGCTTGGGCCGAACGCGCCAACGCCGCCGCCCTTTGAGGAGGAGAAAGACATGGCCTGGAACAGACAGATCCTGCGGGTCAACCTGAGCAAGGGTACCTGCACCCCGGAGCCCCTCCATATGGCGTGGGCCTTCGACTACCTCGGCTCGCGGGGACTGGCGAGCAAGTATTTGGTGGAGGAGGTCGACCCAAGAGTCGATCCGCTCTCCCCAGACAACAAGCTCATCATGTCTACCGGGCCCCTCACAGGGACCATGGCCTCCACCGGCGGGCGCTACACGGTCGTGACCAAGGGGCCCCTGACGGGGGCGATCGCCTGCTCCAACTCCGGCGGCTTTTTCGGTGCCGAGATGAAGTTCGCCGGCTGGGACATGATCGTCTTCGAGGGCCGCTCACCCAAGCCGGTCTACCTCTATCTGGAGAACGACCGGGCGGAGTTGCGTGACGCCGCCCACCTGTGGGGCAAGAGTACCTGGGTGACGGAGGAGACGATCAAGGCCGCCCATCAGGACCCCCAGATCCGCATCTCATCCATCGGTCAGGCCGGCGAGAACGGGGTCCTGTACGCGGCAGTCGTCAATGACCTTCATCGCGCCGCCGGGCGCTCCGGGGTGGGGGCCGTCATGGGTTCCAAGAACCTCAAGGCGGTGGCTATCCGCGGGACCAAGGGCCTGTCCAGCATCCGTGACTTCCCGGAGTTCCTCAAGGTCACGGCGGAGAAGAAACAGATCCTGGCGGACAATGCGGTCACCGGCCAGGGCTTGCCCAAGTACGGGACCCAGGTCCTGATGAATGTGATCAACGAGATGGGGGCCCTGCCCACCCGCAACCACCGGGACGTCCAGTTCGAGTCGGCCGGCAAGATCTCCGGGGAGGCCATGCACGAGCCGCGTCTGAGCGACGGCAAGCCCCAGCTCGTGACCAATGCTGCCTGCTTTGGCTGCACCATCGCCTGTGGGCGTATCTCGAAGATCGACGAGACTCACTTCTCGGTGGTCAACAAACCCGAGTACTGGGGCGCCTCTGGCGGCCTGGAGTACGAGGCGGCCTGGGCCCTGGGCGCCGCCAACGGCGTAGGCGATCTGGAGGCCTTGCAATACGCCAATCTGGTCTGCAACGAGCAGGGCATGGACCCGATCTCCTTCGGCGCTACGGTCGGTGCCGCCATGGAGCTGTATGACCTGGGGGTGCTCACTAAGGAGCAGATCGGGATCGACGCCCCCTTCGGCTCTGCCCAGGCCCTCGTCACCCTGGCGGAGATGACGGCACGCAGCGAGGGGTTCGGTAAGGAGCTTGGTGAGGGGTCGAGGCGCCTGTGTGCCAGGTACGGCCGCCCGGAGCTGTCCATGACCGTCAAGGGCCAGGAGTTCCCGGCCTACGACTCCCGCGGCATCCAGGGCATGGGCCTGGCCTACGCGACCTCGAATCGGGGCGCCTGCCATCTGCGCGGCTATACCGTCGCCTCGGAAGTGCTCGGCATCCCGTTCAAGACAGACCCGCTCGTTACGGAGGGCAAAGCGGGCCTGGTCAAGGCCTTCCAGGACGCCACTGCCGCCTTCGATGCGTCGGGGCTTTGCATCTTCACCAGCTTCGCCTGGGGCCTGGCAGACATCCAGCCCCAGATCCAGGCCGCCTGCGAGGGTGACTGGTCCCTGGAGCGGATCAACGAAGTGGGCGAGCGCATCTGGAACATGGAAAAGCAGTTCAACCTGGCCGCCGGGCTCACCAAGAAGGACGATGAGCTGCCGCCCAGGCTCAAGACGGAGCCGGCCAAGACCGGTCCCGCGAAGGGCCTGGTCAACGGGCTGGACGTGATGCTGCCGGAGTACTACGAGCTGCGGGGCTGGGATACCGAGGGCGTCCCACGGGCAGAGACCCTCGCGCGTCTGGGGCTCTGAGCCTCGTCGCCTGGCACCCCCTGTGTGGGAGCGGCGCCGCGCTGGGGACTGCTCCTGGGTCCACAGCATGTCCCCCATCCCTGGGGGCCATCGCCGCGACTGGGTGTCTTCCAGAACGTCTCTGGAAGACGCTGCATCGGGCCGGGGGCGGCCCTCCCGCTATCGGGTGACGTTTGGCCGTCCCACCGACGCCGCACCGATGCGGCTTCCACCGAGGAAAACCCATGAAACACCTGATCCTGGGTAACGGTCCCGCCGGTGTCCTCGCCGCGGAGACCCTGCGCCGCGCAGACCCCGGGGCCGAGATCGTCCTCGCCGGAAGCGAGGACGCCCCCCCCTACTCCCGCATGGCCATCCCCTACCTGCTGGAGGGCCAGATCGACGAGGCAGGGACCTACCTTCGCAAGGACCCGGACCACTACACGCGCTTGGGCATCACGGAGCGGCGGGGCCGCGCCGTGGCCCTGGACACCAGCGCCCGCAGCGTCCTGTTCCACGACGGCAGCCGCGAGACCTACGACTGGCTCCTGGTGGCCACCGGCTCCCGCCCCAACCGCCCCCCCAACCCGGGTATCGACCTGCCCCAGGTCCTCACCTGCTGGACCCTGGAGGACGCCCGCGCTATTGCCCTTTTCGCCAGACCCGGCAGCCGCGTGGTCCAACTCGGGGCCGGATTCATCGGCTGCATTATCATGGAGACCCTGGCCGCCCGTGGCGTGGAGCTGACCGTTGTCGAGCTCGGCGACCGCATGGTGCCGCGGATGATGACCCAGAAGGCCGGCAACATGATCCGCCGGTGGGTCGAGTCGAAGGGCATCCGTGTCATCACCCAGGCCGGTATCGACCGCATCGAGGCGGGCGACGGCCGGCGCGAAAGCGGCGCGGCCCTGTCGGTCCACCTCAACACCGGTACCAGGCTCCCCGCCGACCTGCTCATCGTCTCTGCCGGCGTGACCCCGAACCTGAGCTTCCTGGAGGCCACACCGGTCCACGTGGCCAAGGGCGTTCTGGTGGACGACCGGATGGAGACCTCAGTCCCCGGCATCTTTGCCGCTGGGGATGTGGCCGAGGCCCCGGACCTCTTCACCGGGGCCCATCTGGTCTCCGCCATTCAGCCCAACGCAGCGGACCAGGCGCGGGTGGCTGGGCTCAACATGGCCGGGCGGGACGTGCGCCTCCCGGGGGTCCTGGCCATCAATGTTTTGGACACCCTGGGGATGATCTCGTCCTCCTTTGGCCAGTGGTGGGGGGGTGATGAGCCCGACGGCGTTGAGCTGGTGGACGAGGACCACCACAGGTACTTGAGCCTCCAGTTCCAGGGGGACGTCCTGATCGGGGCCACCGCCATCGGGCTCACCCAGCACGTGGGCGTCCTGCGCGGCCTGATCCAGAACAAGACCCCGCTGGGGTGCTGGAAGCAGGTGCTCAAGGCGGCCCCCCTGCGCTTCCCCGAAGCCTATGTGGCCCGCAGCCAGCAGCCGACGGCACTGAGGTCCATGGCGGGGGTCCATTGACGAGGGCGCCCAAAAATCCACGCAGATTCCCGCAAATGACGCGGATCACCCTCAAGCTCTTCGCCACCCTCGGGGACTATCTGCCTCCGGGTGCGCGCGACAATCGGGTAGACCTGGACATTGACGAGTCGGACACGGTAGAAGGCATCCTGCTCCGACACCAGGTGCCCGAGCGGCTCACCCATCTGGTTCTGATCAACGGGGTGTACATCCCCCCGGCGCAGCGGGCCACCCAGCG